>JAGNRZ010000178.1 GCA_017988335.1 Ferruginibacter sp.
ACGTATAATAGACGAATTAAACATCCGTCACTACCGCAAGGTCTGCTAGCATCATAAAAAAACTTAACTGATATTGCTATTCCAAGAAAAGACAACAAAATACTTAGTTTATAAAAGAAATTTTTCACAATAAAATTTTATTTATTTCATAACATCCAACACCTTCCACAACTTTTCCCTAACTGTGGCTGGGCTTCCATCAAAATTATTTACTATTAAAGCAAAGGTATATTCGTTACCTGATTTGCTTTTAATATAGCCTGTATAGCTACGTACGCCACTTATATAACCATCTTTCATTTTAATACCGTTCATTTCGGGTAGGGCATTGTAAAAAGAGCTAAACCAATTTTGTTTTTTTGCATATTGCATTACAGTTACTAAAGCATTTGTGGTAACTCTATTGGCTGGCGACAAACCGCTACCATCAATAATATTTATGGCTGAGGGATTAACCCCTTTTTGTTTCCATAAGTTTTTAATAGTAGTAATACCATCTTCAAGGGAAAAATAAGTCGTCTTGTTTTGTCCAATAGTTTTTACAAAAGTTTCGCCATAGAGATTGACACTCTTTTTTAAAAACCAGTAATTTAAAGAATCAAATACTGGTGAAAAATACTTGCTAGTTGTTAATTCAAATTCATTTCGAGGTTCACTTTCCATAACATCTTCACCTCTAGATAAAAAATTACATGCATCTATGTTAATTGATTTTTTTTTCAATTCATTTTTAAGTTCTTCAGCAAATACTTTGCTAGGGTGCGGCATAGAGCCTGAAATTACAAATCCATCCTTATTAGGAGGTATAGTCCCAGTTATGTAAGCTTTTGTCGCATAAGGAGAAGAATTTATGTATGCTTCATCGCCACTTCCTATTTCTCCATGCCTAACTTTATTTATAAATGTAACATTGGGAATTATCGGAAAAATTTGTTTTATTTCTGTACTCCTATTAGTACTCCCAGACTTAAAAATAATGTCAAATTGATTTTCTCTCCAATTAATTAGCCAGCTATTTGCCCCATAATAATTACCCATATCTTCCCATATATAACCCTTTGGAGGCATACTCATATCGTCCGTACCATAAACATCATCAAAACGAATTATTCCATCTATTTTTTTTATGCCATATTCTTTTAGAGCATTGCTAAATTTACCAAGTATATTGTTAGGTTTGCTAAAAAGGTATCGATTACTACCTAAACTTGGGTCTCCTTCTCCCTTAATCATTATTAAACCTCTATAAACGCCATTTTCATTTATTTCTCCTGCTAAACTCATATATGTCTTATATCTATACTCCTTCCCCAACAATTCAAATGCACTTGCACTGGTAATTACTTTTTGGCAGCTTGCTGGGGCTAATCCATAATTACTATTTTTATCAAATACTACTTTGCCTGTTTTACTATCTACCACATACATACTTAAAATGGCATGTTTAAATTGAGGATCTTGCTCAATTTTTTTTATACCAGTTTCTAGGTTTGTTGTAAGGGTTTGACAAAACGCCAGTTTACTTAAAAACAATCCTACAATTAAAAATATGTTTTTCATTAACTAAAATTAATTATCAAAGTTAAAAGAAGTAAATTTGAGTATGGAAAATATTGTAAATGAGCCTGCCCCAAAATACAATTACTTTACTGCTGAGGAATATTTAGCAGAAGAAAGGGCAGCTTTAGACAAACATGAATACTATCAAGGCGAAATTTTTGCTATGAGTGGGGCTTCGGTTAATCATAATAAGTTAAATTTTAATTTAACACTTGCTTTCGGCAATAAATTAAAAGGCAAAGGCTGCCAACCCTACGGAAGCGATTTACGCATACACATTCCAAAAAACACTTTATATACTTACCCCGATATTTCTGTTTTTTGTGGAGACCCCAATTTAACAGATAACCATTTTGATACGGCTACTAACCCAACATTGATTATTGAAATTTTATCAAAATCTACCAGAGATTATGATTTAGGAGGCAAGTTTAAATTGTACCGAGATATTGAAAGCTTACAAGCTTACTTGGTGGTAGATTCTTTAAGCATGTATGCAGAGCTTCACACCAAGCAAGGTAACCATAAATGGCAATTGCAAGAGTTTAACAACAGTAACGATATTATACCTATTGATTGCCTGCAAATAAATATTTCAATAAAAGATATTTACGAAAACATTTCTTTCGAATAATTGTTTTACATCTCAAACTTTTCATGAACAACGCATCCATAATTACCATAGGCGACGAACTTTTAATAGGACAAGTAATTGATACCAACAGTGCATTTATTGCACAGCAACTAAACAAAGTGGGCATTGCCGTAAAACGCCGTGTAGCTGTGGGTGATAATTGGGATGAAATTTGGAATGCCTTAGATGAGCAACAGCAGCATGCAGATATAATCATTATAACTGGCGGACTTGGCCCTACAGCCGATGATATTACTAAGCCTCTTTTATGCAAATACTTTAATGGCGAAATGATAGTGAATGAAGATGTGAAACAACATGTAATCAACATCTTTACAAAACTTAATCGCCCCATTATTGAAAGAAATTTAATGCAGGCCGAAGTACCTAACACTTGTGAGGTATTATTCAATAAAAGAGGCACTGCTCCGGGTATGTGGTTTAGCAAACCTCACCCAACCTCTCCTAAAGGAGAGGAGAAAAAAATAATTTTTATAAGCCTACCTGGCGTTCCTTTTGAAATGCAGGGTTTAATTGTTGAAGAAGTAATTCCTAAATTATTAAACCAATTTTCATTTCCCCATATTGCACATCGTACATTGTTAACCGCAGGTGTTGGCGAAAGTTTTTTAGCCGAAATGATAAAAGACTTTGAAGAAGCTCTTCCGCCACATATTAAATTGGCTTATTTACCCAATTTTGGTATGGTTCGTTTGCGGTTATCTACCAGTGGTATAAACAAAACCGAGGTAGAAAATGAAGTAGATAATTATTTTAATCAGTTACAAAATTTAGTAACCCAATATTTAGTAACTAACGAAGATGAACCTATGGAAAAAGTAGTAGCTAAACTGCTACTTAAAAATAACAAAACCATTGGTACTGCCGAAAGTTGCACTGGCGGCTATATATCTCACCTAATAACTGCTATGGCAGGCAGCAGTGCCTATTACAAAGGCAGTGTAATTGCTTATGCTTACGATGCTAAAGAAAATTTATTGGGTGTTGATAAAAGTGAATTACTAGCTAAAGGTGCTGTTAGCGAAAGTATTGTAACACAAATGACACAAGGGGCATTAAAAAACTTAAATGTTGATTACGCCATAGCCGTTAGTGGCATTATGGGACCAGGCGGCGAAACTCCTGATAAACCCGTTGGTACAGTGTGGATTGGTGTTGGCAATGCCAATGAAATAGTTACCCAAAAATTGCATTTTAGATTTGATAGACAAAGAAACATTCAATTAACAGCTAGCACAGCTTTAAATATGCTTAGGCAGTTTATACTTAGCCATTCGTAAAGGGCTATTAACATAAAGGTCTGTAATGATACCATTATGTATGCCGATGAAAGGTTTGCGACGCAACAAAAGATGCTATAAAAAACTACAGTTGGTCTTAAAACATCTAAAATAACCTTTACAAATAAATAATTACCTTTGCCACCATTATTGATTGCTTTAAATAATTGTGTTACCGGCTATTGTTTTTCAATTGAACATTGTTGCGTCGCACTCTTGTACCGCATACCAATAAGCAACGTATTAAATTCAACACATTAATAATAATAGTATGTCACTTGTAGATTTAGTAATGCCCAAGCTTGGCGAAAGTATTATGGAAGCCACTATTTTAAAATGGCACAAAAAAGCTGGCGATGCCATTAAGCAAGACGAAACTGTTTTGGATATTGCTACCGATAAAGTAGATAGCGAAGTACCTTCAACTGCCGAGGGTGTTATTGAACAAATTTTATTTAACGAAAATGATGTAGTGCCTATTGGTACTGTTATTGCAAAAATACGTGTGGGTGCTTCTGCAGCAGTTGCAACGCCAGAACCTACGCCTGCATCACAACCACAATATGAAGAGGCGAAAGTGGTAGAAGAAATTCCTTTTACGCCTACAGCTACTACTACTCCATCTGCAAATACAGGTGTACGTTTTTACTCACCGCTTGTTTTAAACATTGCACAGCAAGAAGGGATTAGCATGGCAGAGTTAGAAAATATTGCTGGTACAGGACAAGATGGTAGAGTTAGTAAAAAAGATATTTTAGCGTATGTGGCTAATAAAGGTACTGGCAATGCACAACAACCAGCTGCACCTGCTCAAACACAACAAGCTACTGTGTTACCTGCAACTACCAACCAACAGCCAACCAATAATCAACAACAAAACTATCAACCGCCTACTGTTTTCACTGGCAATGTTGAAGTTATTGAAATGGATAGAATGCGTAAGCTAATTGCTAAACACATGGTAGATAGCAAACACACTAGTCCACATGTAACCAGCTTTGCAGAGTGTGATGTAACTAATTTGGTTTTATGGAGAGAAAAAGTGAAGAAAGATTTTGAAAAAAGAGAAGGCGAAAAAATAACCTTTACTCCTTTATTTATTGAAGCTATTGTAAAATGTATAAAAAAATATCCATGGCTTAGTAGTAGTGTAGATGGTGATAAAATAATTGTAAAAAAAGATTTGAATATTGGTATGGCTACTGCCCTACCAAGCGGTAACTTAATTGTACCTGTTATTAAAAATGCAGACCAGTTAAACTTAGTAGGCTTAACTAAGCAAGTAAATGGCTTAGCCAATGCAGCCCGTAACAATAAATTAAAACCAGATGATACTACTGGTGGTACATTTACTTTAACTAATGTAGGTACATTTGGTAGCATAATGGGTACACCAATTATCAATCAACCTCAAGTAGCTATTATGGCTGTAGGTGCTATTAAAAAACGCCCTATGGTTATTGAAACTCCACAAGGTGATAGTATTGCCATTCGCCACATGATGTATATTTCTTTAAGCTACGATCATAGAATTATT
This sequence comes from Ferruginibacter sp., assembly GCA_017988335.1. GTDB lineage: Bacteria > Bacteroidota > Bacteroidia > Chitinophagales > Chitinophagaceae > Ferruginibacter. The sequence continues at coordinate 5,033 of JAGNRZ010000178.1, forward strand.
GATGGTGCTTTGGGTAGCACATTTTTGAATGCAGTAAGCAAGGAGTTGGAAAATTTTGATAGTAATAGAAGTATTTAAGAATAGCAAATACTTGAAAAAATATGACACCTTTTTTAAGGTGTCATATTAATTTTAGATAGTGATTATTTTAAAGCAAAAATAACTTTAACCGCAAAACGCAATTTTATTTTTTAATAAGTATTGTCGTTAAGAGAGCCACCATCAGCTACAAACATTTCTACTTTGTTTGATTACTTAGGCGTTTCATTTATTTCATCAAATTATGTTTTTGTTTTTTTTGGTTCTTAATTTGAATT
>JAGNRZ010000179.1 GCA_017988335.1 Ferruginibacter sp.
TGAAATGATTTAGCATGATAAATGCAATCAACATTGTATTAAATACGGAGATGTTAATATTGCACCGATTAAAGAATTCGTTTGCCTCCTTAATTTTAGAACTGCTAAATAAACAATGTTGGATAAAATTTATAGGCGATAGAAATGTACATAGTATAGAAGATGCCAATAACTATATTGATAAAATTAAGAGCAACCAAAATATTGCTTATTGGGCAGTAACTATTGCAAACACAAATACACCAATAGGATTAGTAACACTTATTAAAAGAGATTATTTAAATCACCCAGATATTGGCTTTGCTTTTTTACCACAATATAATGGCAATGGATATGCTTTTGAAGCCGCTAATACGTTGTTGCATTATCTTACAAATAATGTTGGCTACAATACAATTGAAGCTTGTACACTGCCCGATAATGTAACATCAATAAAATTGCTTGAAAAACTTGGTTTACAATTTACAAACCAAATAACACACGAAAACGATTTGCTAAGCATATATAGTTACACCAAAGTATAAATTTTCTTACCTTACCATCTTAAATAGTATGGTTAATTATCTTTTATTTATAGTTGTTGCGACGTTGCTTTGTTACATGGTAACCCATCTTTCATTTGTAAAAAAAGCAGGGCTAAGTAATACTTGGATAGTTAGCTTGTTTACTATAAAGTTATTAGCTGGTGTGGCTGTAGGTTATTGTTCTCTTCATTTTTATGGTATTCATAACGATTATTGGGATAATAATTATCATAGTGTACAAGAGTTTGAGGTGTTAAAAACTAACCCTAAATATTTTTTTTCAGAATTATTTATTTCTAACTACAACGGCAGTTATGCCGATTTTTGGGGCCATGCCGATTCTTTTTGGAACGACTTAAAAAATAATTGCCTCATAAAATTTATGGCATTTTTTAATGTAATAAGCAGGGGTAATTATTATATCAATTCTGTTTTTTTTAATAGCATTGTTTTTTTAGGACACATTGCTTTGTATCGTTTATTTAAAAAGATGTTTCCTTCATTTAATTATGGGTTGATTATTGGCTGTTTTCTATTGCCATCATTCTTATATTTTAGTAGTGGCATTCATAGAGATGGATTGCTATTTACCCTAATTACTATTTCTTTGTATTGTGCCTATTCTATTTTTCAAGAAGGTAAGCAAAACTTCAAATATTATATTGCAGGCTTGTTATCAGTTTTGTTGCTTTTAATTTTAAGAAATATTGTGGCCATAACTTTATTGCCATTATTAGCAGCATGGTGGTTAAGTACAAAAGTAAATTACAAACCTGCGTATGTGGTTTTAGTAGTCTTGTCAATTTTTATTCTTGCCATATTATTTGCCGGAAAAATCTCATCTATCAATCCTTTACAATTTATTGCAGATAAACAAGCAGATTATTTTGGTTTAGAAGCTGGCAATACACAAACAATGCTGCAAGTATTGCAACCCACTGCCATCAGTTTTTTATATAATACGCCTACAGCTTTAAGCAATGTTTTAATCAAGCCTTTTATTTGGCAAAAGCCAATAATGTTATTGCCATTTGCATTAGAAGTACTGGCTTACTTCGCCCTAATCATTATCTTTTTTTATAAAACAAGAAAACAGCAATTAGCAGTGCCCACAATTTTTTGGGCAGTCATTCTTGGATTTTTATTCCTCAGTTTCTTATTCATTGGGCATATTATTCCCAATTTAGGGGCAATTATTAGGTATAGAAGCATCTATTTACCCTTTATAATTACCCCAATTATAGCTAGTATTTTAACGAAAGATATAAATATTAAAAAATAAAATAATATAAAATATTTCTCAACATTTTGTTATTTTTTAACTGTATAACCAAAATAAAATTGTTTTTTGGTTTAATTAATCGTTTTTTTGTGTCTTCAAATCAAAAAATATGCAATCTTTACGATTTAAGGCACTTGAAAAGTTAACAAGTAACCCTGTAGAAGTTAAGGTAGAAGGTTCTACTAAAATCACTTCCATCTTTAACGAAAATGTATTTACACTTAAAACGGCTAGAGAATTTTTAAGCGACGAAGCTTATAAAAGTTTATTAGCCAGTACAAAAAGCGGTAAAAAAATTGACCGTACTATGGGCAACCAAATTGCCAATGGTTTAAGAGCTTGGGCAGAAAGTAAAGGAGTAACTCACTTTACACACTGGTTTCAACCACTTACTGGTTTAAGTGCCGAAAAACATGACTCATTTTTTACCTTAAAAGGCGATGGTACACCCATTGAAGAGTTTGAAGGCGGTGCATTAATCCAGCAAGAGCCAGATGCATCAAGTTTTCCAAACGGTGGTTTAAGAGCTACGTTTGAGGCAAGAGGCTATACCGCTTGGGATCCATCTTCTCCAGCATTTATTATGGAGATAGGTAATGGTAAAACGTTGTGCATTCCTACAATATTTATTTCATACACTGGCGAAAGTTTAGATGCTAAAACACCATTGTTAAAAGCATTGGTGGCGGTAGATAAAGCAGCGGTAGATGTGTGCCAATATTTTGATAAAAACGTAACTAAAGTAACAGCTACTTTAGGTTGGGAGCAAGAGTATTTTGTGGTAGATGCTGGCTTGGCCAATGCAAGACCAGATTTGACCATGACAGGTCGTACTGTATTTGGGCATGCACCTGCAAAAGGGCAACAATTAGAAGATCATTATTTTGGTGCCATACCAGAAAGAGTATACGCTTTTATGAGAGATTTTGAACAAGAATCTTACAAGCTAGGTATTCCTTTACGTACCCGTCATAATGAGGTAGCGCCTGCACAGTTTGAGTGTGCACCTATTTTTGAAGAAGCAAACTTAGCCGTTGATCACAACACATTGTTGATGGATGTAATGGAAAGAGTAGCAAAGCGTCATAGCTTAAAAGTATTATTGCATGAAAAACCATTTGCTGGTGTTAATGGTAGCGGTAAGCATAACAACTGGAGTTTAAGTACAGATACAGGCGTTAATTTATTAGCACCTGGTAAAACGCCAAAAACTAACTTAATGTTTTTAACATTTTTTGTTAATATTATTAAGGCAGTACATGATTATGCAGAGTTATTAAGAGCAAGTATTGCAAGTGCTGGCAACGACCATCGCTTAGGGGCAAACGAAGCTCCGCCAGCTATTATATCAATTTTTATTGGGGAGTATTTAACCAATGTTTTAAATCAAATAGAAACTAGAGTAGGCGGTAAATTTGATGAGCAAGATGAAGCTATGCTTAAGTTAGATATTCATAAAAGCATACCAGAATTATTGTTAGATAATACAGATAGAAATCGTACTTCGCCTTTTGCGTTTACAGGAAATAAGTTTGAATTTAGAGCCGTAGGTTCTTCTGCAAACTGTGCCAATGCTATGACGGTTGTAAATACTATAATGGCAGAAACCTTAAAGCAATTTAAAATTTCTGTTGATGCATTGATTGAAAAAGGAGAGAAGAAAGAAGTAGCGATAATGCAAATTATTCAAAAATATATTGTGGCTAGTAAAGCTACATTATTTGAAGGCGATGGCTACAGTGCAGAGTGGGAGCAAGAAGCAGCAAAAAGAGGATTACCAAATGTAAAAACTACACCAGCTGCTTTGGATGCTTATGTGGCAGAAAAGGCTATGAAATTATTTTCTGCTAACGAAATTTACACTCACCCAGAGTTAGAAGCAAGGCATGAAATTATGCTAGAAGATTACATTAAAAAAGTGCAAATTGAAGCTAGAGTAATGGGAGAGCTAGCCACTACAATCATCTTGCCTTCTGCAATTAAATATCAAAATGTATTATTAACTAATGTAAAGGGGTTAAAAGAAGCAGGCTTAAAAGAAAGTGCTTATGCAAACCAATTGCAAGTGTTAGAAAAAGTAAGTGAGCATATTAGTATTATGAGTGATAGCGTTGAAAAAATGATTGCTGAACGTAAGAAAGCAAATGAGCTTACAAACAGTAGAGATAAAGCAATTGCTTATTGTGAAAAAGTAAAAGGGCAATATTTTGATATTATTCGTTATCATGTAGATAAATTAGAATTACTAGTTGACGATGCTTATTGGTTACTACCTAAGTACAGAGAAATATTATTTTTAAGATAGAAAAACCAAGTTGCCTAACCCTAACCGTTAGGCAACTTTACTTTTACAATGCTTACTATTATACGAACAGATGCTGCCAACAAAGATTTTATAGCATTAATACAATTGCTAGATAAAGAATTGACGCAGAGAGATGGAGATGACCATCAGTTTTATGCACAGTATAATAAAATAGCAAAGTTAAATTATACATTGGTGGCTTACGAAGATGATGTGCCAATTGCAAGTGGAGCTTTAAAAGAGTATGATGCCCAAACTATGGAAGTAAAGCGAATGTATTGTGTTGAAGAGGGTAGAGGCAAAGGGTATGCAACTGCTATATTAAATGAGCTTGAAGTGTGGTCAAAAGAATTAGGGTATAAAAGATGTATTTTAGAAACAGGGCAAAAGCAACCAGAAGCTATAGCGTTGTATAAAAAATGCAACTACACAATAATTCCTAATTACGGACAATATGCCGATGTGTACAATAGTATATGCTTTGAAAAAAAGTTAAACTAATTAAAATAGCTGGCAAGCAATCGTTACAAGCTTTGGTTACGTAAGTAGCCGAGGCTTTTTTATTGCAAGTAATTAAACCTTATTGTAATTTTATAGTCTATCATAAAACACAAATAAAAATGAAGAAAATAGTTAGTTTAATTACAATCGGTATCTTTTTTTCTACAGTGGCATTTGCACAAATAAAGCGTACTAAACCTTCAAAAGCGGTAGCTGATTCGGCAATCGCAACAACTCCTGCATCTCCAGTTATGGCAGAAGAAATGCCTCAAGCATCTCGTAAAGATAAAAAGGCGATGATGAAGGAGCTAAATCTTTCAAGAACACAAATGAAACAACTTAAAGAAATGCGTAAAAGCAGTAAGGCTCAAAAAGAAGCTATTGACGGCAATAATCAAATAAGTGAAGAGGAAAGAAAAACTAAATTAAAAGAATTTAGAAAAGAGCAACTTAAAAAAATGCAACAAATTTTAACACCAGAGCAAATTACTAAGCTAAAAGAAATGCGTAAGCAAAAAGCTGGCGATAAAATGGAAATGGATGATTTGGATTTAGAGGAAATGAAGTAGATGATGTAGAAAAGTAAGTAAAGTAAATAGAGTAAATAAAGTAAGTAAAGAATGTTCATATAAGCAGTAAAATTGAGCAACAAGGGGCCGTTCATTTTTGAACGGCTTTTTAATGAGCTTATTT
>JAGNRZ010000042.1 GCA_017988335.1 Ferruginibacter sp.
TTGTAAAGCTTTGTAGCTTCTGTGCCAATTACACTATCGGTAAGTATTGCAGGAAATTTGCCGTGCATTTCCCATGCAATAAAAAATGGTTGCCAATCAATGTACTCAGCAATTTCTGCAAGACTATAATTATCTAAAATTTTTGTTCCTGTAAATGTAGGTGCAACTGGAGTATAATTTTGCCAATCAATTGCCGCTCCATTTTTTTGAGCATCGCTAAATGATAAATATTGCTTTACTACTTTTCTATTATTAAAATCATCTCTTAGTTTATCGTATTCATTTTTTATACTTGATAAAAATGCTGGCTTTTGCTCTTTATTTAATAAACTACCTGCTACGGTTACACTTCTACTTGCATCCAATACATGAATAACGCCATTATCATATTGCTGTGCAATTTTTACTGCTGTGTGCATGCGGCTTGTGGTGGCTCCTCCAATTAGTAAGGGTTGTGTCATTCCTCTGCGTTTCATCTCATGTGACACATGCACCATTTCATCTAGGCTTGGCGTAATTAAACCACTCAATCCAATAATATCTACATTTTCTTTTTGAGCAGTATCTAAAATTTTATCGGTACTAACCATTACGCCTAAATCAATTATATTGTAACCATTACAACCTAATACAACACCTACAATATTTTTACCAATATCATGTACATCGCCTTTTACGGTGGCTAATAGTATTGTAGCAGCGCCAGCAGTTTCCTCGTTTGTTGTGCCTGCGGCAAGATGAGCATTTTTTCTATCTTCTTTTTCTTGTTCAATATAAGGTGTAAGTATGGCTACAGATTTTTTCATTACCCTTGCACTTTTTACTACTTGTGGTAAAAACATTTTTCCACTACCGAATAAATCGCCAACTACATTCATGCCATCCATTAAAGGACCTTCAATTACATCGAGTGGCCTTGCATATTTTTGCCTTGCTTCTTCAGTATCGGCATCTATATAATCGGTAATACCATTTACCAATGAATGCGTTAATCTTTTTTCAACCGTTTCATTTCTCCACTTTTCATCTTTTACAATTTCTTTTCCTTTTGCTTTTACGGTTTCGGCAAAGGCTATTAATGCTTCTGTAGCTTCATTATTATCATTGTTTTTGTTAAGAATTACATCTTCACAAAGTTGTTTTAGTTTAGGCTCTATATCATCGTAAATAACCAATTGTCCTGCATTTACAATACCCATGTCCATACCGGCTTTTATTGCATAGTATAAAAATACACTGTGCATAGCTTCACGTACATGGTCATTTCCTCTAAACGAAAAACTAAGGTTACTTACACCACCACTCACTTTAGTAAGCGGCATTAATTGTTTTATTTCTTTTGTAGCCTCTATAAAATCTACACCATAATTATTATGCTCTTCAAGCCCTGTTGCTATGGCAAAAATATTGGGGTCGAAAATAATATCTTGCGGAGCAAAGCCAACTTGCTCTGTTAAAATTTTATAGGCTCTGTAGCAAATTTCTACTTTGCGTTGTTTGGTATCTGCTTGTCCTTGTTCATCAAATGCCATTACTATAACGGCAGCACCATAACTTTTGCAAATAAATGCTTGTTCAATAAATTTTGCCTCTCCTTCTTTCATAGAGATGGAGTTTACAATGCATTTGCCTTGTACACATTTTAAACCAGCCTCAATAATTTCAAACTTGCTGCTGTCAATCATTATCGGAATCTTGGCAATATCAGGCTCGGCTTGTACAAGGTTTAAAAACGTAGTCATGGCTTGTACACCTTCTAGCATGGCATCGTCCATGTTTATATCTATTACCTGTGCACCACTTTCTACTTGCTGCCTTGCTACCGATAAGGCTTCTTCATATTTTTCTTCTTTAATAAGCCTTGCAAATTTTTTGCTACCTGTTACATTGGTGCGTTCGCCAACATTTACAAAATTTGTTTCAGGTCTTACTACTAAGGGTTCAAGACCTGATAAGCGTAAGTATGGTTTTATTGTAGTCATTGTTTTTACTGTTTTTACCACAAAGAACACTAAGATTTACACAAGGTTCACAAAGTGCTATTTCTATTTTTTAAGTCTATTACTAGTTGTTATTATTTATTTTTTTAAAGAATCACAAAGTGCCATTTATGATTCTTTTTACTCCATCTTTAAAAAGAAGAGTATTGAAATTTATTAAAAGACCAAGTTTACAATTCGATAATTTTAAATACGTTAATATTTGAGCAATATGAATATCCGTAAGAGCTTCAACTGCTTTTATTTCTACTATTAATTTATTTTCGATTATCAAATCAATTCTGTAACCAATGTCTAATTTTACCTCGTTGTAAACCAATGGTAACCCTTTTTGTTTTTCAACATAAATACCTGTTTTAGTTATTTCATAGAACAAACATTCTTCATATGCACTTTCTAATAACCCAGGGCCTAAAGCTCTATGAACTTTAAGCCCACATTCAAATACAATTTTCGATAATTCATTTTCAGTCATACTTTCTTTGTGTTCTTAGTGAAAATTCTTTGTGTACTTTGTGGTTAAAGTATTTCTTCCACCACAGGTAATTCCCTTGCTTTATATTTTTTTACTTCTTCTGCAATATGTTTAATATGATCCGGCGTAGTGCCGCAGCAACCGCCAATAATATTTAGCCAACCATTAGCAGCCCACTCTTCTATAATGTGTGCTGTTTCATGTGGTTGCTCATCGTACTCACCCATGGCGTTGGGTAAGCCTGCATTGGGATAGGCACTTACATAACAACTTGCAATACCCGATAATTCTTCAATGTGCTGACGCATATCTTTTGCACCCAATGCACAATTTAAGCCTACGCTTAATGGGTTGGCATGTGCTATAGATGTATAAAATGCTTCTAAAACTTGACCGCTTAATGTACGACCACTGGCATCTGTAATAGTGCCAGAAAGAGAAATAGGTAATTCAGTTTTTTCTGGATGGTCTTTAAAATATTTTTTTACTGCATAAATTGCAGCTTTTGCATTGAGGGTATCAAAAATAGTTTCTATTAATAAAATATCTACGCCACCATCTACCAAGCCTTTTACTTGTTCGTAATAAGCATTGGCAACTTCATCGAATGTTACACTTCTAAAACCAGGATTGTTTACATCGGGACTTAATGAAAGTGTTTTACTCATTGGGCCAATGGCGCCAGCTATCCAAGCGGTTTTACCAGTTTCTTTTACTGCTTGTTTTGCACAATTTGCTGCGGCTACATTTAATTCGTAAGCAAGGCTTTCCATTTCATAATCGGCTAGTGATATGGCTTGGCTATTGAAGGTATTGGTTTCAATAATATCTGCTCCTGCATCTAAATATTGCTTATGAATATCAATTATTATTTGTGGCTGGGTAAGGCATAATAAATCGTTATTGCCTTTTACATCAATATGCCAATTTTTAAATCGTTCGCCACGATAATCTGCTTCTTGAAGTTTATGACGTTGTATCATAGTGCCCATAGCACCATCAATTATTAATATTCTTTCTTCTAATGCCTGTTGAATTGTTTGCATACTAACTTGAGTTTGAGGCGATGAATATTGAGCTGCTGTACAAGAGTAATTATTTTTTTCTTTTGTTAAAAAAGATAAAAAATAATAAACAATTGTTGCCAATGAAGTTAAAAATTAACTAATGTTGGGTTCACAAAAAAACTTATAAACGTTGGAAAAACTGTGTGGAGTTTTGTGGACGTTTATTAGTTCTGTTGTAGGCTGAACAATAAACAAATCTGCCTTTTGTAGTGCAAAGTTACAACATTAGTTTTAAAAATTGGCTGTAATTTTTAATTCGGCTTCGTCGGTAGCGGCTGATTTTACAGCAAAGTCGGCTAATATTATTTTTAAGGAAGCCATGGCTTTTATCTTTTTACTATTTACAATAATTTGTGCTGTTGTTTGTACATCTTTTGTTTTGCCATGTATTGTAAGCTGCCCTTTTATTATGGCTTTATAAGTTCCATCTTTCGTAAGAAAAACTTCGTTGTTGTTAATTATTTTGCCAATAAACTTTGCGGTAGGAAACTTATTACTTTCAACATATTCTTCGTTAAAATGTTGTTGCATTAAAACGTCTTCAAATTTGAATTGCAATATGGCTAATTTAAAATTTACGTTGCCGCTTACATCTAAACTAGCTTCTACTTGTTTATTAGTGGCTTTAATATCTTCAATGCCACCCCCTGCATCAAAAGTTACTTGTGCTTTTGTTGTTTTGAAAATGGAGGGTAACTGCTCTTGTTTTTCTTTAGTTTTTAAGGTGTCAATTATTATTGTAGTTTTTTGTTCTTCTTTGGGTGTGTAAACAGGCCCTGAATATTTTTTAGAATCAATTATAATACAATTTATTATATTAATATTGGTTAAAATGCCTGTATTAATCCCTTTAATGGTAACAGTATCTGCAGTATTAATGCTTTTGTACATGGCGTCAATGGTGCAATTTATTTGTGGTAAGCTATCATTAGTTTCAACTGTAATTGAGGTTTGATTATCTATGTCATTTGAAATTGAAGAAATAATACCAGTTAGTTGAATTGTTTTATTCAAATAAAGAATATTGGCACTATCTTCTGCATTTTTATAAATGGTTGAAAATTGGATTGGGCTAATAACTATAGCCTGCTCTGTTGCTACATTTCTCTCTGCTTTTTTGTACATCATTTTAACGACTAAAAAACCTACTAAGGCAGTTATTAAAAGTAAAACTCCAATGATGATTAATTTCTTTTTCATACCAATTTAGTGAACATACTGTGATACAGGAATACGATTACTAATGCTTTTTGCTAACGTCATTTCATCGGCATATTCAAGCTCTCCACCAAAAGCAATACCCCTGGCAATAGTAGTAACCTTTACAGTGGTGTGTTGTAATTTTTTTGTAATGTAATAAACAGTAGTATCGCCTTGAATGTTTGGATTTAAAGCAAAAATAATTTCGGAAATACTACCTGTTTCACTTCTTTTTATTAAAGAATCAATGTTTAATTGCTCTGGTCCAATACCATCTAACGGCGAAATAATGCCGCCCAATACATGATATTGACCGTTATATTGTTGGGTGCTTTCTATGGCAATTACATCTCTAATATTTTCTACTACACAAATGATTTCTTTTTTACGCATGGGGTTTTTACAAATGCTACATTCTTGTGTATCGCTTATGTTATAACAAGTGGTACAAAATTTTATTTGACTACGCATTTGCGTAATAGCATCACTAAAGCTTTCTGTATCTGTAGCAGGTTGTTTTAAAAGATATAATACTAAACGCAAGGCTGTTTTTTTACCAATGCCTGGTAGTTTTGAAAATTCATTTACAGCGGCTTCTAGTAAGTGAGAGGAAAATTGCATTAAGCAAAGATAATGTGATAATTTGCTAATACTATAATGTGCTAATTTTTAAATTCAAAAAGGAAGCTATAATTCTATATCACTTTCATTATCCCAATTAGCTCTTATGCTAATTTTTTTACTTAATGTGATAGCTTTTTCGGGCTGTAGCTTTTGTTTGTAATTGCCAGCATCCCATTTGCCATTGTTATTGGCATCATATACAATTCTTATTTCATAATCGCCAGGGGTAAATAGTTTATCATTCCACTCTGTGGAAGTTATAGAGAATGATTTTTTTATTTCATCGTTAACAACAAATTGGAGTAATGGGTTTTTACTTTTATCTAAATTTTTAAATCGAAGTACCACATTGCCATAATCACTTTGCTTTTTAGTTGTAATTTTTAAAGTATCGTTTTTGGTTAGTGCCAAACCTGTTGAATCAGCAAACGCATCTTTATCAATAAGTAATTTAAATACTTGTTCTTCTTGCCATTTATTTTCAATTGTAATTTTTTTAGTAGTACTGTCAATGCTAACTTTTGCATTGGATAAAACTTTTAAATTAGTATCTATTAATATTATTTTAGTAAGATCTGCTTTTTTTAGAGGCTTGTTAAACTCAATAGTTAATGGCGTTAATAAATCTTGTGTAGTACCACTAGCTAATGAATATCTTAATTTTTTATCAGTATTTTTTACCACAGCTATTTCCTTTTTTTCTTTTTCTTGCACATAAGCATATAGCATTAAAGTGTCTTTTGAGGTAGCTGGATTAACAGTTTTATTTATAAATGCAAAACCTTCCGTCTTGGCATTATAGGTTTTACCACCATCACCATCTTTTAGTGCATAAACACTAAAATTATCATTGGGTAAATTTTTAAAAACAAAATTGCCTTGCCCATCTAATTTGGTTAAATAGTTAGGTTTTCTTTTTTCTACTGTAGAGTCATCAGCATTTCTATATAATAATACTGTGTAAGTACTATCTACTTTGCCAGTTTCTGCTAATAGTATTTTACCACTTAATGTTAAAGAGTCTATAGTAGCTCCTGTAGAAAAAACATAATTAAAATCACCCAATGGATTGCCTTCGTTTAAATCTACAATGGCTTTACCAAAATTTATTGTGTAAGTGGTATTTGGTTGTAGCGTATCTTTTAACTTAACGGTAACTGTCTTTAACTTGTAGTTTATTTCTGGTGTTTTTTTTGGAAACGGCGAAACTAGCACATTGTTTTGTACATCTTTTACTTCAATATACTCATTAAACGTAAGCGTAATTTTATTATCGTTAAAATTTACAGTTTTTAGTTGTGGATTTGCATTTACTAATATTGGAGGAATAGTATCTTTTGCACCACCAGTAGGCATGCCTATTTGAGCACAGCCTGTACCTACAATGTTGTAGGTATAACTAAATAATAAAAATAAAAAAGTATAAAAAAGTTGTTTGGCTTTCATTATAGTGCAAACTTAAATGTATTAGTTGTGTATTGTATAAAAAGAAACGTTATTTATAGATTTTTAACTTTTTGGGGTTTTGCCAAGTGTTAAACACAGCAACTATTTCTACGTGGGTTCTCTTGTTTTTGTAAATAACTAAATTTCTTTTGTAGAAAACAAATTTGCGTAATCCTTTTTGCCTATTTAAATAAGGAAATAATGTTGGCTGGGTTGATAAAAGTTGTAGAAAGACACTCCATTTATTATGAAAATTTTGAAGTGTTGTTGTTCCAAATTTATATAATATCCAAGCATAAACTTCATCTAAATCTTGCAGGGCTTGTGGAGATATTATTACTGGTTTAACTAAGCCCATATTTTTTTTGCAATTGATACATGGCTTTATTAGCTTGTATTCCTTTTCCTTGATTTAATTGCTGCAAACCTAAATCAATTTTTAACTTTTGATCATCAGATAAATGTTCCCATTTAATTGAACTGCTATTTTGCTCTTTAACAATCGAATAAAGTTTGTACAGATTTTTTACTGTACTTTCTGGCGCAGACGTTATTTCATCAAGCATTTTTTTTCTAATTGTTGCCATCATAAACCTTTTGTCAAATATACAATTATATTTATTCTTCTTCCTCTACATCATGTAACTCTACTACCAGTTTATTATCTTTTACAAAATTGCACCAATGGCAATCTTCCTTACCACATCCAGTATAAAACTCTTTATTTTGAATTTTATGCCATGCTTCAGTAATTTGTTGCTTAACCGTTTCGGTATCGGCAGGAGTTATTACAATTTTTTCTTTTCTGTATTCCTTTTTCTTATCTGGTTCTACAAAATCAAATTCGGTGCTAATTACATTCCAATCTTTTTGTTCGTAATTATCAATTAACAATTTGTAAAAAACAGCTTGTCGCCAATAGTCGCCACCATTGGGTTCTTTATCGCTTGGGCCTTTTAGTTTTGGTAATGCTTTATCAATATCGCCACTTTTATAATCAACCACATTTACATTTTTGCCATCAAATTCTAATTTATCTAATTTACCTTTTAGTGGTACACCATTAGCAACTACACCTCTTATATTTCTTTCAATGGCTACAATTTTGTTCCAACTATTTATGTATTTGCTGTAATAATTCATAAGTACTTCATGCCCATATTCTAATCGTCTGTCAAAAGCTTCTTTGGTAAAATTTTCTCTATGGCGATACATATACCAATCAAAATCGGTTAGCATTTCTGCTACCGTAGGAAATTTTTCTGTTTCCTGCATTTTTCTAAACAGTTTTTCAAGTGCATGGTGTATAGCACTACCAAACTCTGTGGCTTCGCTTTTACCACTGGGTATACGAATTAAATTTTGATAGTAAAATTGTAAAGGGCATTTTAAATAATTGCTAAGAGCTGTTACATTCATTGTAAATTTTGATAATAAACCATCAATAAAATCATCCTCGGCATGTTCAATTTCTGGTGCTTGATGAGTGAATTGTAAAATTTCAAATTCATAAATTTCTTCTGGAGAAAGTTTTGGCTCTTGTAACGGTAAATTATGCTGTTGTAAAATTTCAGCAATAAACATACTGGGTTCTAACTCCTTGCCATCATTTTTATATTTTGGGTAAGATAGTTGAAGATGCTTTTCGGCTCTGGTAAGTGCTACATAAAATAAGCGGCGTAATTCTTCTACCTCACCCTTACCCTCTCCAAGGGAGAGGGAGTTGGAAAACATAGTGTCGGGTAATTTATAACCACCGCCTGGCTTACGCTTTTTTTCCCAACTGCTGGCATTAAGTCCTGCAAAAAAAACATACTCAAACTCTAAACCCTTACTGCCGTGGGCTGTTAGTAAGTTTACACCTTTATCTGTACCATTAGTTTCATTCATAGGTAATGGCAGGTTTTCTTTTTCCATTAAGTCAATTATAGAAATTAATTGAGGTAATGTAAGTAAAGGGTTGCGGCTAGTTTCTTCTTTTATAAAATCGAAAAAGGCGGTTAGTAATTGCAATAGCTGAATTTTTTCAATGCTATTCATTATATAATTTAATACACCTGCTTTTTCAATAACGCTACTAAATAATTTTTGTAGAGTAAGGTTAGGTACATCGCTTATTAATTCTTCTAACTGCTTACTAATATTTTTTAACGATGTAGGTAAGCCATTGTCAAATAAATCTTTTGCTGGCCTATTGGCCTTATCAATAATTAGTTTTCGGATAGATGTTGGCTCATTACTATATTTTTTATTATTTACTTCTACTGTAATTTTTGCAATTTCAATAGCAGGTATGTTGTAAAAATCGTAATGTAATATTTCGAAGAGCATTTCATCGCCACCGTAAGGAGTATCTAGCTCTGCATTTAAATACCGAAGCAGTTGTATTATTTTTTTTACAAAAGCATTCTCTAAAATGTTTAAGTTACGCTTGCTATAAAAAGGAATATTTTTTAGCCTAAAATAATTGGCTAACTCTTCACCATATTTATTTTCTTTATAAATAACAGCAATTTTGCCGGCAGGTATATTTTGTTGTAAAAAAGAGTGGATTGTATTTGTAATTGCAGCCATTTCTTCTTTTGCATTGTTGTAGGCTACCAATACAGGATCAATGGCTAAGGAAGATAATGTTGTATTTGAGGAAATTAAGTTTTTGGTTAACTGTAATGCTGGCTTTTTATTAATTAAACGTTCTTCATTTTTTTGAATAAGGGTTGTAGAAATATTTAAAATAGATTGTACGGAGCGATAATTATTTTCTAAAACTATAGCTAGCAAATTGGTGTATTTATCCATTAACGTAGCCATGTTTTCAACATTAGCGCCTTGAAAGCGATAAATACTTTGGTCGTCATCACCCACTACAAATAAATTGGGCTCATCCCAATAGCTAACTAATAACTCTACAATTTTATTTTGTGTACCGCTTGTGTCTTGGTATTCATCAACCAATATGTATTGAAATTTTTCTTGATAGTTAGCTAAAACGTTTTTATTTTCTTCAAAAGCTTTTATCACCCAATTTAACATGTCATCAAAATCGTAGCGATTTTTTTTACGCATTAGGTTTTGATAATTTTCAAATTCATCAACAGCAGCTTTTAGCTTTTGCATTTTTTCTTTTTCATCGTCAATTTTATCTTGCTTTATATCTCCTGCATTAAACTCTTTATATTTTCTTTTATAAATAAATTCATCTCTGGTGGGTAGTTCGTTTAGGTAAGCATCAATTCTTTCGTTAATAAACTCAGCTGTCCAGCCTTCTCTTTTCATAACAGAAAAAAGCTGACGAAAATTATTTATTTCAAAATACACATCACCTCTATATCTTTTTAAAGGATGATTTTTAGGGAAGCTATCAATCAACTGTTTAAATAACTCAATACTTTCTAATTCGCTAATTGCATCTAAACTTGTTTTTTCAAATAGCGATAAGTTATCTTGTATAACATCGTTACAAAAGGCATGAAAGGTGTAAATATTTACTTTATATGCATCGGCACCAATAAATTGTTGCAAACGTTTACGCATGGCAATAGTACCAGCATCGGTATAGGTAAGGCATAAAATATTTTCTGGCTGGGCATCAGTTTCTAATAAAATTTTTCCAATACGGGCTGCTAAAATTTGTGTTTTACCAGTGCCTGGCCCAGCAATAACCATTACTGGTCCTTCAATGGCATCCACAGCTTTTTGTTGAGCAAGGTTTAGCTGGTTGTAGGTTTCGGTAAATTTATTTTGTAACTGTTGACTTTTTAGTTGCATATTATTGGTTAAAGTGCTTGCTTCATTGGTGATTAGCGATACTACTATACAAGTGTGCCTACATACAGTGTACGGTGAACGACGCTAATGAAACCAAATTTATAACTAAATGTTTGGCTCAAAAAACAAATTATACAGTTTGTTGTTATACGTACAAATAATGATACATGAGCAAAGTATATTCCCTCAAAACCGTACAAAAAATTCCAATAACGTTAGATGCCGCTTGGGATTTTTTTAGTAGTCCTGCTAATTTAGAAGAAATTACACCAGCCAACTTGGGCTTTAATATTGTAAGTAAACACCATGGCAATAAGATGTATGCTGGGCAAATTATTGAGTATAAAGTAAGCCCTGTTTTAGGTATTCCTCTTTATTGGATGACAGAAATTACACATGTGCAAGACAAGCAATTTTTTGTAGATAAACAACGCTTTGGCCCTTATAGTATGTGGCACCATCAACATCATTTTAAAACTGTAGAGGGTGGAGTAGAAATGACAGATATTGTACATTACAAATTACCCTTTTGGTTTTTGGGAGATATAGCCAATACCGTATTTGTTAAAAAACAACTGCAAGGCATTTTTGATTTTAGGTGGAAAAAGGTAGAGGAATTATTTGGGAAGATTTAGAGACACGGATGAAACAGATATTTACAGATAAAAACTGATTTTAATAAGCAGAAACATAGAATAACAATAAGCCAAATTTCCCCTTTAGGGGGGCGGAGGGGGTTATCCCGGCATCCTCGTTATATACTTCTCTATTTGTTTTATTTGATCTACTATTTGTGGTGTAGTAGGTTTGTAGCTTTTTGCTTTGCGGAAAAATTCTTTAGCCGCTCTAAACTCTCTTTTGTTCATCATTATGCTGCACAATTGCAAATAAGCAGCAGCATTGTTTTCATTATCAGGTAAACCAGCTCTTATGGCTTGGCGTATGTAGCTTTCGGCTTGTTTTATATCACCTTTTTGCATAGCTAGCATACCTAGTTGTAATTTATTTGCACCTTCGGCTTGAGCCATTTGCCCCTTCATAAGGGTGCTGTTTTGCATTAAATCATTTCCTTTTTTAAGATTTTTTTCGGCATCCTCAAAATTACTTTCTGCCATTGACAAATTGCCTTTAATGGTGTAATACACCGAACGTACAGGCTTTATTAGCAAACCCGGAAACCAAATAGAATTGATTACTTTTTTAGCTCCTTCAATATCTCCATCTTCCATATAGCCTTGTATTAAACGCATAGGCCCCATAATAAAATGCCCTACAATAGCTATTAATGCCAATAAGTAAAGTATAAAAGATGGCCAAAAGCCAGCTTGAGTATGTGTAAAAATGGCCAAAGCCAACAACACTATACCAATCCACAAACGATATTTTATTAAAATATTAAGCCACTTCATTATATTATATTTTAGTACCGAAAATTTCGGGAGGCAAAGATAGAATTAAGAATTAAGATTTTTGAATTAAGATTTTGCTTTTTTTGATAAGCAAGAATAACATAGTTTTGCCCTCCAAATCTAGTAATCTAAGATTGAAATGGTCCCGTAGTTCAATGGATAGAATAGAAGTTTCCTAAACTTTAGATCCAAGTTCGATTCTTGGCGGGACTACTAGTTTGACAGCCCTTTGTTTGTAATTACCCTTTTACCTAACTTTAGGTATGACAGTTACTTTTAATAACAGAATTAAGCAAATAATTACCCTTGTAATTTTAATAGCATTACTATTTGTAGTGGTTAAAAGCTTGCATGTTTTTATACCAGGCATATTAGGCGCTGTTACCCTTTATATTTTAAGTAGAGAAAATTATTTTAAGTTATTGTATAAACGCAAATGGAAACCATCGCTTGCTGCTGTACTTTATATATTATTTTACTTAGTACTTTTTGGCATACCTATTTATTTAGCAGTAACATTAATTAGCCCTAAGGTAGATGATATATTAAATAATCCAAATCTCTATATAGATGCATTTAAAAAAATGGTAGTAGAAGTGCAGGCAAAAGTTGGGTACACTATCATTTCCGAAAAAACAATTACAACGGCGTTGTCAAAAGTAGCTACAGTTTTGCCAGGGTTTTTAAATAGCACGGCTAATTTGGTAACCAATTTAGCCATTATGCTTTTTTTATTGTATCACATGCTAGTTAATGCAAGAAAAATGGAACGTACGTTGCACAATGCCATTCCACTAAAGGATAGCAATGTAGATTTGCTGGCAGCAGAAGGTAAAAAAGTAGTAAAAGCCAATGCACTTGGCTTACCTATTATTGCCATTATACAAGGTATTACTGCTACCATAGGGTATATAATTTTTGGTGTAGATGATTGGGCGTTGTGGGGCTTTTTAACAGGTGTATGTGCCTTTGTACCCGTTGTGGGGACAATGCTCATTTCAATACCTTTAGTCATTTATTTATTTGCCACAGGTAATGATGGCAGAGCCATTGGCTTATTAATTTACAGTTTAGTAGTAACAGGCAATGTAGATTATTTAGCCCGTATAACCATTATGAAACAACTTGGTGATGTACACCCAGTAATAACTATTTTAGGAGTTATTGTTGGCTTTAATTTATTTGGATTTATAGGTCTAATATTTGGGCCATTAATAATAAGCTATGCATTAGTGTTGTTTAAAATTTATATGAATGAATATGTGGAGGATGCGGAAGAAGAAGTGAAAGAATAAAGTTAGATTTTAATACCAGCTTTAGTTTTTCATGGCATCATCGTTGCGTCGCAATCCTTTCATCGGTATACATCATGGCATCATTATAGACCTTTGTGTTATTAGCATTATACTTTCACATAAATCTTCTTCTTATCCATCCACCAAGCACAAAACCACATAAAAGCAATAAATACTAGTGCATAACAAAGTGAGCCAATTCGAGGGTCGCTGGGTATAATATGCTTGCAAACATTTTCATAAAACCAACCAAGTGGAGATAAATATTTTGGCTTGCCATCTGGCGTAAAACCATTGCTAATTCTTATTAAACCTAATAAACGAGGCAATACACCACTCAGTACAAAAATGAACAACGCATTTTTTCCAAATACATCAAAAAACTTTGTCCATGCACCTTTGGCACCTTTAAATTCAATTAAATAAATTAATACACTTAATACAATTAAGGCAAGGCCTGTAGTGTAAACCGTATAGCTACTACTCCATATTTTTTTATTTATAGGAAAAGCCATATCCCAACAAAAGCCTGCAAAAATAAAAACACAACCTGCTACAAATAACCCATTAAGCATTTCGTGTGTTTTGCCTTTAGTTAAAATATAATTACCAATTAAGTAGCCAAATATTACTTGGCTTATGGCAGCAAAAATGCTAAATAAACTTTCGGGGTCAAAGGGTACACCCTCGCCACCATAAATATGTTTAGCACCAAACCATTTTACATCTAAAGCAGTACCAAACCAGCCATTAATTGAAAAAGGATCGGTAGGGTTTGTAGCAATACACAAAAACCAATACATTAAAAGTAAAACACAGCTTGCAACAAAAGCCCCTTTGATTTTAAAAAAGTGAATGATTATGGCGGCAAAAAAATAACAAAAAGCAATACGTTGTAACACCCCAAATAGTCTAAGATTAGCAAAAGGTTTGCCTACAATACTACCAGCCTCATTATATTTTATAAATGGAAACCAGTTTAGTAATAAGCCAATTAATAAAATAAGCAACGTACGCTTTATTACCTTTTGCCAAAAAATATTTTTTTCTTCAAGCCTTGGTATTACAAACGCCATGGCATTTCCTACGGCAAATAAAAAAAAGGGGAACACTAAATCGGTAGGTGTGCAACCGTGCCATTTAGCATGCTCAAGCGATGCAAAAATATGTCCCCAACTACCAGGGTTATTTACTAATATCATAAGGGCTACAGTAGCACCTCTAAATACATCGAGTGAGTAAAAACGCTGGTTCATATAAAGAAATATGTAATTGAAAGATACAAAATTATAAATACTAAATACTCACAACTCACTGCCTTTCACTCAACTCCAGCCAACGCATTTCTTTTTCATCAATTAGTGTAGTTATGGTGCCAATACGTTCAGCAGCTTTTTGTAATTCTTCAAATGCTAAATTTCCGCTGCTTAATTTTTCTTCTAATTCAGCTTTTTCTTTTTGTAGTTGGGGAAGTTCTTTATCAATATTTTCTAATTCTCTTTTTTCGTTGAATGAAAGTTGGGTTGTTACTTTTTTTGTTGGTGCAATTACAGGCTTCTCTATTTCTACTTCTTTTATTAGTTGCCTTTCATCAGTTAATTGGTTTTTGGCTAATGCCTCTCTGTATTGTGTGTAATTGCCAGGATAATCTCTTATTACACCATCTCCTTCAAAAGCAAATAAATGATCAACCATTCTATCCATAAAATACCTATCGTGGCTTACAATTAAAATACAACCTGGGTAATCTAATAAAAACTCCTCAAGCGTTCGTAAGGTTTGTAAATCTAAATCGTTGGTAGGCTCATCTAAAATTAAAAAATTGGGATTTACAAAAAGTACAGCTAATAAATGTAATCTTCTTTTTTCGCCACCGCTTAATTTACTTAATGGTGTATATTGCTGCTCACCACTAAAGCCAAATTTTTCCATAAACTGGCTAGCACTAATTTTTGTACCATCTGCTAACGGAAAAAATTCTGCAAAATCTTTTACATATTCAATAGCTCTTTTATCTTCTTTATATTTTAATCCCTCTTGATCAAAGTTGCCAAACACCACTGTATCTCCATGATTTATTTTTCCGCTATCAGGCTGCTCCTGATGTAATGCAATTTTTAAAAAAGTACTTTTACCAACGCCATTTTTTCCAACAATACCTACTCTTTCACCACGTTTAAAAGTATAGTCAAATCCTTTAATTAATACTTTATCGCCATAACTTTTATTAATTTTTTTCATCTCCAATATCTTACCACCAAGTCTTGTCATTTTTACTTGTAGGCTTACCTCCAGATCTTCCTTTTTTTGACTTACCCTTTCTTCAACCTCAGCAAAAGCATCTTGCCTACTTTTACTTTTAGTTGTTCTTGCTTTGGGTTGCTTCCGCATCCATTCTAATTCCTTTCTAAAAATATTTTTATCTTTTTGTAATTCGCTGGCTTGAATTTCTTGTCTAAGACTTTTTTGTTCTAAAAAATAATCGTAATCGCCTTTGTACGTAAATATTTTTTCTTCATCCATTTCTAATATTTCGTTACATACAGCATCTAAAAAATATCTATCATGTGTTACTAAAAGTAAAGTAACTTTTGCAGCACTTAAATAATCTTCTAGCCACTCAATCATACTTACATCTAAGTGGTTGGTAGGCTCATCTAAAATTAATAAGCACCTGTCTTGATGCAATTGCATTTCTATTAAAGCTTGTGCCAATGCTACTCTTTTGCGTTGGCCACCACTCAAATTTTTAACAGGCTCATTTAAATGATGCAAGTTAAGTTTGCCTAAAATTTGTTTTAATTCACTTTCAAAAGTCCATGCATTATGTTCATCAACCAATGACATTAAATCGGTTAGCTTTTCTATATTATCAGGATCTTCCTCTAAGCATTGTTCATAAGCCTTTACCACTTTTACAACGGGGTTATCCATTCTTAACACATTATCCCAAATACTTTTATTTTCTTCAAATGGAGTGTCTTGCTGTAGCATTATAACTTTTATATCCTTATGTACCCAAATGGTTCCATCGTCAGGCGTATCTAAGCCTGCAATTATTTTTAATAAGGTAGATTTGCCACTACCATTACGGGCTACAAAGGCTATTTTATCACCTTCTTCTACAAAAAAGCTAATGTTTTTAAAAAGCGTTCTTATCCCAAACGATTTACTGATATTTTCTATTGAAGCATAATGCATGGCGGCAAAGGTAATTTGTAATGTTTAATAAAGAATTATTAATTGATAATGAAACTATACTTTTGTAAAGCCAAGAATAAATTTTTGTACTTACTATATTTACAAAAGATGAACTTAGGGTTACAATGTTAAAAGCTTCTTCATATAAAAAAGGGTTACTATCTTCTGTAGGGTTAAATGTATTGGCTAAGGGTGCATTCTTTTTAAATACATTGGTAATAGCCTATTATTTTGGTGCAGGGCAAAGTACGGATATGTATTATTTTGTGATTGGAGTTGCAATATTAATTTCTAGCGGAATAATTAATAATATGGATTCGATAATTATTATTCCGGAGGCCATGAGACTTAGGCAAGTTGAAGGAGAAAAAAAATCTAGACAATTTTTGAATTTTTTTATTGTCCTATATTTTTTAATTGGGGTGTTGCTTTTTTGTATTGTAATTTTTGTTCCAGTTTTTTTTTACAGTATATTTTCAAAGTTTGATCAAACAATTTTGCTACAACACAAACCCATGTTATATGCTGGAGGGGCTTTGTTGGGTTTGCAATTGCTAAATAATTTTTTGGGAGCTATTTTAAACTCTTATAAATATTTTTCTATTGCTATTATTGCAAGTTTAGTTACAAGTGTAGTTTCAATATTATGTACAATACTACTTTATGAAAGATGGGGAATTGCAAGCACTCTTTATGCTGTTTTGGGTAGCAGTATAGTAAACTTTATTTTATTATTTTTTCTATTCAAAAATAATTTAAAATGGCGATTTACTGACTTGTGTTTTCTAAAAAATAAAAATATATGGACAAATATTTGCCTATTTCAAATAAATATTTTGCCAGTATGGTTAAGAAATTATGCTACACTTTTTTTACTTAGTGGCTTAGGAGATGGTATAGTAACTGCTGTAAATATATCATTGCAGGTTGTAGGAGCCTTGGATGCATTGCTTGTGGCTCAAGTACTATCGGTAATAGGAATAAAATTAAATGAACTGTATGTTCAAAATAATTTTATTAGCATGAATATTATTATTAACAAAGCTGCAAAAGTATTATTAATAATTTCTTTGCCAATTACGGCAGTAATTTTTTTTAATGCAGATTACATTGCGTCACTAATTTTTGGGAATAAAAATATTACGCCAGATAAAATTAACTCTATAGCTATTTGCTTAAAGTGTTTAATATTAATTTCGCCATTAATGATATTAAATAGTTTTTGTACTAAAATTATCGCAGCATCTCAATTATTAAGGAAAGGGTTATTATATGTAATAATTGCACATACTTTGTTTCTAATAATAGTTATTGTTTTAATTAATTTATTAAAATTAAACGGATATTTATATGGAATGATAATTGGGTACATAACTATTATCTTCTGTTATTATTTACTATTTAAAACACATCTAAAGCAAATTAATTTTTTAAAATTGTTAGTATTTATGGCAAGCCAAGCCATTTTAAATTTTGCATTTGCTGCTATAGTATTCTATATAATGAAATATGTAGGTGGCTATAATAATGTTGTTAATATTTTAATTGCTCTAACTATACAAGCAATTTTCATAATTATATTGCACAAAAAGAAAATAAGTTTAAATTTTATTACAAACTTAGCGTTTGATGCTAATACAGAAAATGATAAATAAAATATTAACTCCCACTATATTTCATAAAATTTATCAAAAATTATATGATAGGTGGCTTCGGTATTTGAATAAAGGAAATAGTACAGATAAATATTTTTGCATGGGATGTAAAAGGCATTGGAAAAAATATAAGCCATTTCCCTTATCCTGGCAAAAAACTTTAATCAAGTGCAATTGGCTCTTTAGTATAGACCAAATGGAAACACTAAGCGTAAATAGCTACAGTTGTTACGGTTGTGGAATTACAGACAGAGATAGGCTATATATATTATTTTTAGAACAGTGGATAAAAAAAGATAAATTTTATAAAATTTTAGAATTTGCTCCAAGGCAATCATTATCAAACTATATTAAAAACCTACCCAATGTTGAACACCGTACTACCGATTTATTTATGAAGAATGTTGATGATAATTTAGATATTCAAAATTTGCATAGCTATAAAAACAATAATTTTGATTTAGTGATTTGCTCTCATGTTTTGGAACATGTACAAAATGATAAACAAGCAATGAGTGAATTGTATAGAATATTAAAGCCAGAAGGAGTAGGTATTGTAATGGTGCCATTAGTAATAGGAAATAATGCAATGATTGAAGATGAGAGTATAACAGATTCTTGCTTAAGAATAAAATATTTTGGGCAAGCAGATCATGTAAGGCTTTATTCAAAAAAAATCTTTTTAGAAAGACTACAATCAGTTGGCTTTGAAGTGATGCAATACAATCAATCTTGTTTTGATTCTAAAGAATGGAGTAACGCTGGATTATCATCTTCTTCAATATTGTATGTTGTTAAAAAACGATAGTCGAAATTTTTGTAAAAACATAATAATAATAAATGCCCCAAAATACAAAACATATAATACCTGTTACAAAGCCATTTTTTGCACCTATAAATGAGTATCAGCAAAAGATAAAAAAAATTTGGCAAAATGAATGGATAACAAATCATGGGCCATTAGTACTTGAATTAGAGCAAAAACTAAAATTATTTTTGAATGTTAAAAATTTGCTCTTTGTTTCAAATGGTACTATAGCATTACAAATTGCAATTAAAGCCCTAAACTTAAAAGGTCAAATAATTACCACCCCCTATACTTATGTTGCTACAACAAGTAGTATTGTTTGGGAAGGATGTACTCCTATTTTTGTAGATATAAATCCCAGTACATTAAATATAAATGTAGATTTAATTGAAGCAGCAATTACACCATCTACTAGTGCAATATTAGCAACACATATATATGGTAACCCCTGCGATGTTGAAGCAATAGAAAAAATAGCCAAAAAGCATCATCTAAAAGTAATTTATGATGCAGCACATGCATTTGGCGTAAAAATAAAAGGGAAATCAATTTTTGAGTATGGCGATATTAGTACCACAAGTTTTCATGCAACTAAATTATTTCATACAGCAGAAGGCGGTGCTGTATTTACAAAAAACAAAAAGTTGCATAATAAAATGTCATTATTAAGAAACTTTGGGCATACATCTCCTACTACATTTGATGGTGTTGGAATAAATGGGAAAAACTCAGAATTACATGCTGCAATTGGTTTGTGTAATCTAAAATATGCCCAAAAAATAATGGCAAAACGTAAACAGCAGTTTTTGTATTACTTTAAACAACTACAAGGGGTTCAAACTTTAGAACAGCAAATACACAATGACTGCACATATAATTTTGCCTATTTTCCACTTGTGCTAGCCACAAAATCACAAAAAATAAAAGTGCTTAATATCCTAAAAAAAAATAACGTAATTGCAAGGCAATATTACAATCCATCTTTATCAACATTAAACTACGTACAGCCCCAGCC
>JAGNRZ010000043.1 GCA_017988335.1 Ferruginibacter sp.
ATTGAAGGATGCCATAACCTAGCACAAATGATAAATGGATTACTTCAATTTTCTTCAATCACAAAAAATTTACCTCCTGTTAACAAAATAGATTTAAATAAACTAATTCCTAATATTTTAGAAGACATTAATCACTCCATCAATACTAGTGAAGTAAAAATTAATGTAAATGCAAATTTACCAACAGTGTTGGCTCATGAATCTTTATTAAAACAAGTTTTTTTAAATTTAATTACAAATTCAATAAAGTATAAGAAAGAAAATAAAGAAGTTACTATTGAGATAGGTTACAAAGACACTAATTACAATTTTGTAGAGCTATTTGTTAAAGATGATGGCATTGGGATACCAACCGAATTTCAGGGAAAAATATTTGATTTATTTAAAAAGTTTCATGCTTCAACTAATATAGAAGGAAATGGTGTTGGCTTAGGCACTTGTAAAAAAATTATTAATTTCTATAATGGTAAAATTTGGGTTGAATCTGAAAATCAAAAAGGCACTATCATCTATTTTACATTACAGGTGGCATAAGGCAATATAGTTTGTTATTTTTTTTGTGTTGTTATGTTTTAGCAATACCAACACTAATTTAGCTGTGCCTAGCAGTTGTACTATACATTTTTCTACTGAAATTAAACTTAAATAAGCTCAAGCAGTCTTACAACAAAATAATTTTTACCCTTTTGGGTTCTCTTTCCTGAAAAAAATATTTCAGGAAAGAGAACTTTGTATTGAATTCTATCATTTCATCGCCATTATTTCTTCGTAAGTAGGGCCGTACATACCTGGCACTTTATTTCCTGTGGCTCTTAAATGTGCAACCAACTCTCCCCTATGATGATATAAATGATTATACAAAAAACCTCTTATTACTTGAATTTTAGGCATAGGCGGCATTATATCTGCACCTCCCATTTGCATGTGCCAAATATTAAAAGCTTTACTTTCATCAAAATTTTCAATAACTGCTTTCGCATTTACACAACCCTCTTCAAACTTTTGTACAATATCTGCTACTTTGGTTATATCTCCTTTATCGTATTTATATGTTCCCATATCAAATACATCTTGATTAAAAGTAGCATCAAACCAATTATACACTTCGGCAATATGCGATGCTAACTCACCAACCGACCATAAATGCGGCTGTGGTCTATAATCTAGTGCAGAGTCTGGAATAGCATTTAATAATTTACGAGTATTTTCTGCTTCATGCAAAAACTCAGCCAACAAGCCTTGCTTTATCATAACAAATATTTTTAAGTTAAATAACAAACATAATGTTTTTATTAGCCACTTTTATGAGATAGGTGTTATTAAAAAGTTGCGATAAATTCTTTATTTATTTTCAGCAACGTCTCCTGCTAGGGACGTTGCGTAAATTAAGCAGATTAGCAACGCAATGTCCTTGGTTTGCTTACATGAGTATGGAAGAGAGGTTGCAGTGAAGAAAGTAACTACTTGCTATTTTTAGTGTATGCTATGTTGCAGGTACGCCAACACACTTTACCTATGCTTCGATACGCTGCAACGGCGGCTTACCAACGGTGGCAAAAAAAGGGCTAAGTATTATTTTAATATTTCATCTACAGCATCTTCACCAGTATTAATGGCTCCTTCCATAAAGCCCTGCCAATCTGCTAAATGCTCACCTGCAAAGTGTGTATGTATAAAATGTTTTTTCAAAATATTTTGTGTGCCTTTCCACTGCCCAATTCCATACAAAGCATAAGCCCCAAACGAATAGGCATCATTTCCCCAATAATAATTCGCTTGCTTTTCATACATAGATGATACATTTTCAAATGCCTTGTTAAGGGATAAATCAACAAGCTTTAATCTATCATCATCTGTTTTTGTACTTATGATATCAGCTTTATCTCCAATGGTGTATGATAATAACACTCCTTTTTTTGATGCCTGATTTTTTGTTGCATGATAAAAATAATGACCTGGCATGTCTGTTATCATATCAAATTTTTCATCTTTCCAAAAACGATTATTAAACAAGATTGGATTTTTATTTATCCTTGCATATTGCAATGCATTTATAGCATTTACCTGCTCATTATTTAATGCTGGTTGCCAATTTATTTTTTTAAGTGAAAAGGTGGGAATGGTACAAATAATTTTATCGGCTTTTAAAATTTCGCCAGTACTGCAATGCACTTCTACCCCACTTTTATGCTGAATAATTTTTGTAACAGCACAATCTAATTTTATTTTATCTTCCCCAATTTTAGTAACAATTTTTTTAGCAAGCATGGCATTACCGCCTTGTATTTTATAATCCATCTCATTTTTATCACTGCTTTCAGCATACTCAGCTAATGCAGCAAGTGCTGATACATGGCGTATACTTTCGCCAAAATCTGTACTGTCACTTAATTCTCTTACTGCTAAATCAAATCCGGTACAGCCATTGTTATTTAAGTAACGCCACCAGTCCATATTATCTAATTCCTTTTTTTGTAAAACAGAAAGTGTGGCATATCTCTTTTTTAGTTGTTCAAATTTTATTTTCCAATCGTTGGAAAAATCCCATTCTGTATTTTTATAGTATCGATTGTCATAAATTAAATGGGTATCAAATCTATTATCATCTAATGTTAATTTCATTTCACCACAAAGTGTTCTAAGTCTGCTGTGGCTTTCTCCCACCCACTCTGCTCCTAATTCTACAATTAAATTTTCGCCTTCATCTATGGTATGAGAAAACACCCTGCCGCCAATTCTTTTTCTGGCTTCAAGCACTACAAAATCAATATTTTTTTTATGCAATTTTAATGCTGCCGCTAAGCCGCTAAAACCTGCACCTATAATAATTACCTTAGGTTTTTTGCCTATTGTAAACCCAGAGCTTATAATTAAACCAGTTGTGGCTAAGGCAGCATTATGTATAAAATCTCTACGATTCATAAAAAATGGTTTTCTAAATGTAATGATTTTGTTCAATATTTAAAATGGTAAATAGGATGAAAAGTAATCTAATAGTATTTTTTGCAACTTTTTACTACTACAGAAACTTAATAGTTTATGCAATATTTGCAAGTATGCCATTAAGGCGAAAAGAAAGACTGCTATGTTGCAGGTACGTCAACGCAGTTTTGCCTTGTTTCGATATGATACTGCAAAGACGGCGAAAAAGACAACATTAAAAACCAAAATTAATTACATTCGTAATCTGAAATGTATGTATATGAAATATATTATTGTTTTTTTCTTAAGTATTTATAGTTTAGGTAATACAACTGTAGCACAAAATAACCCAGAGGGCTTTTTTTCTTCAGAATCTAAATCAATTGTTATAGGCAATGAGATAATAGTAAGTATAAAAAAATATAATGCAACCGATGAGCAGCTTAAAAAGCTAACTAACAAAAAATCAAGTAAGGAAATGACCTATTTGGATTTGCCAATTGATGCAACAAATATTAGTTTAAATAGTAGAGATTTTGAATCGATGCTATATTGTTTTGATATGGAAGGGAAAATAAAATGGGAAAAAAGTATTGGCTTTAGTAAATTTTCCTGGGCGGCTCCTATTACAACCGATTCTACATTTAGTTATGTTGGCGAGGCTTTAAGTGATGATAAAGCTCAGATACTAAAAATTGATAGTAATGGAAATGTGGTTTGGAAAAAAGAAATAGATAGTGTTCAAGTCATTAATGCAATTCATTTTAGTAATAATAAGCTAGTAGCTTTATCTTCATTTGAAGTAAATCGCAAAAAAGAAAGCGTTGATAAAAAAAGCTTTTCTTATCATACGTTCCCAGTATATTTTCATCTTGAAATAAATGAAAAAGATGGTAGTGTTATTAATAATGAATACCAGCATATGGCTAACTATATGTCGTCTTTAGGTTTTTCTAATCCCTATATTGCTTCTGACTATTCTTATTACTTAAATAATAAAGATTCTGTTGTTTATTTTAATATAAATCAACAAAAATCTGCAACAGTTGTTTCACAGGGTATGCCTAAAGATTGTAAAGTGCAACAAGTAATTGCAACGGAAAACTCTAATCATTATGTAACATTAAGCCGTAATGAAAATCAAAAACCTATAATTCAATTATTTACTGATTATTATACCATTAATAAAAAGTACAATATTGAACTAAATGTTACCAATACTTCTAATTCATTTCCTCGTTATTTTTTAATAAACAATAAACCCACAAGCGTTGCTGCACTTATATGTTTTGAAAATAAAGTAAACATATTTATGGTAGATAATGCAGGAAAAATAACATCAACGGAAACGCCAAACCTTAAAATTAATGACATTGTAACATCTGTTGGGGTTGTTATGGATCAACTATATTCTGTACAAGTAAATGGTAGAGAAACTTTAGGTAAAAAAGGACAATTGAGTATTAAATATTATTAATGCTCCCCAACTTTTTTGTAAGAAAGTTAAGCCAATGGCGAAGCTTCAAAACAAATTAGGTTACAAGCTTACTTACTCCTTTAAATTTATTACCTCACTCCTATGCTATGTTGCAGGTACGCCAACACACTTTTCCTACGCTTCGATACGCTGCAACGGCAGGCTACCTGCGGCGGCGAACAAATTTGCCTACTACATTAGGCTTATTATTGTAGCTACTTATTACTTTTTACAGCCCACATTACTTTTAATTTATTATCTCACTCCTATGCTATGTTGCAGGTACGCCAACACCCATTTGCCTTTCTTCGATACTTTAAACGGCGGCTTACCAATAGCGGCGAAAAAAATATTGATTTTCAACTTTCATTTTATTTTGCAATTTTTACGACAGTAATGGAAGCAATAACTAACACAAATATTTATATTCCTATAACAATGTTTTTAATAATTCACAATATTCTTCATACTCATTTGTATCGTCAAAATCTGCATTATGAATTTTTCTATTAAGTAAATTAATTAATATACTTTTTTCATCATTGTTAATTTTTTTCTGTTTTATTAGCCCGTATACACCTATTCTTCCTAAAAGCCTAAACTTAACATCTAAAGAATTCAACATTAAAATAATTGTATCCATTTAAAATATTTCTAAAAACTTATACCAGCTTTATTTGCTTTAACTATTAAATAATTCACAAATGCACTACAAGAAACTAACATAAATTTAGCATCTTCAAAATCAACAGTTGCTTCTTCTGTGAGAGCATGACGAATTCCATCACTATCACTTGTATAGGCATAAATGCTTTTAATACCTTTTTCTAAAGCTCCATGTATTTTAAGTTTGCCTTTTATTTTATCAATAGCACCTCCTAATGAATCTTTATCATTGCCTGAAATTATTTTTGCAAATGCTTCTACAGCACAAATAGATTCCTTTATTGAATTTCTATAATCGGGTGCTTTTCTGTCTGATAATTTTTCTAATGCTTTTTTAAGATGGATGTTGCAAACATTTAAAGCGGTAAATGATTCTGTTTTATTTATTGATTCATTAATTGTGGCTATTTCTGTTTTATTTGAAATTGGAACTATTAAATTATCAAGAAACCTATATGACGAGAACTCTTTTTCTAATACTATATTAATGGCATTTATATATTCATAAATGTTTAAACTTTCCTCTCTAACAGTAGCCAAATATTCTAAAAAATTATAAATTTCATTCCATTCTCCATTATAAAATTTCTTTCTAATTGCTCTAATTATATCATATTTAGAATGAGGCATCTCGTCTATTGGTAATTTGTAAAACGAATGCCACATTAGTTTCCCAAATCTTTCAAAATTGCTTTCGACTGCTCCATATTTTGAATAATCCGATATATTATCAAAAATGAAAATATTTATAATATTCCATAAACTATTCATTAAATCATTATCAATACTTTCCGATTGCATTTCTTTTATAGAAGGACTAATTCCCATTCTTTGGCTAAAATTCATATTATTCGTATTATAAAAATTAAAAAACCAAACCCATCCACTCCAAGTGAACAAGTTTGGTTTCATTTAAAATTGGTATTTTATTAGTTTATTAACCCGCCTTCGACATCTTTCGACAAGCTCAAGATGACAAGACTGACAGCATTCGAATTGCTCACCATTCACAACTCACTATTTCACCTCCTCAAACGGCACATCTTCAACCTTACTATCTGCGTTAGCATTACTTGCTTGCTCACCACCAGCATCTGGCTGTGTAGCACCAGCATCACCTTGCGTTTGCTTGTACATATCTTCGCTAGCGGCTGTCCATGCAGCATTCATTTCGGCCATGGCGGTATCAATACCAGCAAGGTCTTGTGCTTTATGGGCAGTTTTTAATTTTTCTAAGCCGGCTTCAATAGCACCTTTCTTTTCGGCAGGTATTTTATCGGCATATTCTTTCAATTGCTTTTCGCTTTGGAAAATTAGGCTATCGGCTTGGTTAATTTTTTCTACTTTTTCTTTTTCAATAGCATCAGCAGCTTCGTTGGCTTTTGCTTCTGCCTTCATTTTTTCTACTTCTTCTTTACTTAAACCACTACCGCCTTGTATGGTAATTTTTTGCTCTTTACCTGTACCCTTATCTTTTGCCGTTACATGCAAAATACCGTTGGCATCTATATCAAAAATAACTTCTACTTGTGGTACACCACGTGGTGCTGGCGGTATGCCATCTAGGTTAAACATACCCAAGCTCTTATTTTGATTAGCCATTGGGCGTTCACCTTGTAATACATGTATTTGTACACCGGGTTGGTTATCGCTAGCGGTACTAAATACTTCAGATTTTTTTGTAGGTATGGTAGTGTTACTATCTATTAATCTGGTCATTACACCACCCATAGTTTCTATACCAAGGCTTAATGGAGTAACATCTAATAACAATACATCTTTAATTTCACCAGTCATAACACCGCCTTGTATAGCAGCACCTACAGCCACCACCTCATCTGGGTTTACCCCTCTATTTGGCTTTTTACCAAAGAATTTTTCTACAATTTCTAATACTTTAGGAATACGGCTACTACCACCTACCATTATCACTTCGTCAATTTCGCCAGTGCTCATGCCAGCATCTTTCAAGGCTTGCTCACAAGGGCGTAAGCAACGGTCGAATAATTTATCGGCAAGGCTTTCAAATTTTGCTCTGCTTAATTTTTTTACCAAATGCTTTGGTACACCATCAACTGCGGTAATGTATGGCAAGTTAATTTCGGTTTCGGTACCGCTACTAAGTTCCACCTTAGCTTTTTCAGCCGCTTCTTTTAAGCGTTGCAAAGCCATAGGGTCTTTACGTAAGTCAATAGCTTCATCGGTTTTAAACTCATCTGCCAACCAATCCATTATCACTTTATCAAAATCATCACCACCTAAGTGAGTATCACCATTGGTGCTTTTTACTTCAAAAACGCCATCGCCAAGTTCTAACACACTAATATCAAACGTACCACCACCAAGGTCGAATACGGCAATTTTTTGGTCTTTTCCACCTTTATCTAGGCCATAAGCCAAGGCCGCAGCAGTAGGCTCATTTACAATACGCTTTACAGTAAGGCCTGCAATTTCACCAGCTTCTTTAGTAGCTTGGCGTTGTGCATCGTTAAAGTAAGCTGGTACAGTAATTACCGCTTCAGTTACTTCATGCCCAAGGTAATCTTCTGCAGTTTTCTTCATTTTTTGAAGCACCATTGCACTAATTTCTTGAGGCGTATATTGTCTGCCATCTATGTCAATTCTAACTGTATTATTGTCGCCTTTTACTACTTTATAGCTTGTTTGTGTAAGCTCTTCGCCTACCTCATCAAACCTACGCCCCATAAAACGCTTTACGCTACTTATGGTATTTACCGAGTTGGTAATAGCCTGACGCTTAGCAGGATCGCCTACTTTACGTTCGCCATTTTTTAAAAAAGCCACTACCGACGGGGTTGTACGGCGTCCTTCTTCGTTTGCAATTACTACAGGTTCATTTCCTTCCATCACAGATACACAACTGTTTGTGGTACCTAAGTCAATTCCTATAATCTTTCCCATGATATAAATTTTATTTTGTTTGTAGAAGGTTGGCAATGATTGTGCCAGTGGGATTTGGGTGCAAAAATGGCAGGGATGAAGCGTTGATTTTGCCACAGATTACACAGATGAACACAGATTTTTTGGTTAGCCGGCATTTGTTCGTTTTTGGGCTGAAGTGGCGACGCTCCGTTTATCTTCACGTTTTCAATTGGGCTTTTATTTTAGCGTAGTTGGAAATTTGTTATTTTAGCTTATGTCAACAAAAGTAAGTGCAGAAGTAGAACGCCTACACAATAACGTAAAGCAGCTTTTACAAACTGGTAAATCAGAAGCTGAAATTATAGAACTCCTTAAAAAAGAAGGCTTAGAAGAATATTATGCCCAAACTATTGTAGATAATGTATTGGAGGATAAGAGAGACAAAAAAGGGTTTTGGAAGTTAATAATATTAGGAAGTTTGCTTCCGCTTATTTCGGCATACTTATATTTTTCTCCAAATTTTGATGGCTATGGTGGATGGCTTTATTGGGCTTTGGTTTGGCTACCCATTATTGGAAGTGCAAGTTTTATTACAAGAGCTTTTGTATTTTTCAAAAAAGGATATTAATTACAACCAATCTGTGTTCATCTGTGCAATCTGTGGCTCTATGTCTTTCTACTTAGTATCTCACTCAGTGGCTTACGTTCAATTTTGCTTTCTAGCCAGCTAATTACATCTAAGTAAGTAAAAGATCGAGTTTCAAATCTATTTTTCTCTAGCGATTTTATTTTGTAAAGTAGTTGCTCTAATTCTTTACGTACCTCACTCCTACTTACTTGAAACGATTTACGTAAAAACTTAAACATTTCTTCTTCTACTACAGTAACGTGTTGTCGCTTACTCATAAAGCGATAAACGGATTTGGTGAGATAGTCCACCAAATCGTAATTGCCCATTTCGTAATGGCAAATTAAATGTAGCAAACGGGCATAGCATTGTAAATCGCTACGTACATCGGTATTATCGTTTATTATTTTATGCAAATAATCAATAGCTGTGGAATAATCGCCATTACCAAAGTATAGCGATGCAATTTTATAGTTAATAATTAAAATGCGGTGATCATCTATAAACAAATCATCTGCCGCTATGCTTTTTAAAATATTAGGTACTAGTTTTATCCCTTCGGCAAAAGTACCCTGCAAAATATGCTGGTTAATTTTTGCACTTGATGTATAAATAAAGGCTTGGGTTCTAAAACTATCATGCTGTTGCACCCTATCGGTTTTTGCAAAGGTTTCAAAATGTTGTAACACTTCTGCTAACTTTTTAGTGTTACGCAAATAAAAGCAAGAACTAAGTAATGTATGTATGCCTTTTATGTAATTGCCAGTTTCTACTCTTATCATAGTAGGCTTTTCATTAAAAATATTTATCCAGCTTTGTGCATGACGGTAATAGTTTAAAAAATCTTGCTTAATAAAGGCATACAAGCAATAGGCTTGATGCAAATACATTTTTTCGTAGAAGCCTTTTTCTTGCCAGGCCTTAGCAGGCATATGTTTTAGTAAATATTCTGTTACTTTATTTTCGTCGGTAGCATTACGGGCATGACCATTTTTAATAAACCAACCTTGTAGCAGCAAAGCCAAATTGCTTAGCCGAGCCAATATATCTATTTGCTTATTTACAATGTTAATTTCATCAGCTAATAGCTCTGCCCTATTTTGCATGGTACGGCTAGCATGAATGGTTTCTATTCGCTTTTCTAAAGCAATAGCTTGTACTAAATAGTTTATTTTATGATGATGCCTTGCTGTTTCTTTTGCTTTTTCAATTATACGCAAGCTTTGAATGTACAAGCCTTTTTTGTATAAAATATGGGCATAATCAAGTTGTTCATTCAATTGTAAATCAATACTATCACCTCTTTTAAGCAACCTTAAGCTAGCTAGCAATTGTTTGTACAAATGCACTTTTACATTAGCCAATTGAGGCTTTTCAATGGTTTTAAGTTTTTTTAGTAAAAGGGCTTCATCATAATCGGTTAATTTATCAAGGGTGTCAAAAAGTTCTACAATTTTAAGGTCTTCTTTAGCCGAGTTTCGTTTTATGTATAGCTTAAAATGCCTTTTTTCAGCCTTTTCTAAAGACTTTATGAGTTGAAAAAGTGTATCTGAAAAACGGTTGGGCATCATAAAAATAGTTATATAATATTCAATACCAGCAAAGGTTTCACCACTCAAATACCTATTTTACGATAATAAAACTATCGTTAATTAGGTTTAATAAATAATAAAACCCATCCTACTTTTACAGTGCAAAAGAGGATGAGTTTATAAAAAAGCAAAGAATCGTTAAAATGGAAAACTCAACCTGTGTAGATTGAAATTTGAGAAGCAAATATAAGAGATTTTTTTAAGAATTTTCATATGGCAAGCAATCGTTGAAGTCCTCCTGTTTCTACAGTGAGGACATTTTTTTTAGGGGGTAGTCACAGATTACACAGATTTACACAAATAAAATACTATAATTAATTGACCCTGTACAAGAATATCTACATTGAAATAAATAATGGAACTGTAAAATAAAATTATTTATCAGTTAAGTTTAAATCTGAGAAAATTTGTGTAATCTGTGGCTGGCTTTTATTTTTTACCACACACAATTCCATACACCCAATCTCTTCTTCTCAAAGTAAAATATTGATGCCAAACGGTTTTTATGTTGGCTTTTTGTACTGGCGTCCATTTGTTACGGAAAGTAATTGTTTTAAAACAACCATATAAAGTAGCTAAAATAGAAATGCCTAACAACCTTCGACTGCTGTGCATTACAAAAGGAGTAATATCTTTAAATGTTGCTTCGGAAAAACCAACGTTTTTCATATAGCCCATAAAATCATCGGGTGTATCTAAATAATTTATTTGCCAACCATCAAGCATTTTACGTACCGCTGGCAAGTTGTTATTTTCTTTTTTAGATACAAAGCCTTCTCCCAAAATTAACCTGCCTCCTGGTTTTAATAAACGATAGGCTTCTTGCACAAATTTATTTTTATCATCTGCATAGCAAATGCTTTCGTTACCCCACACAATATCAAAGCTTTCATCTTCAAAAGTGGTTTGGCAGTAATCCATTTCGTAAAACTCTACTATTTGGTTTACTTTACTTGCTTCTGCAAATTTTTGGGCTAAGGGCAATTGCGTTGGCGATAAAGTAATACCTACACAATGGCAACCTATTTCTTTAGCTAAATAAATACTACTACCCCCTACTCCGCAACCAGCATCTAAAACAACATCGGTAGGTTTTATGTTTGCTGTTTGTTTTAGCATTTCGTTCATACGTAGTAACGACTCTGGGAAACTCTTAACTGTATCATCCCAATAGCCGTAATGCAAGGCATGCACTTGGTTCATGTGCCAACTATCTATGTAAGAATTTTCGGTACTGGCGTAGTATTCTTTTATTTTGCTATGGTAAGAAGAAGTTTTGACCGACATTTAATTTTTAACTTTAAATGTAAAATGCTTTTGGCTTAAATAGCTTATCAATATTACAATACATGTAGTTAAGCATTGTGAAAGTATAGCATCCCACTGCCAAACTTCTACAAACAATTTTAATAAAAAGTAGTTTAATATAAGGTTGGTAACAAAAGATAAAAAATAACGAAACAATTGTATTCTACCCTTTAAATTACTTTCTACAAAAACTACATACTTCATTAAGGTAAAGCCCACAACAAAATTTAAAATAAATGATGCAAATAATGCAGCATTATGGGGTTTAAAGGCATAAAATCCTAAATCAAAATTTTGCTCTTTCAAAATATATTTATAACAAACAAAATAAAAAGCTAAGCCCAATACTGTATTAAAACCACCACAGGCCATATAACGGAAGGTTTGCTCCGGCATTAATTTTTTAAATGGCGGATAAAAAAAATCAATAAATGATATGACTATATTTTTAATCAAAATGATTTAATACTTTGAATGTGATAATGTGCTGATTTGCTAATATGCTAATTTTATTGCCTCAAATTATTTCATTAAACTCAAATCTTACAAAGCAATATTAGCACATTAGCAATATTATCGAATTATCACATTAACTATATAATTCTTCTTTCGTAGTTTTCACCCTTTCATCTGCTAAATACTCATCGTAAGTCATTAGTTTATCTATAATTCCCTTAGGTGTAAGTTCAATGATACGGTTACAAACGGTTTGCATAAATTGATGGTCATGCGTTGTCATTAAAATATTGCTATTGTATGCCACCATATTATCGTTGAATGAAATAATACTTTCCAAATCCAAATGGTTTGTAGGCTCATCTAATATCAACACATTAGGGTTTTGCAACATCATTTTACTAAGCATACAACGTACTTTTTCACCACCACTTAGTACGTTTGTTTTCTTCATAATTTCATCTCCAGTAAACAACATTTTTCCTAAAAACCCACGTAGAAAATCTTCATCCACATCTTTTGTTGTTGGTGGTACGTATTGGCGTAGCCAATCCATTAAATTATACTGACTATCTACAAAATATTCTGTATTATCATTGGGTAAGTAAGCCGTAGTAACGGTTGTACCCCATTCGTAAGTACCACTATCAGCTGTTACCTTGCCGTTAATTATTTCAAAAAAGCTAGTTAATGCTAATGGGTCTCTACTTAAAAAAGCAATTTTATCGCCTCTTTGAATATCGAAACGTACTCTATCAAATAGCTTTTTGCCGTCATTGGTGTAACATAGATTATCTACTTTTAAAATTTCGTTACCCACTTCTCTATCTTGCTTAAAAATAATACCAGGGTACTTTCTACTACTAGGTACAATATCTTCAAATACCAATTTATCCAAAGCTTTTTTACGGCTGGTAGCTTGCTTACTTTTACTTGCATTAGCACTAAATCGGGCAATAAACTCCAATAAATCTTTCTTTTTATCCTCGGCTTTTTTGTTTTTATCGCTGGCTTGTCTTGCTGCTAATTGAGAACTTTCGTACCAAAAAGTATAGTTACCTGTATAAGTTTTGATTTTATTTTTATCTACATCACTTACATGGGTACATACTGCATCTAAAAAGTGACGATCATGGCTTACTACCAATACAATATTTTCGTAATCCGCTAAAAAGTTTTCTAACCAACTAATGGTTTCAACATCTAAGTTATTAGTAGGCTCATCCAATAATAATATATCTGGGTTGCCAAATAAAGCCTGAGCTAATAACACCCTTACTTTAATATTGGCAGCCACATCTTTCATTAAGGAGTAATGCAATTCATCTTTTACTCCCAACTCACTTAGCAAGGTTGCAGCATCACTTTCTGCGGTATAGCCACCCATTTCGCCAAATTTTTCTTCTAACTCTCCTGCTTTTATACCATCGGCTTCGCTAAAATCTTCTTTTAAATAAAGAGCATCTTTTTCATGCATAATACTCCACATTTCTTTATTGCCCATCATTACTGTATGTAGCACACTATGTTCATCAAAAGCAAACTGATTTTGGTTTAAAACACTCATACGTTCGCCAGGCGTTATGCTTACTGTGCCTTTATTAGGCTCAATATCTCCACTAATAATTTTCATAAAAGTAGATTTCCCAGCACCATTGGCGCCAATAATACCGTAGCAATTTCCCTTAACAAAGTTGATGTTTACCTCATCGAATAGAACCCTTTTGCCATATGCAAGGGTTACGTTATTTACACTAATCATAATTTTTAAAAAGTGTGCAAAGATAACGGTTTTGGCTTTATGGTTTTCAGTTGTGGAGCGTTAAATAATTAATGAAATTTTAGGCAGAATTGCAGCTATTTATCAATAATATAGGCTTTACTTTTTTCTAGCAAGGGTATTTGGTTTACAAATGATGGTATATATGTAATTATATCTTCAATTTTACTAGTAAAACAATTTATAACTACAATAGAAACTGGGTAATTTTCTAAATTTTGTTGATGCATTAAGTTTTTATCAATAGTCAATAGAATATCAAAATTATGTTCAATACAAAGCGTCATTAACTTACCGTTTTTAATACCACTCCATCCTAGCTCATTTACAGTAAATACGTTAAATTCATTTAGATATTTTTTTAGGCGTTTGGTAACACACTCGTCAAGCAAAATTTTCATTCAAAATATGTGTAGATGTTTCTATTAATTTTTGCGACATTTCTAAAACCTTAAGTACTTGTTCTTTTGTAATTCCATCAAAGTCTTCTAAAAATAATTCTATGGTTTCACCAGTTTCTAAATAATCAAACAAATTTTTAATAGGTACTCTTGTGCCAAAAAAAACGGGAGTACCCCCTAAAATTTCAGGGTCAATATTGATTACTTTACCATTCATATGCTAAAGTTACATTTTTTTTAAATAGGTTAGTATTTATAACCTAAAGCCCAAACCGTTTATCTTTGCACTATGTCGATAATAAAACAAATACAACAAGCAGCAATTGAGGCATTAAGCAGAGTTTTTAGTCAATCTTTTACGGAGAAAGACTTTCAAATTAATCAAACTAAACCCGAATTTGAGGGAGATTATACTATTGTATTGTTTAGTTTGGTGAAATCATTAAAACTTTCACCAGATGATATTGGCAATAAATTGGGTGAGCATCTTACCCAAAATAACCCTACGCTTTTCACAAAGTTTAATATTATTAAAGGTTTTTTAAACCTTACCATAGCAGATGATTATTGGATAAATATTTTAACCAAAAACTACAAAGATGTTTGTTTTGGTAAAAAAGAAATGAATGGGAAAAAGGTGATGGTAGAATACTCCTCTCCTAATACCAACAAGCCACTACATCTTGGTCATTTGCGTAATATTTTTTTAGGCTGGAGTACTGCCGAAATTTTAAAAGCCAATGGCAATGAAGTAATAAAAACTTGCATAGTAAATGATAGAGGTATTCATATTTGCAAAAGTATGATTGCTTGGCAATTATTTGCAAATGGTGCAACTCCAAAAAGCACTAATACAAAGGGTGATCATTTTGTGGGTGAATATTACGTAAAGTTTAATGATGAGTTGAAAAAACAAATTGCAGAATTAGTAAAAACAGGTGTTGCAGAAAAAGAAGCAGAGAAAGAAACTGCAATAATGAAACAAGCCCAGCAAATGCTTTTAGATTGGGAAGCTGGGAAGCCAGAAGTAATAAGCCTTTGGAAAGAAATGAACAGTTGGGTATATGAAGGTTTTGATAGTACCTATAAAAAAATAGGTGCTGATTTTGATAAGGCTTATTATGAAAGCAACACTTATTTATTAGGGAAAAAAATTGTAGAAGAAGGTTTGCATAAAAATGTTTTTGTGCAAGATGAAGATAGCAGTGTATGGATAGATTTAACCAACGATGGCTTAGACAGAAAAATTGTACAACGTAAAGATGGCACAAGTGTTTACATAACGCAAGATATTGGCTTGGCTCAACAAAAATATGAGGAGTACGGCATAGACCAAAGTATTTATGTAATTGGCGATGAGCAAAATTACCACATGAAAGTGTTGAAGTTAATTGCTGAAAAATTGCAATTACCTAATGCTGAAAATATTTACCATTTAAGTTATGGTATGGTTGAATTGCCTAGCGGTAAAATGAAAAGCCGTGAAGGCACTGTGGTAGATGCCGATGATATTGTAACCGAAATGGAAAATGTGGCACAAGCCAAAACAGAAGAATTAGGAAAGGTTAAAGATTTTACGGCTGAAGAATTAACTACGTTATACACTACCATTGGCTTAGGTGCTTTAAAATTCTTTTTACTAAGAGTAGAGCCTAAAAAGAAGATGATTTTTAATCCGGAAGAAAGTATAGATTTTCATGGATTTACAGGCCCTTTTGTACAATACACACATGCTAGGATTAAAAGCATACTTAGGAAAGAAGCAATGGGCAATGGGCAATTAGGAATCAGTAATTTATTACCCTTAGAGAAAAAATTGTTGGTGACTTTAGAGCAATTTGGTAATGTTATTGACAAGGCAGCAAATGAACACAACCCAAGTGAAGTGGCTATATATGTTTTTGAATTAGCTAAAATTTTCAACTCTTTTTATGCTGAGCATAGTATTGCTAATGCGGAAAGTGAGAACAAAAAACAATTACGTTTATTGCTTTGTAGCATGACAGCTACAGTTATTAAAAGTGGTATGCAGTTGTTGGGAATTGATGTGCCAGAGAGGATGTAGTTATCCCAACGTCTTCCTTAACCCCTCCTCAA
Organism: Ferruginibacter sp.; assembly: GCA_017988335.1. GTDB lineage: Bacteria > Bacteroidota > Bacteroidia > Chitinophagales > Chitinophagaceae > Ferruginibacter. The sequence continues at coordinate 16,211 of JAGNRZ010000043.1, forward strand.
AACTAATAGGCATAAAACCTAAATCTCTTTTTGCCTTACTAATATCAAAACCCGTTTTATCGGGGCGTAATGCAGGCTGGGTAAAAGTTTGGGCTGTTACTTCTTTAATTAAAGATTTATCTAAGTTTAAAAATTCGGCTGTGGCAATAGCCATTTGATAAGGTGTTACAACCGTTTCTCCACTAATATGATAAACACCTTTGGCATTTTTTTCAATCATTCTTACAATACCATTAGCTAAATCTTCTACATAAGTTGGTGTACGTACTTGGTCGCTAAAAACATTATAGGGCTCCCCTTTTTGTAATTTTTCTTTCACCAATGTTATAATGTTATTTCTGCCCGTTAAAGGTTTGCCATATACCAAAACAGTTCGTACAATACTCCATGCAAAAGGATATTGCATAACTAAATCTTCTGCCCAAATTTTTGTTTGCCCATAATAATTTACTGCTTTTCTTTCATCATCTTCTTTATACATTCCTTTTTCACCATCAAATACAAAATCGGTACTTACCAATAAAAAACTACACTGATGTTGTTCAGCAGCAATTAATAAAATTTTAGTAGCTTCTACATTTATTTTATAGGCTAGCTCATTATTTTGCTCACAATCATCTGGCTTGCTAATAGCTCCAGCATGTATTATATGTGTAGGTAAATATTTTTTAAATACTGCATTTACTTCATGGGCATTTGTAAAATCCATTTGAGCAAAGTGCAGCAATTCGTTTTTTATGTTACCTTTATATTCATCTCTTGCAGTGGCAATAACTGTGTATTTCTTCGCTAATAATTGTTCTATTAAATAATGTGCAACAAAGCCATTAGCACCAGTAATTAAAATTTTCATTAAACAAAATTACTTAATTACCGTTGGAGTTCCACTATCCATCCATGTAGCAAAGGTTTCCGAAATTCTCCAAGTGTTACCTGCATATTTAGATGGTCTAACAATTACATATTCTAAAAATTTTTTTACATCGGAGGCTGTACAAGTTTTCATGCCAGTAAATAATTTTATACCATTAAATATGCCTCCTTCAATTCGTTTATTTTGGTCGGGCATTTGCTCTTCCATAGCCTTGCCAGTAAATTTTATATCATTAACAAATGCATTTATTATTTCCTCTTCACTCTTTTCATCTAGCCACAGGGCAGAACTAAATTTGTAAAACACACTGTCATAAATACTTGAAAAGTACACAGCATTTCTTGTAAGATTATAAACTAAGCCCTTGTAGTTTGTAGCATAGTTAATTTTTGTGTACAGCAAATCATTGGCCATGGGTTTTACTTTTGTATTACTTAGCTTAATTCCAAAATAGTAATAATCGCCTTTTATTAATTGGCATCTGCCAAAGCCAATCATAGCTGTATCTGTTTTGTTATTAGTAAAATTTCTTTTTATTATCCCTAATTGTTTTTCTTTAAAAGTAAAACCATCTGGTAATAGTATTTGAACAATAGTTGCACTATCATTTATATTTTGCATGTAGTCTGTTACTTTAAAGGCAAATACTTCAGTACTATCATTTTTTTGAGCTACTGCAAAAAAAGCCTGTGAGATTAATACAACAGCAAAAAATATTTTTTTCATATTTACTTTATTTTAATTAAAAATATTTAAACCTTAGTTTGTTTGAATACCCATTGCAGGGTATTTATTTTTCTGTAGCTTATTTTATGCTTTAGTTAACAATTACTTGCTTTTAAGGCATTAAAAATAGTTTGTGTATATTTGACACAATAAAAATGTTTAAAACAGATACATTATCTTTATTGGTATGGAAAAGAAAGTAACAAAGATTGGTGTTTTAACTTCTGGTGGAGATAGCCCAGGTATGAACGCTTGTGTAAGGGCAGTTGTACGTACTGCATTGTACCATGGGCTTGAAGTATATGGTATTATGAGAGGTTATAGCGGCATGGTGGAAAACGATATTATTAAAATGGAAGGCAAAAGTGTTGCCAATATTATTCAACGTGGTGGAACAATTTTAAAAACTAGCCGTTGTAAAGAATTTTTTGAATATGAAGGCAGAAAAAAGGCCTATGAAAATTTAAAAAAACATGGTATTGATGGTTTGGTAATAATTGGTGGCGATGGTAGTTTTAAAGGAGCCCAATTATTTAGTAACGAATTTGATATTCCTTGCATTGGATTAGCAGGTACAATAGATAAAGATATTGCTGGCACCGATTTTACTATTGGATTTGATACAGCTGTAAATACGGCCGTAGAAGCAATTGATAAAATTAGAGATACTGCCGATGCACATGACAGACTTTTTGTAATTGAAGTAATGGGCAGAGATGCTGGATATATTGCATTGCATAGTGGCATAAGCACTGGTGCAGAAAATATTTTAATACCAGAACGTAAAACTATTATTGATGATATAGTAACACAATTAGCCGAAAAAGAACGTAGAAAAAAATTGGTGAACTTAATTGTAGTTGCCGAAGGCGATGAGTTTGGCGGTGCTAATGAAGTGGCTAAATACATAAAAGATAAATTACCTCTACAAGAAGTAAGAGTTTGTATTTTAGGCCATATACAACGAGGAGGTAGCCCAAGCTGCATGGATAGAGTAATTGCTAGCCGTATGGGATACCATGCTGTAGAATGCTTAATAGAAGGCAAGCACAATGTTTTTGTAGGTATTGTAAATAATAAAATGAGTTACATTCCTTTAAATGAAGCCGTAAAAAAGAAACAACGCATTAGCGAAGAGTGGATGAAAATTGTGAAGATACTGGCTAGTTAATACGTTAACTAGTTAATTTGTTTAGTCATAGATAAAAAGCAAATTAACTAATCACATTTACCCTAATAATCTAATTAACTAATAAACTATTTAACTAACAATGAGCAAACACATAAGTAAATACTTGCACACCCACATGGACAAACAAGCAGGTATTTCTCACTCTCAAAAACGTACAAAAATTGTAGCTACAGTGGGGCCAGCATGCGATAACTATGAGCAACTTTTGGCTTTAGTAAAAGCTGGAGTAAATGTGTTTAGACTAAATTTTTCTCATGGCTCACACGAAGACAAATCAAAAATTATTACATTAATAAGAGAAATAAATAAAACTGAGCCTTACAACATTGCTATATTAGGCGATTTACAAGGCCCAAAGCTTAGAGTAGGAGAAATTGAAGGTGGCTCAATTGAATTGCAAAATGGCGATGATATTATTTTTAGTATCGAAAAACAAGTAGGGACTAAACACAAGGTATATGTAAGTTATCCAAACCTTACAACCGATGTGCAAGTTGGCGAACGTATTTTTTTGGATGATGGAAAATTAGAAGTAGAGGTTAAAGAAATAATTAATGAAAAAGAAGTTAAAGTAAATATCATTTTAGGAGGAGTTTTATTGCCTAAAAAAGGAGTTAACTTTCCAGACTCTGCATTAACTATGCCTTCGCTTACAGAAAAGGATTTAACAGATTTAGATTTTATAATTACTAATAATTTAGATTGGGTAGCACTATCCTTTGTACGTTCACCTAAAGATATTATTGAGCTAAAAAAAATAATAAAGTCGAGAAGCAGTAAAATAAAAGTAATAGGCAAAATTGAAATGCCTGAAGCCATCAAAAATTTAAGAGACATTATTATTGAAAGTGACGGTATAATGGTGGCAAGAGGCGATTTGGGTGTTGAAGTTCCTGTAGAGCAGGTACCTACTATACAAAAAGACATCATTCGTAAGTGCATGCAC
>JAGNRZ010000180.1 GCA_017988335.1 Ferruginibacter sp.
GTTTGAGTTTTTAGTTTTTCAAAAATTAATTGTTACAAACCTTGCCCAAAAGTTAGCAAATTATTATCAGGGTCAAGTAAGCTAAATTCTTTTTGTTGCCAAGGTTGAATTTGCAAATGCCCATTGGGGTGTATGGCTACATTATTATCTTGTAAAGATTGGTATAATTCGTCAATAGTATTGGTACGTATATACACTTGCCCATAATTTTCTTTTGGTTCTAGTCCTTTAAATAGAAAGAAATGAATTTCTATTTCATCTTTTTGTAGCATTAAATACTCATCATACTCTACAGTGCCTAAAACAGTAAAGCCTAATTGAGTTACATAATAATCTTTAGTAGCGGCTTTGTTACGCATGGGTAATTTGGGATGAATGGCAGTTAGCATGATAGAAATATTTTACAACTAAAGATAAAATATTATTGAATACGCCTTTAAGTAGTGTGTTTAAACGAAGGGTTTATTTTGATGCTAATATTATGCTAGTTTCAAGTATACCAACGCTATTTTACCTAAGCTTCAATACCTGTAAGAACAAATTAGTAGCCGAAAACACCAACAACGGCTAAATGATTTTTTTAAGCCCCATCGGGGCTGTATATTGGTGGCCGTAATTATTAACCCAATTTTTAAAGCCCCGTAGGGGTTAAACAATTTTATATAACGCCCCTACGGGGCTTGTTGATTTATGTGTGTAATTATTTTACCAATATTTTGCCTCTACGAGGCATTGTATATTTATGCGATAAAGTAGCAAGACCATTGTATGCTATGGTGGAAATTTATTTTACAAAAATGCTATTTAACTCTACATTTTGAGTATTAGTAAATCCTGTAAGCGTTTCCGCCACAGAATTTTTAAAATATAAAGGTTGATTATAACTGCTAGTACCAGAACCAATAAAAATTCTTCCAATTGAATATACAATACTATTTTTCACAAAAATTTCAGTCATATATCCCTTATATCCAGGAGTATTAGAATTAGTAAGATTTGTTAATGTATTATTTTTCCAAAAAACACCATTAGATAAATTAGTGCTAGTGGACCCAGTATTATTTTGTATTGTGCCACCAACATAAACATCATTATTTTCAACGAAAATAGAATATCCAAATGACCCGTTATTATTATTTGGAAATGGAAGTGTAGTTCTTATGCCATTTTTCCAAATTACTCCTTGTGAGTTTAAAGCATCAGCATCAGCACCTGTAAAAAATAAATCATTATTAATTGAAAATACATCTATTGCGATAGCCAAATTCGTAATTGTTGGTAAAATATTTAAGGTGCCATTTTTCCAGTATACTGCTTTTTTAGGACCGGGAAGAGGATATTTTTCAGCAGACCCACATACATAAACATCCCCGTTGATAACTCTAACTTCTGTTGAACCGGCAAAATTAAAAGTATCTTTTGTTAATAGAGCAAATACACCATTTTTCCAAATTTTAGCTACTGTGCTACCACTAACAACATCAGTTCCACAAACATATACATCATTGTTGTATATATCCATACCGTTAACAACTGCTGAACCCTGCCTATCAGGAAAATTTGTAGCTATGCCGTTTTTCCAAACTTTGATAGTATCTGTATCATATCCTGCAATATATAAGTCATTGTTATATACTTTAACCTTCATTGCAGCGGCATATTTACTGGAGTTTGAAGCATAGTTTGTTAAAAAAGTAGGAGTCCCGTTTTTCCAAATTACTGCATTATTATCAATAGAACCAACTATGTAAACATCAATGGGTGGAGCAGGACTAACATTTACATTAACTTGTATGGTCGTTGATAATCCGTTGGTAGAATAATTAGGAGAATATGCAATTACAGTATATGTGGTGTTTGATTGTAATAACGGTGTTGTAAAAGTGCCAGATGAATTTGCAACTCCATTTACAGTTATGCTAACACCATTAGTTGTCCAGCTAAATGTAGCACTTGTATTATATGGGATGGTAATTGTTGTACTAGGACTAATTACTAAAGTGGGTGGAGTTTCTGTATTTATGTTGTCAGATTTTTTGGAACACCCCAAAAAAGTAAAAAAAAGAATAAATAAAGCAAAAAAAGATTTGAAAAATATTTTGTTTAATAGAGATACAATTTTCATAAAAAGTATTTTTGGGTTAAAAATATTAATTATTTGTTATAAAGATAACTTTCAAGAGTTATTTTTTGTACAGGGTTACGTTCTAATTAAATTATCTTTGCTACGATAAAAGCTCAATAAAGATATTCTGTACAAGAGTGGTTATTGTTTTCTTTTTACTAAAAAGAAAACATAACTAAGTATCCTTGCCACCAAAGCCAAATAGAATTACCAAAGCTCACTACCAAAAAATCTACTCCACAAAACTCTCTTTCATTCTATCCATTAAGCCAGTTTCTAACATACGCTGTGCAGTTATTAGCATGTTTTTAAATGCAGTGGCACCACTTATACCGTGGCCAATAATTACGGGTTTGGCTACGCCTAGTACTGGTACACCGCCATAAATTTCAAAGTTAAAGCGGTTAAAATGTTCGTCGTTTATTTGGCGGCGTTGGGTAATATCGTAAATGCTTTCGGCTAGTTTTAAAACTACGTTGCCTGTAAAGCCATCGCATACCATTACTTCGGCTTTGGCGGTTAAAATATCTCTGCCTTCTATATTGCCTTTAAAATTTATTTTGCTATTTTCTTTAAGTAGTGGGTAAGTGGCTTGGGCAAGCAGGTTGCCTTTACCTTCTTCTTCGCCAAGGTTTACAAGGCCTACTTGTGGGTTTTCAAAACCTAAAATATGTTTGCTAAAAAGGCTGCCTAGTATGGCAAATTGGTTTAGGTTTTCGGGCTTGCTATCGGCATTTAGGCCTACATCTACCAGCAAACCTAGTTTACCATCTTCCCTTGGCATGTATGCGCCAATGGTAGGGCGTAACACACCGGGTATGGTTTTTATGCTAAACAATGCACCCACCATCATAGCACCTGTATTACCAGCACTTATAAAGGCATCGGTTTTGCCAGTGGCTAATAAATGAAAGCCTATGGCTATGGAGGATTGTTGTTTTTCTTTTAATGCCTTAGTTGGGTGTTCGTTCATTTCAATTACCTCCTCGGCATGTACAATGGTATAATTATTAGTAGGTAAAGGGTGAGTGCTAAGGCACTCGTTAATGGCAGGTTGGTTGCCTATTAAGGTTAAATGAATGTTAGATGGATTGGTGGCTAAATATTCGGCTACGCCTTTTACAGCTTGCAGTGGGGCATAGTCGCCACCCATCATATCTAATGCAATATTCATTGTTGGTTGAGTTAGGGTGTAAAATTAGGGAAAAAAGGTGAGTGGTGAGAGGTCAATGGTGAATGGTAAAGTGCTTATGTTTAATAGTAAATATTCAATATTACATCTTCCATATTCAATACCATAGGGCAATAAAAAATTCTAAGCCCTAAACCAAATAGCTTAGCACTTAGAATTAAATATAGTTAAGAAAAAATTAGGCTTTTAGTGGTGCTTTTTCAGCTACTAATTTTCCTTTGTAGTATAATTTTCCTTCGCTTACATGGGCACGGTGGCGTACATGAGTTTCGCCAGTTGTGCTATCTACGCTTAATGTAGTTTCAACTGCCTTGTAATGCGTTCTTCTTTTTGCACTGCGTTGTTGACTATGACGCCTCTTTGGATTTGGCATATCTGTAAATTTTAATTTTTGTTATTGTTTTTTACTTTTTGTTGTTTTAAACTGCTCTAATCCTTTCCAAATATTGTTGGATGGGGTAGTGGCAATATTATTTTCCATAGCTTTTAGCTTGGCTAATACTTCTTGGTTGCAAAATGATCCACCTTCTTGTGCACACATTTTTTGCGTTGGAAAACTTAGTTGTACAAATTCATAAATCCAATCGGCCACATCTATATGGCTTTCGGTTTTAGATATATAATGTACATCAGGGTCTTCCTCCTGTTTATTCATTTCTTCTGGGTTTTCAACCAATTTTACCAGCATGTTAAACTCATCCCAAATGTCTATGGGTAGTGGGTTTCCACACCTATCGCAATCTGCTGTAGCCTTGCCGCCTATTTCAAATTTAAGTAGCATAAAACTACTTTTTTTGTCAAGCTGCAATTTTACTTGTGCATTGCAATTAGTAAAATCTGTTGCACCTTTTTCTGCAAAGAACTTGTCATTCACCTCGTAGTTATACTCATGAATGCCGGGCTTTAATCCCACAAAAGCTATCTCAAATGTCCGTTTATTAGCCATTACGGTAGGTTTAAAGGACGGCAAAGGTACGGAGATTTTTTTATTTTTTGGGTTAATTTTTTGGTTTTAAGGGGTAAATCCACATATTTTGGGTAATGTGGATTAATAATTAGCCACAGATTAACTCAAATAAATTTGCCACAGAGGCACGGAAAGAAGGAGTAATAGCCACCAATGGCACGAATTTTCACGAATATGTTTGCCACAGAAGGACAGAAAAAGGAGTATAAGCCACAGACCAGCCTTTGTCGGCAGGCAGGTTACACAGATTATTACAAATAAGTTTGCCACAGAGGCACGGAAAGAAGGAGTAATAGCCACAAATGTCACGAATTTTCACTAATAAGGCTGCATTGGAAGCAAAGAAATGAATAAAGGCTGTTACTGAGATAAAATATCTTCATTTTAAATTCGTGTAAATTTGTGGCATTCGTGGCAAAAAATCACGAAGTGATTGGTTACTTTTATTACTTAGCAGAGATTATGCCCAACAAAAAGAAAAGAATTATATTTTTAATACTGATTGTATTTATCATTTTAATAAAATGGTATTCTGCTAATTTTCAACGAGTTGAGGAAGGGTATGCTACACAAATTTACCCTAAACTAGCTGCTTTTTTTAGAGCCATATTGGGATGGCTACCTTTTAGTGTAGGAGATATATTGTATGGCTTACTAGGTTTGTGGTTATTAATCAAATTAATAAAGGGAATTAAAAACATCTTTAAAAGAAAACTAAGCTGGAAAGGAGTGGTAAAAAGCTTGGGAAAAGGGGTACTTATATTGCTAAGTGTATATGTAGTTTTTAACTTATTTTGGGGCATTAATTATAGCCGAAAAGGTATTGCATCCCAACTTAAAATAGAGAAAGATACTGTTACAACTGCGGATGTTATTCAATTAAACGAATTTTTGGTAAACAAAGTAAATAGCACCAAGCTAAGCTTATTGTTGAGTAAACAAAGTTATCCCACCAATAAGCAACTGTTTAAAAGGGTAGAAA
>JAGNRZ010000044.1 GCA_017988335.1 Ferruginibacter sp.
ATATAAAACAGATAGTAATACCGCTTTTACCATTTGGTTGTGGCTGCAGTTGATTGCATTACTATTATTTGTAAGTTATTTTTTTGCAAATATTGCAAGCATAAAGGCGTTAAACGTAAGCTATATTTACGTTTATGGTGCTTACATTTTTATTTTTGTTTATGCTTTTACAGAATTAATGGATGGGAATAAGTATGCTGTTTTTTGGGAAGGAATAAAATGTATGCTAGGATTAGCATTTATTTTTTATACAGGTGATTGGTTTGGTAGTGATGCTTTTTCTATTTTTATTAAGTACGGTGCGATGACTTATTTTATAGCCTCTTTTGCAATTACATTTAGCTTTGCTAAAAAAAGAAGTAAAACTGTTATTGCATAAGCTACTCAGCTAATAATTTTTCAATCTGAGCTTTTTCTTGCAGCCAATCGTAACCTTCTAGCTTAGCTAAAATAGTTTCACCTTTTTTATTTAAGAGATAAGTGGTAGGATATACATGAATGCCTAAGCTAGATAATGATGCAGTAGATTTGGTGAAAATTATTTTATCGGTAGGGAAACGATTTCTAAAACCTTCAATTTTATTAATGTCTTCATCGGAAATATAAAGTACTTTAAACTTTTCGTTGTTAATAATGGAAGATAGTTCATTTAACGTTGGAGTTTCTTTTGCACAATCAACGCACCAGCTTTGAAAAAAAGAAACTATCACCACTTGCCCTTTTAAATCGTTAATAGTTGTTTTATTATTGCCCAAAAGTGGAGTTAGTTCAGTGCCTTGATATTTCATGGCTGGAGCTACATTTTTTCGATACAGCTTAATACCAATAAATAATAATCCTGCAATAATTATAAGTATGCTTACATATTTTTTCATTACTTAAAGGGATTTCTATTTAACTCCTTGTTGTTTTCTTCTTTATTAAAACGGTTTAAAATTAACTGTAGTGCCATATTTGCTATTGGGTTGCTTACGTAAATGTAATTATATATTTGTTTAGGGATGGCTCCTAAATTAGCTTTAGCTTCCTTTGCTGTTCTTCCTAATTCCAAGGTGATACAGCATTTTTCAATCATTTTTTTTGCACCTAAAAATAGCAATGCAAAATATGTGTTGTGGGTATGATTAACATCATAATCCAAACCAATATAATGCGTTTCCATTTCTTGCTCATAAAAAATATAAGTGTAAAATCCTACCATTTTATCGTTTAAATACAGAGCATGAAACTCAAATTCGTTTAACAAAGTAGTTTTTAAGTTGTAAAAATATTCAGCATTTATAGTTCCTAGCTTAACGGTTTGTTTGTTTACAACGTTCCAATATAATTGTTCTATAATTTGTTTGTTAGCAATTATTTCATCTGCATTTAATTCTTTAACGGTTATAGGGCTAAAATGCTCTAAAATTTTGCTGGCTCTTTTTCTATATTTTTTCGATAGTGCTTTTTGATAGTCTTCAAAACTTTGCCAGTTTTTATTACTAAACTCCATAGTTACATCGCTACTAAAAAAAGTAAATTTATTTTTAGAAATTAAAGTTTTGTCAACTGGGGCAACACTATCTTTTAATAAAATACCACAAAATCTTTTTTGCAAACTATTTTTTATGTAATAGATAGCATTAAAAATTAAGTGATTATTTTCTTCATCAGTAAAATAAAATCCTTGTTGGTTTATTCTAAATAGATTACCACAAATGAGTAGTGGTAATTGCTTTGGTAAAAGCCATTGTACAAGCTTACTTCTTACACAATTTTCTTTTTTTAAATTAATATGAGTGTAATTGAAATTAAAAATTTGAAAGTAGGCAACTCCAATTAATTTCTCATTATTATATATACATACATAAGTATAGAAAATATTATCTAGCTTAGATTCTTCTACAATGGCTAAATATTTTTTTTGTAAGTGGTGCTTTTGAGGAAGCACAGTATCCCATTCATTAGTTAATTGATGAATTGAATTTACTATTTTATACGAAATGCTCAATTAGGCTATTGGGTCTTTTGTTAACTCATTATTTACTGTTCGCCAAATTTGTAAAGGGTTTTCGTTTTTCAATTCATCTGGCAATAAATAAGCATCCCAATTTTGATAGGCTATAGGTCGTGTAAATCTAGCAATTGCATCGGCCCCTACACTACCAAATCTACCATCTGTGCTAGCAGGATAAGGACCCCCATGTTGCATAGCTTCTACAACTTCAACACCTGTTGGTACAGCGTTTAAAATAATTCTGCCACAACATGTTTTTATTGTGTCAATTAAAATTTCGTTAGCTTTTAAATCGGCAGATGTTGCCATTACTGTAGCTGTTAATTGCCCTTCTAAAATTTTTGCTACATCTTGCATTTCATCAAAAGTAGCACAGCTAACAATTATTACATAGGGGCCAAAAACCTCTTGATGTAAAATAGTGTTTTGTAAAAATTCTTTTGCACTTGTAGCTGCTATTGTTGGGTTAGCATACAAATCATTTTCAATATTGCTGTTAGCTAAAAGTTTTTTTACACCATTCTGTTGTAAAACTGCCACTGCATTTTTTTTATAATTAGTTGCAATGCCTTGATGTAGCATTAATGCTGGCGTACTATTTTTTAATTCAGTAACTAATGCGTTAGTAAAATTGGTTAAACCTTCTCCTTCTATACCTACAATAATACCCGGCTTTGTGCAAAACTGCCCAACACCTAATGTAATAGAAGCTGCAAACATTTTAGCCACAGCCTCAGCATCGGTATTTAATTTTTCTTGCAATAAAAAAACAGGATTGGTACTACCCATTTCTGCAAAAACAGGAATAGGTTCTTTACGTTCATTTGCCCAATCAAACATTTGTTTGCCACCAGTAAACGAACCCGTAAAGCCAACGGCTTTTGTGTGAGGATGTTGTATTAATTCTTTGCTAATGGCATAATCACTTTCTTCTACGTGACTAAAAGTGCCATTGGATAAATTACATTTTTTAACAGCATCAAAAATTAAATTTGCTACATATTTGCTTGTTTTTAAATGTGCAGGATGGGCTTTTACAACTACAGTGCAACCTGCAGCAAATGCACTGGCAGTATCGCCTCCAGCAGTAGAGTAGGCAAAGGGAAAGTTACTAGCACCAAATACAACCACAGGGCCAAGAGGTTGTTGAGTTTTACGTAAATCTGGTTTAGGGGGAACTCTTTCTGTATTTGCTGTATCAATTTTTACTTGCAACCAATTACCTCTTTCGCAAGCATCGGCATAGCTGCGTAATTGAAAAATTGTTCTTGCTTTTTCGTTACGTAATCTGGCTTCGGGCAAATTAGTTTCTGCATTGGCAATGGTATATATTTCATCGCTACAATCTTCTAAGTTTTGAGCAATGGTTCGTAAAAAATTAGCTCTTTGCGTAAAAGAAAGTTTACGATATTCTAAAAAAGCTTCCCATGCATGTTGCATAGTTTCATCAATATTTGCACTAGTTAAAGTCATAATTAAGTTTTAGATTTCGAATATTGAATTTTCGAATTTACAAATTAGGTCTGTTTTTAATTCCTTCATTAATAATGCTCAAAATTTTTTCTCTTTCCTCACCTTCAAGTATTAAACGTGGAGCTCTTACATATTCGCTACCAATGCCAACTTGTGTTTCTGCTAATTTTATATACTGTACTAATTTGGGGTGAATATCTAATTCAAGCAAAGGCATAAACCATCTGTAAATAGCTGTAGCTTCTGCTATTTTACCTTGCTTTACCAAATTATATATTGTTACGGTTTCTTTAGGAAAAGCACAAACTAAACCAGCTACCCAGCCATCTGCACCAAGGCAAAGTTCTTCCAACGCAATAGTATCTACACCGCATAAAAGTTTAAACCTGTCCCCAAATTTATTTCTCATCCTTGTTACGTTGGTAACATCTCTTGTGCTTTCTTTTATGGCTTGTATGTTATGGCATTCAACTAATTCAGCAAACATTTCTAATGTTACCTCAATTTTATAATCTACAGGGTTGTTGTAAATCATTATGGGTAAATCGGTGCTATTGGCAATAGTTTTAAAGTACGTTACTGTTTCTCTATGGTCACTTTTGTAACGCATAGGAGGTAATATCATTAAGCCTTTAGCTCCCCAAGTTTTGGCATAAGCTGCTTGTTGTAAAGCTTCTTTAGTACTGCCTTCTGCAATATTTAAAAGAACAGGAACTTTATTTGCACACTTTTCTACAGCAAATTTTATTAGTGTTTCTTTTTCTTCAACGGTTAACACACTGGCTTCGCCTAATGTACCGCCCAATACAATGCCATGCACACCAGCGTCTAATTGAGCTTGTAAATTTTTTTCAAATAAAGGCAAATCTAACTCGTCATTAGCTGTAAATTTTGTAGTAAGTGCAGGAAAAATGCCTTGCCAAGAGATGCTCATAAATAATTTAATTAGAAAGGCAATTTACTTAAAAAAAGCTATCCACCCACTGCCTTAATAAATTGTTCTTTATAAGTAGCCGAAACTTCCATTTCGCTACCATCTAATAAAGTAACATAACCACCAGCACTTTTGCTATAGCTTTTAATAAAATTAATATTTACGATAAATGAACGATGAATGCGGATAAAAGGAGTCGTTAATAAATCATCAAAATGCTTTAAAAACTTACAAATCATTTTTTTTGTTCCATCGGATAAATAAACATCAGTAAAATTTCCATTGGCTTCAAGCTTGGTGATATCTGCTGTTTTAATTACATCAAAGCCATGTAAAGTGGGTAAAATTATTTGTTGCTTTTCTGCACTGCTTTTTAAATTATCTAATAATATTTTTGTACGATTAAAATTATCTTTTTTAAGCAATGCCAATTGTACTTTGTTAACCGCTGCAATAAGTTCAGTAATATCTATGGGTTTTAAAATATAGTAGGCAGCACTTAAGTTTAATGCTTTTAAAGAGTATTCACTATAAGCCGTTATAAAAATGGTTTCAAACTCTTGCCCATTACAAGCTTCTAACACATCAAAGGCATTGCCGTAGGGCATTTCCACATCTAAAAAAACAAGTTGAGGTTGTAGTTCTTTAATTAATGGCACTGCTTCTTTTATATTTTGTGCCTCAGCCAATACCTCTACAATGGGGCAATATTTTTTTAAGTAGTTGGCTAAAACTTCTCTGGCAATTAATTCATCATCTACAATTACAGCTTTAATTTTCATTTGTAATTTTATTAATTATAGGAATGGTAAGTGTTACTTTTACGCCATGCAGCGGAGCTACTTTATCTTCTACATTACAAGTAATATTATGCTTGTATAGCTCATTTAAAATATTTATACGTTCGTATGTATTAGTAATACCACGACCCTTATGCTTTTGTTGATTAACTGTTTTTGTTTTTTTACTCTCTGCAATACCTACACCATTGTCTTCCACAATTACCTGTAAATTATTATTGAGCTTACTAAAACTTAATTTTAAAAACCCTTTTTCATCTTTGTAACGTAAGCCATGCCAAATAGCGTTTTCTAAATGGGGTTGTATAAGCATGCCAGGTATATACAATTGCTCATTAGCATATAGCTCATCATCAATATCAATGGTAAAATCAAATTTATCGGTAAATCTACTTTTTTCTAACTCTAAATAATTTTGAAGCAATTCAGTTTCCTTACTAAACAAAACAAAATCATCTTTGCTATTTTCCATTACTCTACGCATTAAGGTAGAAAATTTAGTAAGATATTGGTTGGCTGCTAACTCATTGTTGTTAGCAATAAATTGATTGATGCTATTAAGGCTATTAAAAATAAAATGTGGGTTCATTTCTCTGCGTAGCGATTGCAGGGCAATTTTTTTATTATTTATTTTAAGCTTACGATAAATAAATAAAATAATGCCTAGCAAAGCCAATAACAAACCCAAAGAGCCAAGTAACCAGTAATTAAAATTAGTGGTCTTTTTTATTAATGCATCCTTTAATTGTTTTTCTTCTTCTAGTACTTTTAATTTTTCTTCTGTTTCCTGTATTATCTTCATGTCAATTAAAGAACTGTCTTTGCTTACTAGTTCTGGCAAAAGCATTAAAAATTCTTTGTAAAGTGCAAGGCTTAATTCTTTTTTTCCTTCAATTCTATAAATGCTATCTAATTTTTCAATACTCTTTTTTGCTTCAAGTGTATGGCCATTTTTAATTGAAATATTGTAGGATTCTTTTAATAAATCAACAGCAGTTTCAGTTTCTTTTTTTTGTAGGTAGATATTTGCCAGTTGATTGGTTTCATTAGCTTTTGTTTCACTAGAATTTTTTACAAATGGCTCATTTAATAATTCCTTTTTGGTTTTAATAGCTTTATCAAAATCTTTATTATCCAAATAAATGTTGGTTATTTTTTGGTTGAAAGATCTAGCCTGTGTAGGAATTGTTTTTGAAACTTGGTATCCATAATTTAAGCTATTTATAGCACCTACAGTTTGGTTGGTTTGTAATTTAAAATCAGCTAGTTTATTATAGTTTGAAATTAATTCTGCGGTGTCTTTAAACTTTAAGTTTAAATTGATATTATCTGTTATGTTTTTTTCTTGATTTATCGGTTTAAAACTTCCATTTAGCCCTAACCTTGATCTATCGTTTGCATTAAGTTTTGTGGCAGTGGTATCACCAATTTTTGCGCTGCTATTTTCTGCTGCCTTGTGATTTTTAGCAGCTTCATCTTTTTTATTTAAATCTTCTTGTACTTTGGCTAAGCCTCTACTGCTTTTACTTACGCCCTCATCATTTTTTTCTTCGTTATATAAATCTTTTGCTTTGCTATAATATTCTTCACTCTTTTTTAAATCACCTTCATTATAATAAGTTTCTCCAAGGCTATAATAGCCATCTGCTGAAATTGATGCTTTCTTTTTACTATAACCTTCTTTTACTTTTTTTGATGCTTTTTGTATTTTTTCTACACTTGTATTAGAAGAATTGGATTGGCAATACAATTTATTTGCCCCTAAGGAAGCCAATAAAATCAATAATAAATGTAGTGTAAAAAAGTGTTTTTTCAATTCCTTTTCTTTTCAAAAACAAAGTAACAGCATTTATAAGTAATTAATGCCTATTTCACCAAGCCAAAGCCGCATTTTACCAAGTGCAGCCTAAAACGGGCTTTTGGGGAAGCTAATTTCATACTATAAAATTAATTATTATGAAAAAAATAAAATTTTCTTTAGCGGCAATTATTTGCACATTTTCTTTTGTAGCAATGGCTACAACGGTATTTTTTAGAAAAGCATTAGTAGATTTTGATGCTTTTGAAAAAGTAGCAACCGAAGCCAAAAAACATAGAGCTTCAAGATTAGTTAATGTAGATGAATTTTTAAAAATGAGTAAGGAAACCGGTACAATTATTTTAGATGCCCGTAGTGAAGCTATGTTTAAAGCAAAACATGTAAAAGGGGCTATAAACTTAAACTTTAGCGATTTTAATGTAGAATCATTGCAGGCAATAATTCCAAATAATGCAACACGTATTTTAATTTATTGTAACAACAATTTTGAGGATAAACCAGTTTTTCTAAAATCTGTAAAAGTAGCTCCATTTGTAAGTAAGATGGCACTGCCCACAACCAAATTTAAGCAGCCAGTTCTCACTCAATTAGCTTCAAATAGTCAATTAACCTTAGCCCTAAATATACCTACGTACATTAACTTGTATGGGTATGGGTATAGAAACGTATATGAATTAAACGAATTGGTAAATACTAGTACCGATACAAGGATTGAGTTTGAAGGAACTTTAATTAGGAAATAATGAATAGCTTTAGGCTTTAGCCTAAGGCATAAAATAACTAAAAAAGCCTTTCGATTTTTACGAAAGGCTTTTGCCGCTTAGTACCACGTACGGGAATCGAACCCGTCATTCCTCCGTGAAAGGGAGGCGTCTTAGCCGATTGACCAACGCGGCATTTCCCTTTAAAGGACGGCAAAGATAATACCTATTACTTTTTTATCCAAATAAAATGAAAAATTAACGCTAAAAATTAAGGATAAAGTCTTTTACAAAATGTACTTTTGCTCCTCAAATTCCTAATTCTTAATTTTTAATTCTTAATTTATTATGAGTACAGTAAAAGTTGCTATTAACGGTTTCGGTCGTATCGGACGTTTAGTTTTCCGTCAAATCTACAATATGCAAGGAATTGATGTTGTAGCAATCAATGATTTAACCAGTCCAGCAGTGCTGGCTCATTTATTAAAGTATGATAGTGCCCAAGGTCGTTTTGGTCAAGAAGTTACAGCTGGAGAAAATTCAATTTTTGTAAACGGACATGAAATAAAAATATATGCCCAAAAAGATCCTGCACAAATTCCATGGGGCAGTCATGATGTTGATGTGGTTATTGAAAGCACAGGTTTTTTTACGGATAAAGACAAAGCACAAGCACATATTACTGCTGGTGCAAAACGTGTAGTAATTTCTGCGCCTGCAACAGGCGATTTAAAAACGGTGGTATTTAATGTAAACCATGCTATATTAGATGGTAGCGAAACTATTATAAGTTGTGCAAGTTGTACTACCAACTGTTTAGCGCCTATGGCAAAAGCATTAAACGATAATTTTGGTATTGTTACAGGTATTATGAGTACAATACATGCTTATACTAATGATCAAAATACATTAGATGCACCACATCCTAAAGGTGATTTACGCAGAGCAAGAGCTGCAGCACAAAATATTGTACCTAACAGTACAGGTGCAGCAAAAGCCATTGGATTAGTTTTACCAGAGTTAAAAGGTAAGTTAGATGGTGGAGCACAAAGAGTACCTACAATTACAGGTAGTGTAACAGAATTATATTCTATATTAAATAAAACAGTAACTGCCGAAGAAGTTAATGCAGTAATGAAAGCCGCTAGCAACGAAAGCTTTGGCTACACCGAAGATGAAATTGTAAGTACAGATATTATAGGCATTCATTTTGGTAGTTTGTTTGATGCAACACAAACTAAAGTAATGACAGTTGGCGATAAACAAATGGTAAAAACTGTAAGTTGGTACGATAATGAAATGAGTTATGTGAGCCAGTTAGTACGTACAGTGCATCATTTTGCAAAATTGATTAGTTAATTTTATTGATAATAATTTAGCAAGCTGCTTCATTTTTTTGAAGCAGCTTTTTTATTTCTGTCAAGCTAAAAATGCAATACATTTACACCAAAAATCATAAATCAAAAAATCATACATCATCAAATCAAAAATATTATGCCTTTCTCCAACGCCATCTCCACCTTTAGAACACCTTTTTTGCAAAACAAATGGTTGTGGGTTTTTGCAGCTACCTTTTTTGCACTATGGGTAAGCACATTTATAGGCACTACCGATTTAGCCAATTGGTTTATGGAAAATGCATTGGTTTTTGGGTTCTTAATCTTTTTGTTTCTTCACTATAAAAAATACCAGTTTAGCGATTTAAGTTATTTGCTAATCACTATTTATTTGTGCCTTCATGTATATGGTGCAAAACATACGTATGCCGAAAACCCTTTAGGCTATTGGCTTAAAGATACTTTTCATTGGCAACGTAATCATTACGATAGAATTGTACATTTTTCATTTGGCTTTTTATTAGCCTACCCCATGAGAGAATTATTTATCCGATTTTTTAAATTTCCAACTTGGGTCGGCTGGGCACTACCTATTGAAATTACGTTATCAATAAGTGGTCTTTATGAGTTAATTGAATGGGCGGTGGCAGATGTATTTTTTCCAGCACAAGGCGATGCTTACTTAGGTACACAAGGCGATATTTGGGATGCACAAAAAGATATGTTTTTAGCAACCCTAGGAGCTATTTTAGCAACAACTATTGTATCCATTTTAAAGAAAGCATTAAAAATTAAATAAGAAAACTATTTCAAGAAAATAGCAAAACAATAATTTAACAAAAGGAATTGATAATATATTTATCTTTCAAAATTGAAAACAAAATAGCATAATTTTATACTCAAATAAATATCATGAACAAATTTTCAACCCATAATTTCAAAGGACAAAAAGTATTAGTAAGAGTAGATTTTAATGTGCCATTAGATGAAAAGTTTAACATTACTGATGATACAAGAATGACAGCCACTCTACCCACTATAAAAAAAATAATTGCAGATGGTGGTAAAGTTATTTTAATGAGTCATTTAGGCAGACCAAAAGGTAGGCCAGAAGATAAATTTTCTTTAAAACATTTAGTACAACATTTATACGATTTGCTAAATAACGAGCAACCAACAACCAACAACGAACAACCAATCCGAGTTTTCTTTGCTAACGACTGCATTGGTGAACAAGCTGGTATGACGGCTAGTATGTTACGCAATGGCGAAGTTTTATTATTAGAAAATCTTAGATTTTATAAAGAAGAAGAAGTTGGCGACGAAGCCTTTGCAAAAAAACTAGCTGCTTTAGGCGATGTTTATGTAAACGATGCCTTTGGAACAGCACACAGGGCACATGCTAGTACAGCAGTAATTGCAAAATATTTTGAAGCCGATAAAAAAATGTTTGGATTGCTAATGGAAGCCGAGGTGCTAAGTGCTGAAAAAGTTTTGCATCAGGCTGAAAAACCTTTTACAGCCATCATTGGAGGAGCAAAAGTGAGTGATAAAATTTTAATTATAGAAAATTTATTAGAAAGAGCAACCGATATTATTATAGGTGGTGGTATGGCTTATACATTTATGAAAGCCAGAGGAGGGAAAATTGGTAACTCTTTATGTGAAGATGATAGATTAGATACTGCCAAAGAAATTTTAGAAAAGGCCAAACAAAAAAATGTAAGCATTCACTTGCCAGAAGATAGTGTAATTGCAGACAAATTTGCTGCCGATGCTAATACCAACACATGCCCTAGCGATGCTATACCCGATGGTTGGATGGGTTTAGATATTGGCGGAAAAGCAGTAGGTATTTTTAGTGAAGTTATCAACAAATCAAAAACTATTTTATGGAATGGTCCTATGGGAGTTTTTGAAATGGAAAAATTTCAAAATGGTACAAAAGCAATTGCATTAGCAGTAGCAGAAAGTACAAAAAATGGAGCATTTAGTTTAGTAGGTGGTGGCGATAGTGTAGCTGCCGTTAATCAATTTAACTTAGCTGATAAAGTAAGTTATGTAAGTACTGGCGGCGGAGCAATGCTAGAATATTTTGAAGGAAAAGTGTTGCCAGGGATTGCTGCAATAAAAGAATAAATTTTTCTTTTACGTAAACTCAAAATTTGTTTTCACAACACACAAAAACATTTAACTAAAAAACTGGGTTACCTTTAATAAAAATAAAGATTAACTCTTTAAAATTTATTATTACTTTTAATACTTAAAACAATACAATTATGAAACGTTCAGGTTTAATTATTTTAGCAATATTAGCTGTACTTGTACTTTGGGGGATATCTACTCAAAGAGGATTAGTAGGCGTAGATGAAGGTGTAAAAAACTCTTGGAACAAAGTACAATCTGCTTATCAACAACGTAGCGACCTTGTTGGGCAATTAGTAAATACAGTAAAAGGTGTAGCTAACTTTGAACAAAAAACATTAACCGATGTTATTGAGGCTCGTAGTAAAGCAACTTCAATCAACTTAAAGGCTGATGAATTAACACCAGAAAATATGGCTAAATTTCAAGCTGCACAAGAGCAATTGAAAGGCTCTTTAAGTAGATTAATGTTAGTGGCAGAGCAATACCCACAATTAAAAGCAACAGAAAACTTTACTAAATTACAAGGTCAGTTAGAAAGTATTGAAAACGGTGTAAAAGCTGATAGAAATACATTTAACGATGCAGTACAAGGCTACAATGTAAAAGTTCGTTCTTTCCCTGCAAGTATGATTGCTGGCATTTTAGGTTTTAAAGCAAAAGAAGGTTTTAAAGCAGACCCTGGTACCGAAAAAGCACCTGAAGTTAAGTTTTAATATACATGGCAAATATAGCTAGAAAAAAATACGGGTTAGTAGCGTTAATTGTTTTAGCGTTACTAGCCATTTTTATTGTGGTTACTCGTAATGGATTTGTACAAAAAGAAGAAAATGTTACAAAAACGTGGAATTATGTACAAAGCGATTATCAACGTAGATTAGATTTAATTCCTAATTTGGTTAATGCTGTAAAGGGTAGTGCCGATTACGAAAAAAATACATTGATAAAAGTTGTAGAAGAAAGAGCCAAAAAAGCATCTTTAACCATTAGCGGTAATAACCCAACTTCAGAAGAGTACAAAAAAATTGAAGCTGCAAACGGCGATTTAGTAAACAGTGCAAATCAATTAATTGGTGTTATTGAAAAATATCCTGATTTAAAAACAGCAAATAGTTTTGTTCGATTGCAAGATCAATTAATAGGTACAGAAAGACGTATAAAATTTTCTAGAAACGATTTTAATAAAGCAATTCAAGAATACAACACATCAGTTCGTTCATTTCCATCTAGCTTAGTAGCCAGTATTTTTGGTTTTAAAGTTAAAGATGGTTTTGTGGCCGATGCTGGGGCAGATAAAGCACCAGAAATTACATTCACCAAATAAAGCAAACAGTGGCAATCTTTCCTTTTTTTAAAAAGAAAAATTTATTATCTGCTTCGGAAGAAGGACAGATAGTAAATGCTATAAGAGCCGCCGAAAAATTTACAAGTGGCGAAGTAAGAGTATATGTAGAAACTAATTGCCGCTTTGTTGACCCGGTAGATAGAGCCATTGAAGTTTTTTATGGCTTAAAAATGGAAAAGACTGATGACCATAACGGAGTGTTAATTTACATAGCACTAAAAGATAGGCAACTAGCTATTTATGGCGACGAAGGCATACACAAAAGAGTAGGAGAAGCATATTGGAAAAATGCAGTACAACAAATGCTACAGCATTTTAACAAAGCAAATCATGTACAAGGTATTTGTGAAGTAATTACCGCTGTAGGGCAAACCTTATCAAAAGAATTTCCTTACGAACCAACAGATGATAAAAACGAATTGCCAGATGAAATTGTATTTGGTAAATAAATTCAAGTTGTTAAAGTAAGAGTAAAGGTTGGAAAATATATGGTGGTTGCTATTAATTAAAATGATTGAAGGCTAAGAGTAGAGAACTAATGTTGAGGCTACAGTAGTACTAAAGTTGAGTAGGGCTGTTGAAAGAAAAGCGATGTACATCTTTTCTTTCTTGACTTTTTTGTTACTTTTTGCGTCAAGGCAAAAAGTAAATAATAAAATTATTAAAGCTAAATGAAGTTTTTAAAAAACATATTTTTTTTACTTTTTGTATTTGCTTATGCAACTACATTAGGGCAATCTATAACCGAAAGACCCAATCCACCAAAATTAGTAAACGATAAACTAGGTTTACTTACACTAGATCAACAACAAACATTAGAACAAAAGCTAGTAAATTTTGATAAAACAACATCTACCCAAATAGCCATTGTAACTACTGATGATATTGCTGGTATGGATGCTGGTGATTATGCTGTTTCACTTGGCGAAAAATGGGGAGTTGGGGGAAAAAGTTTTAACAACGGAGTAATATTTTTAGTTTATAGAAGTAAAGACAATACAAAACGCAAAGTTTTTATCGCAACTGGTAAAGGCTTAGAAGATGTACTACCCGATTACACTTGTAGTGAAATTGTAAATAACGAAGTAATACCAAAATTACGTGGTGGCGATTATTACCATGCTATTGATAATGGTACTACGGCGATAATAAATGCTACACAAGGAAAATACACAGCTCCTAAAAATTATGGTAAGCAAAAAAGTCCTTCAATATTTACCATAATGCTAATAATATTTATTGTTATAATTATTCTTTCTTCAATTGGTAAAGGTGGTGGTGGCAGCTACATGAGCCGTAGAGGCTACCGTGGCTATAATGGCCCTACTATTTGGTGGACAGGCGGCGGCAGCAGCGACTGGGGCGGCGGCGGAAGCAGCGGCGGCGGTGGTTTCGGCGGCTTTGGCGGTGGTAGCTTTGGTGGCGGTGGTGCTGGGGGAGATTGGTAGGATAAGTAATTGTGGATTGCAAGTCAGTAAAAATTTAACTAAGACACTCTAAAATTTGAGGCAATGTCGTGGACTCTAAAAAAAGATACCTTATATAATAAATCATCAAATGAAATAGCCTATTTTCTTCCAACTGCCTCTGAACATGAAAAGTTGATGATAAAGAATGGTGATGAGTTAATTGATTTAATAGGTGAATTTATGATTGGATACGATGAAGGGAAAAAACAGGTTTCAAAAAAGTTATTTGAAAAATTCAAAAAAAATATAGATTCAAAAGCAAACTATAAAATTGATTGGAAAGTTACTATTGAAGGCGAATTAGTCAATGAAAATCACCAAGTTGTTTGCATCTTTACAGCTCCAGACTCTATTTATCCAAAACTCATAAATCACTTTCCAATTATTTATGATGCTGTACAAGACCTTGTGAATGATTTATCATCTAGTAAGGGACTGGCTTTGAAAAAAATATATGATAAGATTTGTGAGTTTTATGACAGAACAATTTAGATGTGTTGGTTAAACTTTACTTAACAAAATTTACCTTATTTGATAGTACTTCCTTAATGAGGATTTATTGTGTTCTTCATTATTCTACTAAGCCTCAACTAGTTTTTCAAATGTTCCAAATCTCTGTGAAAACTCCCTTAACTCCTTTTCTTTGCGGTGAACAAATCGCTTCGATAAAAGCCCAACAATGATATGCAGTACAAGAGTGCGACACCACTAAAGGTGAAGTATGCAAAATGACGACTACCTAAAAAATTATCTGTGTTAATCCGTGCCATCTGTGGCAAACAAAAATCCCCGGTATCTGCGAAATCGGCGGGAGAAAACCCAACAAAAAAAGACCCACATTTCTGCAGGTCTTCTCATTAAAAATCTATCTAAAAATTACTTCCATCCTTTCTTAATATACTCTTCTATTTCTGCACCTTTAGCTTTAGCAATTTTATCTAAACCACCTTTAATACTTGGGTCAACAAAACTTCTAAATTGCTCAGGTATTTGCATTCTAAAAGCAATAGCAGCATCAATACCTTTTTTAACGTTAGCTAAGTTTTGTACTTTAGCTAAGTAAGCACAAAATGCTTCTGTGCCAGTTACCTTTTCTTGAGTTAAAGGCATTTCGCTATAGCGGTTGTAAATAAAATCAAAATCGCTTTCTGCACCATTTCCCATAATTACATTGCTTACCACTTCACCTAATCTACCCTTAGCATCGCTGCTATGTTTTTTGGCTAATGTGTAAGCATTGGTTGGTTCTAAGGCTGTTAAGCCATTTAAAGCTTCGCCAGCAACAGTGTAGCTACTATCATTTACATTTTTTTCATAAATAGATTGATATTTTGCATCCTTAGTTTTAGCTAAAAAAGCAATAGCTGCAGCTCTAGTTTTTTTATCGGTTTCTTCGTTGGCTAATTTTTCAATATTACTAACTATGCTAGGTACATCCTTCATTTTACCAGCACCAATTTTGTTAATAGTATAGCGGCGTAGTGGAGCATATTTATCACTTAATCCTCTTGCCAACTCACCCATGTTATTTTTTGCAAAATAATCTAATGCTTCTCTTCTATCTAAATATAAAGGAGCATATTTAATTTGATGCACAAAATTTTCGGCTGTCTTATTATCTTTTTTAGTGCATAGTAAAATTTTATCACCATCAACATTAATCAAATCAGGCTTAGTAGTATAGCTAAATGTAAAGCTGTCAATTTTATTTTCCATCCATACATTATGGCGTACTTTATTAGCACCAGTATATACATCAATAGCAAAAGGCAACTTAAATATTTTACCACTTTTTTGTGTTTGCTCAATTACTACAGTAGCTTTACCAGCAGCGTCGTTATAATTGTAATCAATCTTTAACTCTGGGTGGCCACTACCATAGTACCATTGATTCCAAAACCAATTCATATCCTTACCAGTAACCTCCTCAAAAGCTAACCGTAATTGCCCAGCTTCACCTGGCTTAAATTTGTTTGTAGTTAAGTAGTTGTTTAGCGATTTAAAAAAGGCATCATCACCTACATAGTTGCGTAGCATGTGTAAAATACGTCCACCTTTGCTATAGCTTACACCATCAAACATATCTTCTTTATCAGAGTAGTTAAAGCGTACTAAATGTTTGCTTACATTCGATGGATCAGCCAAATACCCTTGCATGCCTTGCAAATTTTCAGCATCACCAGCATCTTTACCAAACTTATATTCTTCCCAAAGTGTTTGGCTATAATCGGCAAAACTTTCATTTACAGTTAGGTTACTCCAGCTTTCAGCAGTAACTAAATCGCCAAACCATTGGTGAAACAATTCATGAGCAATAGTACCTTCCCAGCCTATACCATCTACCAGTTCTCTGGCATTTTGATAAGCACTTTCTTGGTGTAACGTTGCAGTTGTATTTTCCATGGCACCACTTACATAATCTCTACCCACAATTTGAGCATATTTTTGCCAAGGGTAATCTACACCTAATTTTTCAGAAAAGAATTTCATCATCTCTGGAGTATGTCCAAATATTTTTTTAGCAACAGGAGCATATTCTTTTTCTACATAATAGCTTACCTCTTTGCCTTTATAAGTATCCTTTACAATTACATAATCACCCACACCCATAAAAAATAGGTAAGGAGCATGTGGCATATCCATTTTCCAATAATCTGTTCTAGTACCATCAGCATTTTTCTTTTGGCTTATAAGTAAACCATTGCTAAGTGTTACATATTTTGCTGGCACAGTCATATACATTTCCTGTGTAGTTTTTTGGTTAGGCTTATCTATTGTAGGGCACCATACACTAGTAGCTTCAGTTTCGCCTTGTGTCCATATTTGTATAGGCTTTTTAGGATCTTCACCTTTAGGATTAATAAAATATAATCCCTTAGCATCTGTTATGGCAGCGCTACCTTGTACCTTCAATTCGTTTGGCTTGCTTATATAGTCAATATATATAGTGTAGTTTTCGCCTCCTTTGTAGGTTTTATCAAGCTTTATGTTTAATGCCATATCATCGTAAGCATAAGTTAATTTACTTTTAGCAGTACCTTTCACAATACTCACTTCATTTATGGTCATTCCTTTAGCATCAAGCAATAAACTGTCTGTTGCATAAAAATGTGGCTTCAAAGTAATCCATGCTTTACCATACATCCAAGCTTTGTCGTAGTCAAATTTTACATCAAGCTTAGTATGTACCAAGTCGTTAATTTTTATAGGACTAGCCCTGTAAATTTTCTTCCAGCTTGTATCTTTTGGTTCTGCACCAAATTGAGCCATCATTAATATAGGGCCGCTAATCAACCCTAATAAAAAAAATATTTTTTTCATGTTATAAATTTATCCAACAAAAATAAGCACCTAATGCCCAAACAAAAATCAATTTTTATATAAATGGTAAATATTGGTATTTTTGGTACAAGCAATAATAGCTCTATTCGGCTGCAGTGGCGTCGCATTCCGTTCATCAATAGTACTACTATTAAGCTTTAATTATGTTTTGTTCAAATACAGGTAAAATACAAATGATAAAAATAAAACCTCTGCTAGTTTCAATTATATTGTTTCTTATAGCTTTTCATCTCTCTGCCCAACAAAATCATTTCGTTTACATACAGGCTGATAATAAGCAACCTTTTTATGTAAAACTTAACGACAAGGTATATAGCTCATCAGCTTCTGGCTACATCATTTTATCCAAGCTAATCGAAAACAATTACAATCTTACAATCGGCTTTCCCAAAAACGAATGGCCAGAGCAAAAATTAAACCTAACCATTCAGAAAAATGATTTGGGGTATATGCTTAAAAATTTTGATGATAAAGGCTGGGGTTTGGTTGATATGAGTAGTTATCAAATTATTTACAACAATAGCTATTCAGCACAAGCTCAGGCAACTGCCAACAATGAAGTAACTACACCTACTCAAGTTAAAGAAGTTAAAAAAGAGGAAGTAAAACCTATCGAAAAAATTGAAGCGGAGGAAAAAAGAAGCACTATCACAAAATTATTTACAAGTAAATCAAATAGCAGTATCGATATTATCTACACTGTTAAGAATACGAATACTACCGATACTGTTAAGGTTACTATACCTATAGATGACAAAAAAGACGTAAACAATAATGTAGCAAACCCTCAAGTAACTACTAACTCTACACCACAAGTAATTCAAGAAATTGAAAAACCTAAACCTTCAAAGCCTGTAGAAGTTGAAGAGAAAGTTGTCTCATCACCGCCAGTAATTAAGCAAACATCACCAGCTATAAAAAGTAATTGTAAAAGCACAGCCAACGAAGACGATTATAAAAAACTCAGAAAAAAAATGGCCGCAGCAGAGTCAGATAATGAAATGTTATACAGAGCAAGTGCCACCTTTCAAAAACAATGTTATACAACAGAGCAAATAAAAACATTAAGCTTCCTCTTTCTAAACGACGAGGGTAAATATAAATTCTTAGATACAGCATATCCGTATATAAGCGATTCAGAAAATTTTCCGAAATTAGTTACACTCCTTTCAGAAGAATACTATGTTAAACGATTTAATGCCATGCTAAAAAAATAATGATATGCCACGTTATTTTTTAGAAGTAGCATATAAGGGTACAAATTATGCAGGCTTTCAAATTCAGCAAAATGCAAATACTATACAAGCCGAAGTTGAAAAAGCCCTACAAGTATTTTATAAACAAAGCTTTCAATTAACAGGCTCTTCACGTACAGATGCTGGTGTTCATGCACACCAAAATTTTTTTCATTTTGATACTGAATTACAAATACCCAACAATACCTATCATTTAAATGCAATACTACCAGCAGATATTGTTATCAAAAATATTAAGCCTGTAAACGATGATGCTCACTGTAGGTTCAATGCTACAAGCCGAGAATATCATTACCATGTTTCACAACAAAAAAATCCATTCAATAATCAATACGCTTATTATTTTCCTTATAAAATAAACATCGATGCTCTAAACCAAGCAGCACAAATAATATTGCACAATACAGATTTTACAACTTTCTCAAAAAAAAATACACAAGTTCATACGCATAACTGTATAATATTTCAAAGCCATTGGCATTTATCAAATAATGAGTTAATCTACACAGTAAAGGCAAATAGATTTCTACGAGGAATGGTAAGAGGCTTAGTCGCCACCATGCTCCAAGTAGGCAAAGGTAAAATCTCAATACAGCAGTTCCAACAAATAGTCAATTCAAAAAATCCATCACAAGCCGATTTTTCCGCCCCAGCACATGGGCTATTTCTTATTCAAGTACAATATTAAAACCTACTATAAGTACATAATTACCACAAAATTGTCATAAGCAAAATACCAGCACAAAGTTTTTCATAGCATCATCGTTGCGTCGCAATCCGTTCATCCATATACAGTATAGCATCATTGCAGAACCATATACCTAGCCCTTATATACTTAAGCCCGTAAGTAATTTTTATATCATCATTAGTTTATCAATTTATTTTTAGAAAATATAATCGCCTACATTTCAATAGGAACAATACTTATGATAAAAAATTGAATCTATTTCAAAATAAATTTTCACTTTTTTTCAATATTTATTTTGCTACCAACTAATCTCTCTATATCTTTGCCGTCCGCTTTTGAAAAAAGGCATTAGTTCTAAGAAAAAATCAATCAAATTCTTGAAAATATTTTTCAAAAAATAAAAGAAAAATTTGGTTGGAATAATAAAGGCTCTTACCTTTGCACTCCCAATTGAAAAATAGGGATAAAAAGTAAAGCCAAAAGATCTTTGAAAGTTTGAAAAC
>JAGNRZ010000181.1 GCA_017988335.1 Ferruginibacter sp.
TCCACCCATAGGATGATCTACTGGGTTCATGGCTACAGCTCTTGTACGTGGACGAACACCTTTCCAACGGTTACGACCAGCTTTACCAGCACTTTCTAAATTATGATCGCTATTACTTACCACACCTACTGTTGCATAACAGTTGATTAATACTTTTCTTAACTCACCACTTGGCATTTTAAGTACAGCGTATTTTTCTTCTTTGTTACTTAACTGAGCAGATGTACCAGCACTACGTACTAATTTTCCACCTTGACCAGGTTGCATTTCAATGTTATGAACGTTAGTACCTAAAGGCATGTTCTTCATCATCAATGCATTTCCTAATTCTGGAGCTACTGCATCACCACTTAAAACGGTTTGCCCAACTTGTAAACCTTGTGGGGCAAGCATGTATCTTTTTTCTCCATCAGCAAAAGCTATTAAAGCAATAAATGCTGTACGGTTTGGATCGTACTCAATAGTTTTTACAACTGCGGGTATATCTTTTTTATTTCTTTTAAAATCTACTAAACGGTACATGGTTTTGTTACCACCACCCATGTAACGCATACTTCTACGACCTTGAGCATTACGTCCAGCTGTTGATTTTTGCTTTTCAAGCAAAGATTTTTCTGGTACATTAGTGGTAACTTCTGCATATGCATTACCAATTCTCCATCTAGTACCTGCTGTTGTGGGTTTATACTTTCTTAATGCCATTGTTAATCTTTTTTACTTTTTCAATTTTTGCGGCAATTGATGCCATTCATTTTAAAATTAGATTCCTCCAGTGTACAAATCAATTGTTTCACCTTCGGCTACTGTTACTACAGCTTTTTTCTTACTTGGCTTACGGCCAACTACGTAACCAGCTTTTGTATATTTAGCTTTTAATTTGGAAGGCATAATCATAGTGTTTACTTCAGATACCTGAACACCATAAAACGCTTCTACAGCTTTTTTAATTTCTAATTTATTGGCCTTTTTATCTACTACAAAAGAATAGCGATTAGTTTTTTCTGCAAGCTTATTAGCTTTTTCCGATAAAATGGGTTTTATTAAAACATCAGACGCTTTCATGTCTTACTAAGTTTGTTTGTTATAAATTATGCTTCCGCTTCTGTTGCAGAAAATATTTTTGCTGCACCTTCTGTTAATACTAATACATTAGCATTTAAAATATCGTAAGTATTTAAATCGCTTAATAATGTACCGCTAACTTTTGGTACGTTACGTAGACTTAAATAAAAATTTTCATTGTTTTCTGGCATTACAAATAATGCTTTTTTACCTACTAAATTTAAGCTGCTTAAAATGCTAGTAAATGTTTTTGTTTTTGGCGTATCCATTTGTACATCTTCTAACACTACAATTGCGTTTTCTTTAGCCTTGTAAGACAATGCACTCATTTTAGCCAAATCTTTAACCTTACGGTTTAATTTGATATCGTAAGCATGAGGCTTTGGTCCAAAAATAGTACCACCACCTTTGTACAAAGGGTTACGAAGATTACCTTTTCTTGCACCACCAGTACCTTTTTGCTTGTGTAATTTTTTAGAAGAACCTTTTACCTCTGCTCTAGTTTTTACTTTATGATTACCTTGGCGTTGTGCACCTTGATATTGCTTTACAGCTAAGTAAATAACATGGTCATTTGGCTCTATTCCAAAAATTTCTTCAGGTAAATCAACAGTTCTTCCTGTTTTTGCCCCTTGTGAATTTATTACGTCTACTTGCATTTTCTTTTATTTTTATACCGAAAAAACGGTAGTAAATTATTTTTGTATTAAAACGATTGAACCATTGTGACCTGGAACTGAACCACTTACTAAGATGTAGTTTTTTTCTGGGAAGATTTTTACTACTTGTAAGCCTTTCATTTTAACTCTATCACCACCCATACGGCCAGCCATACGCATACCCTTAAATACTCTTGAAGCATCTGACGAGTTACCAATAGAACCTGGTGCTCTTTGACGATCATGTTGACCATGAGATTGCTCACCCACACCACTAAAGCCATGACGTTTTACCACACCTTGAAAACCTTTACCTTTTGTAGTGCCAACAACTTCTACTTTGTCGCCTTCGGTAAATATTTCAACAGTGATGGTTTCGCCAACTGCTTGAGTTAATTCGCTATTGCGTATTTCTTTTACTACTTTTTTGGGAGAGGTTTGAGCTTTGGCGAAGTGACTAATTTCAGATTTAAGAGCATGTTTCTCTTTTTTATCGCCAAATGCTATTTGAAGGGCATTATAACCGTCTGTTTCTACGGTTTTCTTTTGTGTTACAACACACGGACCAGCTTCGATAATGGTAACAGCAGTTTGCTTACCTGTTGTATCAAAGATACTGGTCATTCCAATTTTCTTTCCAATAATACTTTTCATTGTATCTTGTTTATATCCAGCGCTCCTTTTTTGACTTCGATAGTTCGACTTGCTCACTACACAGCCTGACAAAGGAGTTAGATGTTCATTATTTTTTTTCTTTTTAAGATCTTAGCTAATGCTTCCCGAATGCTTTCGGGAGTTCATTATGCTTTGATTTCAACATCAACACCACTTGGTAAGTCTAACTTACTTAAAGCATCTACCGTACGGCTGCTGCTAGTGTAAATGTCTAATAAACGCTTATGTGTACACAATTGAAACTGCTCTCTTGCTTTTTTATTAACGTGAGGGCTACGTAACACAGTAAATATTTTTTTATGTGTAGGTAAAGGAATTGGTCCTGTAACTACTGCACCTGTACTACGTACAGTTTTTACGATTTTTTCTGCAGATTTATCTACTAAGTTGTGATCGTAAGACTGTAATTTAATTCTGATTCTTTGTGACATATTAAAAGAGCTTTTTTTAATTTGGAGTGCAAAGGTAAGGGTTGTGTTTTAATTGGCAAAGAGAAAAGGCTAAGTTTTTTTGATTTTTTTGAAAATGGTGGGATATTCTTTAAAAGAAGTATGTTTATTCACTTTTTAAGATTCTACAAGTTTGGTTTTTAAGTAATTAAGTCATTTTGACCAAATCTAAACAACTTTTTGTTTTTGAGTAATCTTAATCAAGTCTGAACTTTATAAATAATTACTTTGTAGATAATGCCAACAGAAAAAAATGTGTAACTAATACACAAAAAGTGGCATTATTTTTGGATAGATATATGTATTGCGTAAATTTTTTATCATATCGTTAATTTCTCTTCATCTTATTGCTAACACCAATTTGATGGAGGTTTTCAGTTTTGCAAAGTTGGTTACACATTATAAAGAGCATGAAAAAGCAAATCTGGCTTTATCATTTGTTGAATTTTTATATATGCACTATGCAAGTGATGATGGCAATACCGCAGACGATAACGAAGATAGAAAACTACCATTTCACCATGTTAATATACATTCTCTTACTACTTTATTTTGGGTAGCACAGCCAACAAGCGATATGGAAAAATCGGTAGATTATTGCTTTAACAATACATTACTAGGCAACCGTTTTAAAATCTATATACAAAAAAATTATATTCCCACACTTTTACACCCTCCACGCTATAATGCGTAACATGCCCACTTTTTGTTAATGTTAAATATGCCTCTGCATATTTTGCAAAATTTTAGCAAACCCTTACTAAGCTTTAAAAAATATAATCAAAGTTTATTCTTTTACAAGTTTATATATGCTTGTAAAAAATACTTGTAAATAAATATATAATGAAAAACATAAAAAGTGTAATGCAGCTTTTAGCAGTATTCATATTTACAATAGCCTTTATGGCTTGCAAGCATGAAATACCATTTGACCAAAGCAGTGGCGGAAATTCTAATACAACCTCTACATATACTTGTAGTGCTGATACTGTTTATTTTGCTAATTCAATTTCGCCTTTAATTGCTTCTGGATGTTCTAAAGCAGGATGTCATGATGCTATTACCCATGCAGATGGTGTTAATTTAACTAGCTATGCAAATATTATGAGATACGTAAGCCCAGGCAATGCTGGTAATAGTAAACTATATAAAGTACTAGTTAAAACTGGTAGTGATAGAATGCCACCTCCGCCAGATGCTGGTTTTACTTCTGCTCAAATAGCGTTAATACAAAAATGGATAAATCAAGGAGCAAAAAATAACGCCTGCACAGATTGCGATACTACAGATTTTAAATATAGCACTGCTATAAAAAGCATAATGCAAAACAAGTGTCAAGGTTGTCATAATCCAAATTCATTGGGCGGAGGTATAGATTTATCTACTTATACAGCTGTTAAAGCACAAGCTACAAATGGAAAACTATATGGCTCGGTAAATTGGTCAGCTGGATATTCTCCTATGCCAAAAAATAGCTCAAAAATGCCTGATTGTGAAATTAAGCAAATAAAAAAGTGGATTGATTCAGGATCGCCTAACAATT
The DNA here is from genome assembly GCA_017988335.1 of Ferruginibacter sp. GTDB lineage: Bacteria > Bacteroidota > Bacteroidia > Chitinophagales > Chitinophagaceae > Ferruginibacter. The sequence goes on from JAGNRZ010000181.1 coordinate 4,389, forward strand.
AAAATTATAACTATGCTATTCAAGCCAACTACATTAATAATCTTTATTGTGTTTATCACTAGTGCAACATCTTGCTACTATGATAAATATGATTTGCTATACCCAAATGCTGCAAATTGTGATACAGCCACCGTAGTGTCGTATTCACAAAAAGTAGTACCGCTTTTACAACAGCAATGTTATAGTTGTCATAACGCTGCAAACCCATCTGGAGGCATTGTAATGGGTACACATGCTACAGATAAAGCCATTGCATTAAATGGAAAACTTTATGGGAGTGTAGCATGGAGTACAGGTTTTTCGGCAATGCCAAAAGGGGGAGCAAAAATGAGTACATGCCAACTTGCATTAATAAAAAAATGGATTGATGCTGGAAGCCCTAATAACTAATTAAAAAGAAAAATGAAAAAAAGAAAAATAATAATTTATATATCATTAGTAATTGCCGTAATACTATCAATAGCAGCTATATATGCCTATAAAGAGTATAATAGAAAACAGGTAGATGTAACAGATGTTACTCCTAATTATACCATCAGTTACGCTACTATAATAGGTGAATTTACATCAAATGAAAAAATTGCTAGTGCAAAATACTTGGACAAAGTAATTGAACTAGAAGCTCCAATTAAGAGCATTGATAAAGATGAAAAAGGCTACTATACACTAGTGCTTGGCGATAGTTTGTCAACTTCATCTATTAGATGTAGTATGGATAGTGCTCATAATACTGATGCTGCAAAATTTATTATAGGAAATATTATAAAGGCAAAAGGAATATGCACAGGATTTAATGCTGACGAAATGTTGGGTTCCGATGTTATTTTAAACAGATGTACAAT
>JAGNRZ010000045.1 GCA_017988335.1 Ferruginibacter sp.
CAACCAATCAATAGCTGCTTCAAAATCGCCGTTGCTTTCTGTTAATGCTTTACGGCAGTCCATCATACCTGCGCCAGTTGTTTGGCGTAGTTTGTTTATGTCTTGTGCTGTTATTGTAACACTCATTGTAATGAATAATTAAAAATTAAAAATTAGATAATGCCCGATGAAAAAAGGTATGCCGTACAAGTGAGTGACACAACGATGTAGAATAGAATTACTAACGTTAGTCAAACAAAAAACTGCAACCACTAAACAGGAAATTACTTACCTGCTGGTTTTCTACCGCCTTGTCCTGCACTTGGTACTCTACGTTTTGTAACGCCACCACCTGCAGCACCTCTTCCGGCACCTGCACCTCTACGGCCTTTATCATCACCAGATTCTGCTTGCTTTTCAAAACGAGCTGCTTTTGCTTCTGCACTTTCCTCTGAATCGTTATTATCTTCTTCGTCTTTATTTGCTTGTCTATCAGCTAAACCTTCTGCAATAGCAGCAGTTAAGTAATTAACTATAATAGCAATAGATTTTGTAGCATCGTCATTTGCAGGAATAGCAAAGTCAACTTTGTTAGGATCACAGTTAGTATCTACCATACCAAATGTGCTAATGTTTAAACGCTTAGCTTCTGCCAATGCAATATGCTCATGCCCTATATCTACCATAAATAATGCAGCTGGTACACGGCTAATTTGAGCTATACCGCCCAATACTTTTTCCATTTTATTTTTATCACGGGTAAGTGTTAAACGCTCTTTTTTAGTTAAGCTTTCTGCACTTCCATCGTTAAGCATTTTTTCGATGCTCTGCATTTTTTTAACACTTTTACGAACAGTGTTAAAGTTAGTAAGCATACCACCTAACCAACGCTCTGTTACAAAAGGCATGTTTACTCTTTTAGCACATTCGCTAACAATTTCTTTAGCTTGTTTTTTTGTAGCAACAAACATAATTTTTTTACCGCTACGAGCTATTGCTTTTAAAGCAGCAGCACTTTCTTGTAAACCTTCTACAGTTTTGTTAAGGTCTATAATATGAATACCTTTTTTTTCTGCAAAAATGTAAGGTAACATTTTAGGGTTCCACTTCTTTTTTAAATGACCAAAGTGTACACCTGCCTCTAAAAGTTGCTGTTGTAATGAAGTATTTTCCATTGTTTATTATTAGTATTGTTATTTAAAATTGTTCATGATTCATAGTTCATTGTTCATAGTAGTACTGGTTTTGCCATGAACCATGAACAATAGGCAATGAACGAAATATTAACGCTTGCTGAACTGGAAGCTTCTTCTTGCTTTTTTACGACCTGGTTTTTTACGTTCAACACTACGTGGGTCTCTTTTTAACAAGCCTGCAGCTTTTAAAGCCGGACGATACTCTGCATTTACCTCAAGTAAAGCTCTTGCTATACCTAGTTTTGTAGCTTCTGCCTGACCTTTTACACCACCGCCTGTAGCATTTACCACCACATCAAATTTATCGGCACTTTCAACCGTTTTTAATGGAGCTTCTACTTGGTTTTGTAAGTACACTAAAGGAAAATAAGTTTTATAATCCTTTCCGTTTACAGTAATTTTTCCGTCGCCTTTAGAAAGAAAAATACGGGTAACCGCTTCTTTTCTACGACCTACTGCATTTTTTTGCTTTTCCATTTATAAATAGAATTTAGAATGTTTTTTTAATTAGAATTTTAATTCGGCTGGTTTTTGAGCACCATGTGGATGATTAGAACCTTGGTATACAAATAATTTTTTGTACATCTGACGACCTAATCTGTTTTTAGGTAACATACCTTTTACAGCTCTTTCAATAATTACTTCTGGTCTGCGTTTTAATAAATCTTTAGCTACTTCTTCTTTACGACCGCCTGGGTAACCAGAGAAGTTGTCATAAATTTTTTCATCCATTTTATTACCTGTGAATTTTATTTTTTCACAATTAGTAACAATAATGAAATCTCCACAATCAACATGAGGAGTGTAGTACGCCTTATTCTTACCACGTAAAATAGCAGCGATTTTAGAACACATACGACCTACGGTTTGATTAGTACCATCCACAACGTACCAGTTGTGCTTTACGGTAGCCGCATTAGCATGTTTAGTAGTGAAATGTAATTTGCTCATTTTATTTTTATTTTGAGTGAAGCCTTTGCCATCCCAAAGGCATTAAATGCTTTCCCAAAAATTTGGGAGTGCAAAGGTAGGCTTGTTTACTTCAGTTTTCCAAAGAAAAACAGAACTATTTTAGAACACGCCTTTGTAATTAATTGATTTTCAATAATATTTTTGACGTAAATTTTTAATACTTGAAGAAAGCTGGTATAGAAAAGTAAAGATTAGGAGTTTGGGCGGTACCGATTTTGGGAGAAATGTAACAAGTAGGGTTATTGCAAATTTCATCTAAAATTCAATTCCGCCCCACTTCTTTTTTTTCTTCTCATATTTTTCATGATTAAATTTATACAACTTACCTGGGCGGTGAGGTACATTAGTTTCTAACTCATTTGTATCTATTAAAAAATCCATAGCAAAAAACTTCTTTCTAAAATTTCTCCTATCCAGCTTTGTATCTAAAATGGCTTCGTACAAGTTTTGCAACCCTCTTAATGAAAATTTTTTAGGGAGTAAGTTAAACCCTAATGGATGCTCTTGTATTCTTTTTTGTAATCGCTTATAGCTTAATTCAAATATTTGTTGATGATCAAAAGCTAGGTCAGACACAGATTTTACATCATGCCAATGTAGCTCATTATCAGTAATATTTAACTTGTGGTTTTGAATATTAATAAGAGAAGAGTAAGCCACAGTTACTACCCTACCAGCTGGATGACGATTAACTGCACCAAAGGTTTCTAACTGTTCTAAATATATATCATTTAACCCAGTGCGTTTTTTTAATACACGATAAGCAGCAGCATCTAAATCTTCATTAGGATTTACTAGGTCGCCCAACAAGCTCCACTTGCCTAAATATTTCTTAAAATCACTTCTAATTAATAACACCTTAAGCATATTATCATCAAAACCAAAAATTACACAATCTACAGAAAGTGCAACTTTATTTAGGCTTTCAACTTCCGACTGTACTACAGAAAGGGTTTTAATGGCTTTTGTTACTTTGACTTCTGTTTGAGGCATAGTAAATTAAGGGGTTAAAAAATATTTTTTCTAAAATTATTTTTAGCAATCGAAAAATAAAGGTAGTATTTATTTTTTGTGCTACTCTTTTATCCTTATAAGTAAATTACCGTGTTACTTTTTCGCCATTTACATAGGTGGCTTTAACTTTTGTGTTTAAAATATCGGTTGTTTTACAATGCATTAAATCTGTATCTAAAATTATAAAATCAGCAAGTTTTCCAACCTCTAAACTTCCTTTTTCTTTTTCTTCAAAGCTAGCTTTTGCTGCCCAAATAGTCATACCTTTTATGGCTTGCTCTCTACTAAGTGCATTATTTATTTGATAACCACCATTAGGAAAACCTGCGGCATCTTGCCTTGCAACTGCGGCATAAAAAGTTTTAAATGGGCTTATATCTTCTACCGGAAAATCGGTACCTAAAGGAATCCAACTATTTTGCTGTAATAATTGCTGATAGGCATAAGCTCCTTTCTCTCGTTGCTCTCCCAATCTATCTTTTGCCCAATACATATCGCTAGTGGCATGGGTGGGCTGCACAGAGGGTATAATACTATTTGATCCAAAATAAATAAAATCGTTTTCATTTACTACTTGTGCATGTTCAATTCGCCAGCGTTTATCGTTTTTACCTTTTAAAATATTGGCATACACTTGTAATATCATTCTATTAGCACTGTCGCCTATTGCATGGGTATTTGCCTGAAAGCCTGCTGCATATATTTTTGGCAAAATGGTTTCGTAATATTTTCTATCTTTTAATAAAAAGCCCTGCCAGCCTGGCTTGTCGCTGTAGTGGTGTAGCAAACATGCTCCTCTACTTCCCAATGCACCATCTGCATATAATTTAAATCCATTTACATTTAGTCTATCTGTTTTGTATTTGCCAGCTGTTAAATAATAAGCATAATTTAATGAGTCGTCGCTAAGCATTACATTTAGTTTCATTTTAAGTAACCCTTCTTTTTGTAAGGCGTCTAACATTTCTACATCGGCTTTATTTAAACCACAATCAACAATTGTAGTTAGGCCTACAGCAAAGCAATTTTGTTGTGCCTCTTGCAATGCTTTTGCATAATCTTTTTGGGTTGGGGTAGGTATTATTTTTTGCACAAATGTTGTTGCATTATCAATAAGTATCCCAGTAGGTTTTCCATTAATCGTTTCTACCTCTCCTCCTACTATTTTTTGACCAGAAATATTTTGACCTGAAAGCACTTCAACTCTTTGCAAAGTATTTGTATTTACTATCAATGCATGTCCATCTACCCTTTCTAATGCTATAGGATTATTAGGAAAATTTATATCTAATAATTCTTTTGTTGGAAATTGTTTTATAGCCCAGTCATTTTGATCCCATCCTCTTCCTTGTATCCAATCTCCTTCTTTTATTTTTCTATCTTTTACAAATTGCTTTATTCGTTCAATACACTCATCCCAACTTTTTGTACCAAATAAATTTACTTGCTGCAAGCCCATAGCATAACCCAAAAAATGGGCATGGGCATCAATAAAACCAGGAAAGATGGATTTGCCGCCTGCATTAGTTATACTATCGCTTTCGTATAATTTTAAAATATCATCATTACTACCAATAGCAACTATTTTGCCATTATTAATTGCCATTGCTTGTGCTGTGGTAAATTTTTCATCTACCTTATATATAACTGCATTATGCACTACTACATCTACCTTTTGACGAAACTTACAAGATGAGATAAGGAATAAGGAAATTAGAATAAGAAATAAAAAAAAATTTGGCAATTTGTTCAACAGCATGATATTTTGTTTTAGTAAAGATAAAATAAGAAAAAGATATTTTGCCGAGAAGACGGAAGGCCGATAACCATTTTTTGAACATTAAGGCATTAAGAAAATTAAGAGAGTTAAATTAAATCTTAATGCTCCCAAACTTCTTAATGGCTAGTCTTTATTCTTTTAGTCTTATTGGCTTTAATTTTTATCTTTGATAAAGAAGAACATTTTTATGTACGATAATCAACAAATAAAATTTTCACAGGAACAAACCACTCAATTTTTAAAAAAAATTGATACCATAAACGAAAACAATATTGAAGCATTACGCAATGCCTTACGTTTTCATGAATACAGATATTATGTGCAAAACGACCCCATAATAAGCGATACCGAGTACGACACATTATATAAAGTGTTAGAAAAAATTGAAACTAATCACCCATCATTAATAACAAAAGATTCGCCTACACAAAGAGTGGGACAAGGCTTAATAAAAGACTTTGCAAAAGTTGAACATTTAGTTCCTATGCTAAGTTTAGAAAATAGTTATAATGCAGATGACTTAATTGATTGGGATAGAAAAGCAAAAGAATTAAGTGGATTAGATGAAGTTGAATATTGTGTAGAGCCAAAGTTTGATGGGGCAAGTATTTCTGTAATTTATGAAAACAATATGTTGTTAAGAGGTGCTACCAGAGGTGATGGTGTGGTAGGTGATGATATTACACCTAACACAAAGCAAATAAAATCAATTCCTTTATCAGCCACATTTAATGAATATGGCATTACACAAATTGAAATACGTGGCGAAGTAATGCTTAACAAAAAAAACTTTAAAGCCTATAATGATAAACAAATAGAAGAAGGCAATCCGCCTCTAGCTAACCCACGTAATGCAGCAGCAGGTAGCTTACGCATAAAAGATACACATGAGGTTAGTAAACGAAATCTTGAAGCCTTTTTGTATCACGTAAGTTATACAATGATGAATAGGCAACAAGCTATAAGTAATAATGAACTATCAACTCATTCTGATATGCTAGAAATGCTTTGGAAGCTAGGTTTTAAAAGCCCAAAGCAACAAATGAAAGTAGTTAAAGGCATAGTTGCTGTTATTGATTACATAAATGAATTTGAAAAAAATAGAGACAATTTAGATTACGAAATTGATGGCATGGTGGTTAAGGTAAATAGCCTGCAATTGCAAGATAAATTAGGTATGACAAGCCACCACCCTCGTTGGGCAATTGCATATAAGTTTAAAGCTAGGCAAGCTACCAGTAAATTAATAGGTGTAGATTTTCAAGTGGGTAGAACTGGCGCTGTAACACCTGTAGCTAAAATTGAACCTGTAGCTGTAGGTGGCGTAACCGTTAGTAGCATTAGCATACACAACGAAGATTATATTATTGAAAAAGATTTACAACTTGGTGATACCATTTTAATTGAACGTAGTGGCGATGTAATACCGCAAGTAGTAAAATCATTTGCAGAATTAAGAGATGGTAGTGAACAAAAAATTGTTTTTCCTACGGTATGCCCTGTCTGTAATGCTCCTTTACAAAAACCAGAAGAAGAAGCTGTATGGCGTTGCAGTAACTATAACTGTGCCGCACAAGCGGTAGAACGCATTATACATTTTGTAAGTAAAGATGCTATGGATATTCGTAGCCTTGGCGATGCTAATGTTAGAAAATTTTATACGCTAGGTTTACTTAAAGACATTCCTAATATTTATGCTTTAAATTGGGATGAGCTACAAAAGCTGGAAGGCATGGGCGAAAAATCGATTGTCAATTTACAAACAGCTATTGAAGCAAGTAAGCAACAACCTTTGCACCGCTTAATATATGGCCTTGGCATACGATATGTAGGGGAAACAACGGCCAAAACATTAGCTAATGCAGTTGAAGATATAAGAGAATTTAAAGACTATACTGAAGAGCAGCTAAAGCAAATGGAAGATGTAGGCGTAAAAGTAGCCAAAAGTATTTTTGACTTTTTCAGCAACCCAGCCAGTATTGAACTTATTGAAAAGTTAGCCAGCTTGGGTTTACAGCTTAAAAACGAAAAAAAGCAATTAAGCACTACCGGTAACTTAAACGGACTTACCTTTTTGTTTACAGGCACTTTAAGTAAATTAAAAAGGAGTGAGGGAGAGGCAATGGTAGAAAGCAATGGCGGTAAGCTATTAAGTGGTGTAAGCAGTAAACTTAGCTATCTTGTAGTAGGCGAAGATGCCGGCAGTAAATTAGAAAAAGCCAAAAAACTAGGTTCGATTAAAATAATAAATGAAGAAGAATTTTTAAAAATGCTTTTATCTTAAAAAAACCTTGTTTATATTTATAGGCTCACAAAATTGTACCTTTATTTATATAATCAATTTTGTGGCTTTAAACTTTTATTTATGATAAAGAAATTAACTGGTGAGGTTTGGAAATCTATTCAATTTACAGGTTCTAAAACCTTACGAAAAAAGTATGCTTTTTCATCTCATGGCAGAGCCGCAAGTTTTGATGATAACATTGAAAAAGATGGTAAACTGTTAAATGGTTCTATAACATCGGGCTATAGAACTTTAAACCTACATATTGAAGATGCTAATGGTACTTTGTATTTTCATAGAGAAGTAGCAAGGCTTTTCTGTAAAAAAACATCCCCAAAATATAAATTTGTTATTCATATTAATCATAAGAAAAAAGACAACCACTATAAGAATTTAAAGTGGGCTACTTTAGATGAAGTTAGTAGCCATCAGCAAAAAAGCCCCGAAAAAATTGCTTACAAAAAAAGGCAAGCTAACAGAACTGTGGGGCTAAAGCTTAACGCCACTCAAGTAAAAACAATAAAAGATCAACTAAATAATCCAAAACGAAAATTAACGTATAAACAAATTGCAGCAAAGTATGACGTTAGTGAAATGACACTTTATAGAATAAAGAGTGGAGAAAACTGGGGAAGAGTTAAGTAAATTTTATTAAAAATATTTAAACCGTTAAAGCAGCTTGTACAAGTTGCTTTTTTTTGTTTTAAAAAAATGCGCCGGTGATAAAAATCACCGGCCTTGCTTACCTCTGAAACCACAAGAAAAAGGTATAATTAATTATATAATAAAGCCTTAAAAGCTACGTGTGTATTACTACACATATAACAGTATTAGCCTTGTTTTGTTTTAAATAAGATTTAAGATGGACAGAATTACCAAGCAGGTAGCAAAAATAGTACTTTTTTTCACTTGTGCAACACCATTTATGTAGTAGTTGTCTTTTTTATTTCGGCATTAGCATATTTTAACAGTTTTGCTTTTTTGTAATTATACCACCATTGTGGAGTGGTTTTTTTAAGTAGCGTATCAATACCCCTCATACCAAAAAGCCTCCAAACCCCTGTTAATTTGCCGCCAATACTGCTTTGCATAGCTCTTAAACTCATGGCAAAACCACCGTCTAAATACTCCATATGGTGCCAATAGCCAGCTGGCATAAAAAGTGTATCACCATGTTCTAAAATTACCTCGTACCCTTTGGCAAGTTTTGTAGCAGGGAAACTGTCGTAGTCAAATTTTTCGTTATAGTGGGCAAAATTGGCAAGGCTAAGCACCTCCCAAGGTTTGCGGTATAGCTTATATTGCTCTTCAAACGGAAACAATAAAACTCTTTTTCTACCCACAAATTGAGTGTGCAAAATATGGCTAGTATCAATATCAAAGTGCATATGGGTAATACTGCCCTCACCACCAACAAATAACATAGGGTATTTTTTTACAAATCCTTTCATTAAATGGTCTGGCCAAGTAAAATCTTTTGCAATTTGCGGTGCATGCTGAAAAATATTGAATAAAAATATTCGTAAATCTAAGGGGCCAGCCTTTACTTTTTTTAGATAATCGCCAAATTTCATGTAAGCATCCGCCGTATTAATAGGAGTATAGGCATCGCTTTTTACATTATTATATACTCCTACCTCTTTTTCGCCTACAGTATCAATAAAGTAATCCCAATTCCATTTTGAGTAAGCAGGCCATTGCTTAGCTAAATCTTTAATTACAAGCGGTTTCATTGGCTTGTAGTATTTTGCCTTAAAATCTTCGGCAGAAATAGTTTCAACAATATCTACTGGCTTTAACTGCATATAATTTAGCTTTGTGCAAAATTAATCATTACTTAATATATGTCGCTACATTTTCATTCATTAAAAGTAAAAGAGGTAATTAAAGAAACAGCCGATTGTGTTTCTATAAATTTTACCATATCACAAGAGTTACAAAATACTTTCTTGTTTACACAAGGGCAAAATGTAACTATACGTACTCTTATTAATAACGAAGAAGTACGAAGAACATATTCCATTTGTGCTGCACCTTACGAAAACCAATTAAAAGTAGCAGTAAAAAAAGTTGATGGAGGTGTTTTTTCAACGTATGCAAACGAAAAATTAAAACAGGGCGATAGTTTAGATGTAATGCCACCAATTGGAAAATTTTACACTGAACTAAAGCCAGAAAATAAAAAAAACTATTTAGCTATTGCTGCTGGTAGTGGTATTACACCTATAGTTTCTATAATTAAACAAACGCTACTAACAGAGCCTCATTCCACTTTTACACTAGTGTATAGCAACAAAAATAAAAACAGTATTATTTTTTTTGAAGAGATAGAAGGGCTTAAAAATAAATACATCAATCGTTTTACTTTAATTAATATTTTAAGTAGAGAAAAAACAGATGCTGCAATTAGTTTTGGGCGAATTAATGAAGAAAAGCTTCAACATCTTTCCAAATTAATAAACTATAAAACTATTGATGATGTTTTTATTTGTGGACCAGAAGAAATGATTTTTTGTGCTACCGATTTTTTTGAAAAAGAAGGATTAGATAAAAAGAAAATACATTTTGAATTATTTGGCTCTGTCAAAAAAAGGTCTTCGACCAACGACCAACCAACAACAACCAACAACTTAGCAAAAAGTAACATCACTATAAAACTTGATGGCAGAAGTTTTGATTTTGCATTAGGCTTTAACGAAGGCAATATTTTAGATGCTGCACTTGCCCAAGGTGCCGATTTACCTTATGCCTGCAAAGGTGGCGTATGCTGCACTTGCAAAGCAAAGCTTTTAGAAGGCGAAGTAGATATGGATGTAAACTGGGGTTTAGAGCATGAAGAAATTGAGCAAGGTTATATACTTACCTGCCAAAGCCACCCTAAAACGGAGAAGGTGGTGGTGGATTTTGATATAAAATAAACGCTTTCAAAAAATATAAAATACTAGACTAAGTATTTTAAACAAATTAAAAGTTAGTTCTTAGGTTAGTTAAAGTAATATTATTGCCTTTTATAAGCTTCTAAGAAATCATTTATCAATTGAATTAATTCGTTTGTATTAAAATGTTTTGATTGAATAAAAGTATGTCCATACGTTTCTGCCGTTTTGGTTCCAATTCCCATACAATTCTGTCCGCCTAAGCATTTAAGAATAACTTGTTGATTACCTCGTTCATAAGCTTTGTCAAGGTCGGCAATTTTAGCTTTATAGGGATCACTATCTTTTAATTGTATTATTAATTCATCTCCTTTTATGATAAGACGACCATAAGCCCCTTCATTAAATGTTTTTAAATAGGTGTTTAATTTTGTTAAATAATTTTGATAGCTTTTAGTATTCTTATTTTTACTGCTGCTTAATTTTGCATCATAAGTAGCTGTTTGAGAAATTTTAGTAATAGGCTTATTATCTTCTATTTGTATGCTTTTATAAGCACTATTATTGGTTTGCGTGGAAGATAAATTATTGTTACTGCCCAATAAGTCTATAAAGTTATATGAAGCCTTACCTATAACAACTGGTGCAGTTTTTTTATCTATCCCCATTCTTAATCCATAACTTTTGTACCCTTTTTCTATCCAAACTGTATATTTATAACCTTCATTGTTATCTATATCAAAATACGCAGTTGTTTTATCATTTGTATATTCACTTCTATACCTTGTAAATTTTTCAATGGCCGCAAATTTATTAACAAAGTCGTTAAAGGTTTCATCCACTTCTTCACTAGTTTTTGTTTTTAAATACATTCGCAAAAAAGGATAATCCCATCCTGGCCCTTTAAAAATGCCATATTCCATAGCACCAAATGTTTTATAATAATACTTTAAGCCATAAACTTCATCGCACCCACACTCCGAGTTAGTATATCTTGTGCCCCTGTCAATACTATTATCGTAGTTGTTTTTACCATCAGCTAAAATTGTAAGTATATACTCGTCAATAGTATTAATTTGCTTATAGCCTTCATTAATTTGTGAAGCTGTAACTTTTTCAAAATACAGCGGATGCTCTAAATTTCCACTACCGTATTGCGTATTATGTGTAACAGGTCCGCTGTTATAAACTGGTTTAGGTTTAGTTGCCGAGTTCATTTTATCTGCTTCCAAAAACCATTTTTTATAAAAAGTAGAGGATTTATCGTTAGCATAAAGTTCGTAATCAGATGCTGTTTCAGGAAACATTCTTCTAATTGTATAATCAGAATTAGAACCTGTAAAAGACTCTCTTGCTGCTTCCATAAAACTGGAATAATCACTTGAGGTTTTACCAATTTTTCTTGATTGTACTAGTTTTACCAATTTATGTACTTTATCATTCCATTCATTCAGTAAAGCATCATTTCTCTCCCCTGCAGCAATTCTTTCGCTACTCATACCTTGCCCCCAACCATAGGCGTTATAATTGCCGCTTATATTATTATTAGAAGACGTTTTTTTTGACGGCTTCATACTTTCGTAATGCCTATTCATTTCAGCATTTTCTCTGGCTTGCCTAGCCTGGCCTTCGCTATATGCTCCGCCTGCTGTTGTGGGTTGTGCAACTGCGTATGCACTAAAAAATAATACAAAGCAATTAAGAATTAATTTTTTCATTTTCAATTTTTTATGTCAAAAAAGTACATTACTCAAGATTTATAAGCTTTTTGTATATAGAGTTTTCTTTAGTGGGTTTATTGTCTTGAATTTTTAAGCTTTCCAAAATACTATTGTTTTTGGGTGTGGATTGATTATTATTTTGATTTAGTGGCTTTAACACAGGTAATGATGTATTTTTATTTTGTGGCGAAAACTTTAAAGATTCTAATATTGTTCTGTTATTATTTGTATCAATAGAAAAGCTACTTTTTTGTAAAAACAAACTTCTATCTACACTAAAACTATTTTCTGCAACATTCTTTTGTGAGGTTGAATTACTTGTGTGGTTATCAAGCATTAGGCCTTCTAAAACCTGTGTTTTTTTGCTACTGTTTACCATTTCGGTATTTAACCCTTGTAATACTATATTATTGTTTACGTTTTGATTATTAAAAGGCAATGGCTCTAAAATTGTTGAAGCACTTGTGTTTTCGGTAAAAGAGTTGAAAGGTTGATTTGAGTTTTGTTGTTTTAAATATGAGTTAAAATCTTGTGCTTGTTGAAAAGACCTATAGTCGTAATTATTAGAAGCAGCTGATGAATTAGTATTTAATTTTATTACATAACATGAGCCTACTAATGTATAATTATTAAATGCCATTTGCATATATTCGTTAGCATCTTTACCTATTAAATTAAGAATGGTGGATTCATTTAAGCCAGCCTGACTACCTATGGATTTAAATGTTTCGTAGTTATTGTATGTTCTATCTAAATCACTTCTTTCTCTTACCAATGAAATAAATTTATTTTTATTCCTTATAAGTTTTTCATTTTCCGCTTTAATAGCAGCTTCTTTTTTTCTATCTTCTTTTAAGGTAAATAATTTTGGGATTTCAAAACTACTTGAGTAAGTGCCGCTAGTACTTTTATAGGGAGTACTTGGCTTCAAGCTTTCGTAGTGCCTATTCATTTCGGCATTTTCTCTAGCCTGCCTTACTTGACTTACAGAATATGCCCCTCTTTGCGATTCGCTAGTGGGTTGTGCAAAACCTATTGCTACTAAGCAAAAAACAGCCGCCAGTATTAAAAGACATTTTTTCATTTTTCTAATTTTATATAAAGCAAATAAAAAATATTTACATTTCATATACCAACACTTGGGTATATTTATTAAGCCGCCAGTATTACTACTAGCGGCATTAAGTATAAAAGATAAGGTTTATATGCTATAATTTAAATATTTTCATCTATTACACCCAAAGCCAATTTCCGCAATGCTTTTAAAGATGATGGTTGATTTTGATATGAAGTAAGATAACAGAATAAACCCTCACTTTATTTTCTCTACATTTTATGTATGCTTAAAAAAAACTAAAAAGAGAATTTTCTTTCGGCAATTTTATTTTTCGCTTATATAAGTAATAAAACTTATTGCCAAGTTTTTGTTATTGTTTTTTACTCTTATATGCATCTAAAAAATCATTTATTAATTGAATAAATTCTGAGCTATTAAAGTTTGTAGATTGATACATTACTATATGATCAGTTAGAGTTGAATATATAGAATTAGACCAAGACTCTCCATTGATACATTTAATTGCAATTTTTTTATTCTCATCCACAACATATGCTTTATCTAAATTTTTTATTGCCGCCTTAAAATAATTGCCTGATTTTAAACGCATAAATAATTCACCATCCAGAACTTCAAAATAACCGTAATAACCATCCGAAAAATTTTCAAGATATGCATTTAGTTTTTTCAAACTATTTTTTGAGTAATCTAAATTTTTATTAGGCTCCCCATCATTTTCAGAACTTAACTGACTAACCGCTTCTTTTTTAGCAATAACACTTGGCTTTGCTTGCTCTAATTGTGGATTTTTAGAAATTGCATTATTCTTCGATTTTTTTAAATTTTCCGACTCTTTACTTATTTCATTTTGGGTATTGTTAGATGTTGATGCATTCGATTTGCTATCATTTTTTTTATCGACTTCATTTGCAGCAACTGTTTTTGTAGAGGCTTTTAATGATTTTACAGATTCATCAGGCTTTTTATTTATTTCTTTACTATCTTCTTTAAAAAACTCTTCAACATTTATTTTAACTTTTTCGTAAGCTATTTTCCCTTCTTTTAATTTCATTATTACTTCCCCTTTTATTTTTTTTGCTTCGGCCAAGTCAGATGTATTTTCTGCTGGTATATCAATTGTAACTCCATTGTCATAATATATAGCTGTTTCTTCACCAGCTTCGCTTACATATACACCTGCAAATTGATGCCCTAAAACATCTGCTTTTAAATACATTGTTGTTCCGCTACCAAATTTTGCCATTTGATATCCTATCACTTCTGGTTGTGTGTATATTAGCTCTGATATGTATCCGTTTGAAGGGTCTATATCTTTTTCGTACCCTAATCTCTTCATACCAGGTCCAAAAAATCCCTCTGTAGTTTTATTTTTTGTAATGTTATAAGAACGACCATATTTTAAGGATAATGCTTTTTCCGAAGCTTCAAATTCCCCTATTAGTATACGATCTCCTTTTTGCCACTTGCCTATGTAAGGGTTTTCGTTTTTAAAATATCCAGTAAAAGTAACCTCCTTACTTTCATAAAATCGTACTCCTTTTTTCATTTTACAGTTTTCATCTAACTCTCCTTTGAAAAAAGACTTACTGGTTTCCCATTTTATTTCACTTTGAGATGGGTCTTCATAATTTTTTATGATTGTGGTTTTATTTTCATCATTGTCAAAAGTTATAATATGCACCCCCGATTCTATTCCATTTTTAAAACTACCTTTTTGTGTATAATTGACTCCTTTTATGGTGCATATACCGTTCAATTGGCTTTTTTCAAAATTTCCCTCATCGTATGTTCCGTCTTTCTTAGAGTATTTCCCTTGCCCATTAAAATTCATGTTTTCAAATCCTCCTTCATATCTATCTCCATTTTTGTAGTCTATTTTTACAATCCCAGTAGGCAACCCTGCTTTAAATGATGCAGTCATTACCCATTCTTTATTCTTACTAGTATAAATACCTTGTCCTTCTGGTACTCCACTTAATGTGTTACCAGTATATACATCCCCATTATAAGTCGTTAAGGTTTCTACACAATCACCTTGGCAATTAGTTTTGGTACTACCACTGTAAGCAGATTTAATTCCGGCCAATTTTATTTCCTCCAATATCACTTCGTATTGCTTTTCGTTTATCCCATAAAGTTTTATTACCATAAATTCATCAAAGCCTGCTTCTCTAGTAGCTTTAATTAATTGAGTACGGTATTTTGGTTCTCTTTTTAGTCCTCTTGCTTTTATTAGCCCCTCTAGTTTATTTACTTTGGCATTATATTCATCTATTCTAGCTTGGTTACGCCTCCCTGCTTCTTCCTGTCTTCTTATTCCACTATAATCTGCCCAGCCGTAAGCGTTATAGTTGCCACTGATTGGAGAAGATGAGGATGTTTTATTACTTGACCTCATATTATCATAATGAGCATTATCAGCTGCAGTCATCCTCCTTTGCCTGTCTAAAGAAAGCTGTAATGTGTTAGGTGCATGATAGGCATCTCCATATTGAGAAAAACTTGTAAAAACTGACAAAGCCAAGATTATTGTAATAACAATGTGTTTCATAATAAATTTGTTTTATGTTATTTAGTTCAATGGCAATACAAAAATTTGTTATTAACATTAAAACTTAAACTCTTCTAGTGTGTTATTATCTGATTGATAATACTCCACTTTTCCTAAATCATCAATAGTATAATTCGGGCTAGTTTTATCGCCAAAGAAATCCTAAAAAAAATAGCTCTTATAATTTTGCATATTTCTGTAAGAATTTATCGTAGGCTGTTGTTACTTTATAATTTTTATAATATTCTTCTGCTTCTTTTTGTTTATTTACATCGTAATTTTTACTCTTTTTATTAGACAGAACAGTTAAATAATTTTTTGCAGCAATTATGTAACCTTTATCTGCAGCCATTTTAAAGTAATTTATAGATTCGTATGGTTTAAGTTTTGTTTTGTTATTAGCCACACACAATCCCATTGCGTTTAGGGCTTCTGCGGTAGTATCTTTTGAACATTCTAAAATAATTTTAGTTAAATCTAATTTACCAAAATTAAAAAAACTACAATTATAAGTATCATACGAATCAGGCCAACTGGTCATTAACTGCGAAGTTTCAGGACCATATTCAGAACCTGTTAAAACATCGAAAAAAGCAATAGTTGACATATCATATTGTTTTGCAATAAAATCCCAATCGTCTTTGGTAAAATCTTTCAAATATTTTGGGTTGTTTTTTAAAAACTCAAATTTTGATCTTGGAATTATTCTGTTTTTCAATGTAAAAAAATTTCGACTAAAAGCAGGGCTAATTAATCTTTCTACATTTTCTTCAGAAAAAGGATTGGGTGGGTGTATAGATATAAATTGTTTTAAAAGAAATGCAGCCGCAACTTTTTCTCTTTTGCCATAAATTGCATATTCGGCTAAGAGTATGTAGGGCGAAAAGTTTAAATCGTTTATTGCCCCAGCCACCCTTGAGGTTTCAATTGGGTATTTGCTTTCGAAATATAAAAACTTATTTAACATTTCATTGTTATGATATGTATTATCATACAATTTATTAAAGTCATTTGTATAAAAATGATTTCCGCAAATCACTTCTATACAATTTAATTGCAGCAGTTCACACTCTTTTCGATTCTCGGGAAATTTTGCTATTAATTTTTCAAGATCCTTAAATGCAGTATAGGGTGCAATAATATATTTTTTTACTTGCTCAATAAGTATTTCATAAGTAGCTGTTTTAAACAAACCCTCAAATTCTATTTTGTAATATTTTAAATTCCAAAGTATAGCTCTTTCTGCTTCTGAACTGTAATATCCTGTGGATTTTGATTTATCATAAACTAAATCGTTCAAAATAATAGTTGCATCATACCTATCAAAACCTACGTCGGTAAAGATTTTAGATGCCTCTTTTACATTTGAATTATGTAAAGATCTCTCAGCTCTTTCATTTACTACCCATTCTTGATACTCTGCCTCTTTTTTTAATTCTGCGGCAGTCTTTGCTTTTTTAGGCACTTCTTTTTTCTTTAAAAACCATGGTGTTTCATAACTTCCATAATATCCACTTTTACTAATATAAAATTCTGAAGAGGCATTTATATGACTACGATGAATGGCATCATTTTGATCAATTCTTTGTTGTCGCATTTGATCTAACTTAAAAGTATTTGCAGCATGATAGGCATCTCCATATTGAGAAAAACTTGTAAAAACTGACAAAGCCAAGATTACTGTAATAACAATATGCTTCATAATAAATTTATTTTATTTATTTCAATAACAATACAAAATATCATTATTAATATTAAAACTTAAACCCTTCCAACGTATTATTATCCGATTGGTAATAGACTACTTTTCCTAAATCATCAATAGTATAATCTGGGCTGGTTTTATCGCCAAATAAAAAGTCATTTAAGCGTTTGCCAGTTTTTTTATCTACTATAGTAATACCTGCATCTTTTGCTTGATTACTATTACCAAAATTGGTAAGCATAGCTATAAAGCCATTGGCTTGCTTGGTAGCATTAAAACGTTTGCTAATGCTTTGAAAGCTTGAAACAGCTGATGACATACCAGCCACTGCCATTTGATTGCTTCTTTTAATATCACTATCCAATTGAGGGTCGGTACTACCGTAATAACCTTTGGCATAACTTAACTGTGCAGATTGTGCAGCACCTGCCATACCAACAGCTAAACTTGCTGCACCGCCTAAGCCAGATAATAGCTTACCTGTTAATGTACGACCAGGTGCAGGTACATAAGTATGATAAATTTGTTTGCCATCTTTACCATACAAATTGGCATTTTGGTTAGAGGATACAAAAACACCTTCGTCTGTTACTTGTAGTGTATTTGGGTCTTCATCTTTATTAAAACCTAAACCTTTTACCCACTCTTCCATTTCGCCTGTTGCAAAATCAATTTTATAAATCATATCATTAGCACTTACATAACCAATGCCACCATTATCATTATAGCCTACGCACTTTTTTACTTTAAAACCTTTTTTCCAAGTTTTATCACCGCTTTCTAAATCTAAAATATTTATTTGGTCTGTAGTTCTATAATAAAGCCCTTGTGGCGTTACTTGCAAATCTTGTATTTCGCCTTTTATTTCTAATGGTTTTTTTGTTACAGATTTTCCTGCATCTAAATCGGCAATGCTTATATAATTATCTCCATCATCTTTTTGAGTGGCTAATACTAATTTATTACCCGTAAGCTTATACGCTAATACATCGCCTTTTAAATCAATATCGCTATTCCATTTTTCTTCGCCAGTAGCAGGGTCAATTAAATATAAAGAGGCTCTGTTTTTACCTGCTGCATTTTTAGATTTTAGTTTACCTAGCAAACCGCCTCCGCCTTTATTGGCTTTAGCTACATCTTCTTGTCTTTTTTCTGCAGTTGCAATTAACATACCTCTACTATCATGTAGCACATAAGCAATGGGAGAGGGTAATTCAAAACGCTTCCACATTTCTTTACCAGTAGCTACATCAAATTTTGTAAGTACATCTTGGTTCCAAAAGTAAAATGCGTTTTCTTCCTTATGCTGAAAAAAATCGGCACTAGTCATTGTTTGCATTGCATTTGCTTCTTCTCTGTTACCACCAAAAGCATTGCCCATAGCCTTAAAGCCACCAAACATACCGCTTTTTTTGGGAGGTGCTGGTGCCATTACTGGCATGTCGCTTTTAATATCTATATTGTACATTTCTTCACCAGTAGCTTTATTTAATTTGTAAATACGCTTGTCGGTAGCGATTACAATAGCATCATTTAACTCACCTGCTTCCGAAACTATTTGTTCACTATTTTTTTCAAATAGTTTTGTTTGCTCCCACACTTTTTGTCCAGTTGATAAGTCAACCAACATAAGCATTAAAACACCATTTTTACTGCCACCATAAAAAACAAGTTTATTACTTTTTGCTAAATACAGTCTTTTGCTAACGTTTTGAAATCCGTTTTCACTTGAATTAAAAACTGTTTTACCCGTAACCACATCTACCACCTTGTTATTCCCTTTTAATATGCCTGATTTTACCAAAACAATGTAGGGTGTATTTTCAATAATGTCTAGGTTACTTTCTTTTATGTTTTCTATATCTTCTGCTTTCCATACTTCTTGCCCCTCTGGCGATAAGCCATACAATGCATCTTTAGTGGCTACTAATAACACACCAGCATCCGATACTTTATACCAGTTAATTTTTGAGGGGAAATTTTTCTGCCAGTCGGCAGGTTTTTGTGCTATTACTAACGTACTAACTAGTTGAAAGATTAGTACTAAAAAAAATTTGTTCATATTGCTAAGTTTAGATTGTAAAGGTTTATTTTTATTATATAGTTTACTATACCCTTTATTGGGTATTTTTAAATTTAAAAGGGTTGATAAGCCAAAGATTTTTGATTTTTATTTCATTATTAATATAGTGTATTGCTTTTCATTTTCGTTTGCAACAAACTCAATATCTAAATTTTTAGAATAAAATAACTCTCCGTCGGAATCGCCTTTACCTTCAAACTTAAAATCTTTATTTTTTTTTAATTCCTTTTTTAGTTCTACATATTTTTTCTTATCCCAGATGGTGTAACTTATCATTGGAAATTTTCCATTGTCAAGCATTACCCTTTCAGTAAGAAATTTTTCATTATCGTTTTTATCACATAGCCGGGAATATTCAAATAATTGCCCCTTTTCAATTTCTTCTGTTAATGAGAATCCTAAAGACAGTAAAGATGTTTTTTGCCTTTCAAAATCTTGCTCACCAACAGTTATAAGATAATTCATTTCAGT
>JAGNRZ010000046.1 GCA_017988335.1 Ferruginibacter sp.
AAATATACATTTTGTGTAGCTACGTTTTTAATATTGCCAGTTAGTGTAAATTTTCCTTTTACATCTTCGTTATTACTGCAACTAAAAAGTAGCCAAGTAATAAATAGGAGAGAGAGCGTTTTTTTCATTTTCTTTTTTGTTTTATTTATTCCCACAAAGGAACAAAGGGTGCTAGCTTGAGAACAAATGATGGCTATGTAAATTTACTTTGTGTTCTTAGTGCCTTTGTGGGAGATTCTACTTTAATTTTTCGTTTAATAATTTATTTACCAATTGCATATCTGCTTTGCCCTTACTTAGTTTTTTTACTTCGCCTGCAAATAAACCAATTAATCCTTTTTTACCGCTTTTATATTCCTTTACTTTGTCAGGCATTTTTGCAATGGCTTCATCTACCCAAGCCTCTATTGAACCAGTATCACTTTCTTGAATTAGATTTAATTCGGAAGCCACTTGTAATGGTGTTTTGGAAGGAGTTTTCAATAATATATTAAAAACCTTTGTACTAGCATTACTAAAATTTACTTTTCCTTCATCAATTAACGTAATAATATCGGCAATAGTTTTTGGTGAAATGTTAAATTGAGTTAATTCAATTTGAGCTTCGTTTAAGTGGGCTTTAATTGGGCCTAGAAGCCAGTTGGCTACTGCTTTAGCATTGCTAGTGTGTTTAATTATTTCTTCAAAAAAATGTACTAGCTCTTTATCGCTGCAAATAGTTGCAGCATCGTAAGCAGATAAATTTAAAACTACCGTGTATTTTTTTTCTAATGCTTCTGGTAATTCTGGCAAACTATTTTTTATTTCGGTAAGATAAGCATCGGTAATACTAAACGGCGTTAAATCAGGGTCGGCAAAATAGCAGTAATCGTCAGCCTCCTCTTTGGTTCTTAAACTAAATGTAGTATTATCATCTGCATTGTAACTTCTTGTTTCTTGTACAATAGGAGTGTTACTTTCAACTAAAGTAATTAAACGTTCTACCTCTACATCAATTGCTCGTTTTACATTACGAATACTATTTAGGTTTTTAACTTCTACCCTTGTGCCTAATTTAGTTTCACCTTTTAGTCGGATAGAAATATTTGCATCGCAACGCATACTACCTTCTTCCATATTGCCATCGCAAATATGTAACCAACGAACAATTTTTCTAACTTCGGTTAAATAGGCAAAAGCTTCATCGCTACTGTGTATGCAAGGCTCGGTAACCATTTCAAGCAAGGGAACGCCAGCTCTGTTTAAATCTATTGAGGTGTAATTTTCATCTACATCATGCAAACTTTTACCAGCATCTTCTTCTAAATGAATTCTGTTTAATTGTATATTTTTTTCTTGCCCATCTACCTTAATTTTTACAAAACCATTTTTGCAAATGGGTGTAGTGTGCTGACTAATTTGATAGCCTTTTGGTAAATCGGGGTAAAAATAATTTTTACGGGCAAAATAATTATGCTGCTCAATAGTACAATGTAACGCCATACCTAATTTTACAGCATACTCAATGGCGCTTTTATTCATCATGGGTAATGTACCTGGGTGAGCTAAAGCAATAGGACTGATATTTGTATTAGGAGCAGCACCAAATGCAGCACTATCTCCAGTAAATAATTTACTTTGAGTTTGCAATTGTACATGCACTTCAAGGCCTATAACTACTTGGTATTTATCGTTCATAAGTTGAGGACAAAGGTAACACTCTTGTCATTTCGATGATAGGAGAAATCTATGCTTTTTAATAATAATGCTTTTGTAGATTTCTCACTTTGTTCGAAATGACAAAATACAATAAAAAAGCGTTACACTTTTGGTATAACGCTTTGCTTTATGTGGCTTTACTATTTTACAAATTAGCCGTTTTTAATTTTTTAGGAATTTTTACATCAAAACTCATAGCAGTGCCATTACGTTTTGCTTTAATAGTATAATTATTTTTTCCTTCTTCTGGCTTTAATAATTCTCTAGCATCATCTGTATTATTTACAGCTTTATCATTTATTTCGGTGATGATATCATCTTTTTTTATGCCTGCTTTTTCGGCTGGTGATTCTTCATCTGTACCAATTACTTTTACACCGTTACCTTCTTCTAAATCTTGAATTTTTAAACCTATTTTTTTACGAGTTGGAAAAACTTTATCAAAATGTGTATCAAAACCTCCTTCTGCATCATTAAAATCAAACTTAAAATTATCAAACTCTTTGCCCTCCCAAGTTGGAGCCATAGGAACACCCGGTGTTCTTGGGATTGAAAAAGAACGACTCATGCCATTGGGACCACTAAATGAATAGGCAGTTACTGGACCACCTTTTCTTTCGCCTAAAGTAGCTTTGGTTGTATTAACTTTTCCGTCTCTTTTATAAGTAATGGTAACTTCATCTTTTGGTTTTTTTGATGAGATAGCTTCTGTTAAATCTTGTGGATTTTCAATTGTTTTGCTATCAACTTTTGTAATAATATCTCCCTCCTTTAACCCTGCTTTTTCTGCAGCACTTTCATTACTAACGTTGCTAATGATGGCACCACCATTTGGTTTTGTATCATTTTTGTTTTCATTGATTACCGCTGTAGTTACGCCTAAAAAAGCACCTGAAATAGTACTTTGTAATTTACCTTTCATAGGACCATCAAATAATACTTCCATATCATTCATGTCAAATGGCATTCTTTCTTTGCCATCAAAAATGGTGATATTTCTTTTGTTGATAGTAATATCATCATCTTTAAACTCGGCTACAGGCTTACCATTAATAGTAATTTTATCACCATTAATTTCTACGGTTACTTTTTTGTTATTATCCCCTTTGCTACGGATAATAATTTCTTGCCTTTGCTTTATTTTTTTTACTTTTTCATCTATCTCACTTTTTTCTAGCTGGAGTTTTTTTACCTTTCCATCTATCACTTTTTTTTCAATAATTATATCTCTATCTTCTTGTGCAAAGGTGGATAGAGAAAATAATGTAAGGGCTGCTACTAATAACTTTTTCATAACTATAATTTTTATCTACTAATAATTTCGTACATCAAATATAGGCATCATTTTTTAAATACGAAATATTTCGGAGATTATTTTTGGGTTTTAACATTTTTTTTATAGGTTGCCACAGAAACACGGAAATTGGGAAAATTACCAGGATTGCTAGTTTGTAGCTATAAATGTTTTTACGGGGCAATTATCAACCATTTCGTCTTTAATATATTGCATACCTATTTTTTGTAACACTTTTAAAGAAGCTATATTTTCTACATGAGTCCTGCCTACAATAGTTTTTAGTTGTAGATGATTAAAGCCATAATCTAATACATGCTTTGCCGATTCGTAAGCATAGCCATTGCCCCAATATTTTTTCATAAAGCGATAGCCTAAATCTATTTCATCAATTTCTGGCCTATACTTTAAGCCACACCAGCCAATAAATTCATTGCTATCGTTTAAGTGTACAGCCCAACGTCCTAAGTTATTTTTATATTGAGGAAAGATAATGGTGTTTAAAATTTCTATAGCATGTGCTTCATCTTTAAGTACTGGCTCATGCAAATATTTTAGTACTTCTGGGTCGCTGTTTAAGGTTAATAGCAACGGTGCATCTGCCAATGTAAATTGGCGAAGGTAAAGGCGTGGGGTGGTGAGGATGGGAGGCATGTTTTAATTAAAGAAAAGTAATGCTTCTACAGTGGTACTCTTTCATGTTTTTTACTGGTAACCTGCTTCGTGAGTACAAAATTTTAGTGATGAAATCATTACACCTTTGCTCTGTAAATAAATTTGTACGAAGTGCTTCACACAGAAAATCCATTGTTGTCAAGTAATCAATTTTGTGTCTTTGGCAATATTCTTTTATATCTGTTAGATTACTGCTTGCTAAAATTTGTTTATCATACTTGGCAACTGCAAGACAAGCACTTTCCCCATCTCCTTTAAATTGCATAGATTTTATCCATGCATATTCTCTTACAATCTCAATATTATTTTCAGGGAATTCCATTAGTTTGATAAACTTTTTACTTAGTAATTCACTTACTAATATCTTAACTCTTGTCAAAGGCCAATTTTGTAATTCCTTATGAACTTTGTCAAGCATATAAATTTTATTATTTGGAAAAATCTTGTACAAATTCTCCCATTCTCCACCAGTAATAAAATGTGAAACAACATCAGCGTCAATTAATATCTTTCTGTTACTAACCTCCATTGGGTACGTCATCAGTTTTTGAAAGATCAATTCCTAAGTCAGCTAATAAAGAATAGTAGTGGCTCTCTGAAATTTTATCTTTATTGTATAATTCTTTTGCAAGGACACCGTATTTTCCTACATAAGTGTGATGATTGCCAGAATCGTATAATGCTGTGTGATAACCATATTCCGCAGCCGACCTTTTTACATTTTTACACCATAAGTCGTATTCGTCATTTTGAATTAGGTTCATTTTTTTAAGACTGTATAATAAAGCACTTCTGCTACAGGAATATAATTGCTCAATGTGTAAAATAGTTGGCAATGTGAGTTTACCCTTGCTAAGTTCTTCGTCTGGTATATTTTTAATTATACCCCTATTGGGTAATAGTAAATATCTTGCAAACAAGTCTGCATTATATTCTTCAGGTTCCTGAATTTTCTTATTAAATATTCCTGTATTACAAACCTTACTAGAAAAATCTTCTTGGATATATAGATGATATAACTCATGACAGATTGTAAAGTGCTGTTTGCCAATAGACTGTGAGGAATTAATAAGTATAAATCGCTTAGTATTAGTGTTATTAGTTACTTTTAAAGCCATGCCTGAAAAATCTTCTGGAATGGGAACAAACCAAGTAATAATGTTTAGGCTTTGCAAGAGGCTCTTTAATCTGATTGGATCGTCAGAATCGAAACCATTAATATTACGAAAGTTTTCGGCTTGCTTCTCAAGTATTAACTCACTTTGAACTTTCATTTTGTAGTGCATTTTCCATATTGATATAGTTACGAACTATTTTCTTAAACTGTGCAATTGTTTTTAAGGTTTCAGAACTTAAAGTATTTGCTCTAAAAGCAAAAGCTACATTTATTTGATTTTGTTGAGGATTTTCTTCAAAAAAATCATATTCATTTGTACAAAATAAATTAGCCAACATGTTTAAGTGAATTGAGCTAACAGATCTAGAACCATTTTCATAATAAGCTACTTGCTCTCTTGAAGTTTCTAGATATCCAGCAAGTTCTTCTTGTGTGAGTGCAATTTTATTTCTTAACTGCCTTATATTGTTTCCTATAATAATATTTGTGTTTTTAAAAGTCATACAGCAGTTGTTACAAAAACAAAGCTAAACTAAAAAAAATTAAAAAATGTAACAAAAATTTATAGGATTAAGTATAATAGGCATAAATCCACATCTATAGCCATAATCGAGGTTAGCTATTACTGGTAATGTTTGCTTCTAAGAGTAGAATTACCGAAGTTGAAGCTACAGTAGTACAACTGTTGCACATAGCTGTGGCCGACAAACGGGCTGTTATCGTTTGTCGGGGTCTTTTTTTGTTACTTTTTTGGACAAGCAAAAAAGTAAATAATAAAATTTAAGAATGATGCTATTTATGAAAAAACAAGTCAGTATTAGCTTTTATCATAAAACACCTAATCCTAAAAATTTAAGAATTAACAAAAGGCGATTTTCCTCTCACCCTAAAAAATATATAAAAATATCATTATCAATTATTTATAATAATGTTTTCACCCTCTCAATTACTCCCCTCAATCCACCAACTTCTTGCCCACCTGCAGTGGCTAAGGTTTTTTGTCCGCCGCCGCCGCCTTTAATTAAAGGAGCTATGTGTTCTTTAATAATTTTACCAGCATCTAAATTTTTTGCAGCTACAACCGTATCGCTAATACCAACGGCTACAAAGGGTTTACCATCTATATTGGCACAAAGCACTGCTACGTAATCATGTAGTTTGGTTTTTAAATCGAAGCATAGCTTTTTTAAATTATCGGCACTGCTTACTTCTACAATGTCACCAATGAAAGTTACGTTGTTAATAATTTCATCTTTATGAATTAATTCATTCCTTATAGCAACTAATTGTCTTAATTCTAATCCTTCAATATGTTTTTTAAGTGATGAATTTTCGGCTTGTAAGTTTTCAATAGATTTAACTACATCTTTAGGATTTTTTAATTGCTCACTGATGGCACGGATTTGCACAGATTGATTGTTAATATAGTTTTCCGCCGCTTTACCACAAACAGCCTCTATTCTACGAACACCAGCAGCAATAGCACTTTCGCTGGTTATTTTAAACAAACCTAATTCGCCTGTACGACCTACATGTGTACCACCACATAATTCAATGCTGTACTTTTCGTCCATTATAACAACCCTAACCGTATCGCCATATTTTTCGCCAAACAATGCCATTGCACCTAACGCTACTGCATCATCTTTCTTCATTTCTTTAATTACTACAGGAATGTTTTGACGAATTTTTTCATTCACCATTTTTTCTACAGCAGCAATTTCCATATCGGTAACTTTTGCAAAATGACTAAAATCAAAACGTAAATAATCTTCGTTATTTAAGCTACCTTTTTGTGCTACATGATTGCCCAATACATTACGCAATGCTGCTTGCATTAAATGAGTAACGCTATGGTGTACGGTGATTTCTTTTCTTCTATCGGCATCAACTGTAGCAATTACTTCACCATTCATTGCTGGTAAAATACTTTCAGCAAAATGAATAATCATATCATTTTCCTTCTTTGTATCAACAATAGTTAGTGGTGAGTTGTGAATGATGAGTGTGCCAGTATCTCCTACTTGTCCGCCACTTTCTGCGTAAAAAGGAGTGCTTTCTAAAACAATTTGGTACAACTCTTTTCCTTTGCCGCTTACCTTTCTATATTTTACAACTTTGGTTTTTGTTTCTAAACTATCATACCCTACAAAGTTTGTTTTAGCTACATTGTTTACTTCAATCCAATCTTCGGTTTCTAAAGCAGTAGCGGCACGGCTGCGATTTTTTTGTTGTTGCATTTCTGCTTCAAAGCCTGCTTCATCAACTGTTAAATTATTTTCTTGTGCAATTAATCTTGTAAGGTCAATAGGGAAACCATAAGTATCAAGTAATTCAAAAGCATCTGCACCACTAATTTTTTTGCCCGCCGATTCCGCTGATGTCGCTGATGCAAGAATTGCATCAATTCTTTTCAACCCTTTATCCAGCGTTCTCAAAAATGCTTCCTCTTCTTCCTTAATAACCTTTGCAACAAAACTTTCCTGTGCTTTTAATTCCGGAAAAACAGTTTCAAACTGTGTAGCAATAATTGGCACTAATTGATGCAACAAAGGTTGTTTATAATCTAAGTAGCTATAATAGTAACGAACAGCTCTACGTAAAATACGGCGAATAACATAACCAGCACCAGTGTTGCTTGGTAGTTGTCCATCGGCTATGGTAAAGCTTATAGCTCTTATATGATCGGCTAATACTCTAAATGCAATTGATTCTTTTGTATCATCTGCATTATATTTTTTATTTACAATTTTTTGGGTTGCAGCAATAGTGTTTGTAAATACATCTGTATCATAATTACTTTGCTTGCCTTGTATTACTCTTACTAAGCGTTCAAAGCCCATGCCTGTATCTACATGCTTGGCTGGTAAGGGTTCTAGGCTGCCATCTTTTTTACGGTTAAACTGTATAAATACATTGTTCCAAATTTCTATTACTTGTGGGTGGTCATTATTTACTAATGTACTTCCGGCTACAGTTTTTCTTTCTTCATCGCTTCTACAATCTACATGTATTTCGGTACAAGGACCACATGGGCCTGTATCTCCCATTTCCCAAAAATTATCTTTTTTATTGCCTAATAAAATGCGGTCTTCGGCAATTACTTTTTTCCATTCGCCAAATGCTTCTTCATCTTTTGGGATGCCTTCTTTTTCATCGCCTTCAAAAATGGTAACGTATAAACGGTCTTTATCTAATTTATAAACTTGGGTAAGCAATTCCCAACTCCATGCTATGGCTTCTTTTTTAAAATAATCGCCAAAACTCCAGTTACCCAGCATTTCAAACAGCGTATGGTGGTATGTATCTACTCCCACTTCTTCTAAATCGTTATGTTTACCGCTTACTCGTAAGCATTTTTGAGTATCGGCAACTCTTGGGTTAGGCGATTGTTTATTGCCCAAAAAATAATCTTTAAACTGGTTCATACCAGCATTGGTAAATAAAAGTGTAGGATCGTTTTTAATTACAACAGGTGCAGATGGCACAATGGCATGGCCTTTACCTTTAAAAAAATCTAAATAAGCTTGGCGTATTTCGCTACTCGTCATCATATTACCTTTATTTATTTGGGTTGCTTTTTGTTTTATTAAGAATTATATTTGCTATCCTTCAAAACTAAGGGGCAAAGGTACAAAAAAAGCCCAAGCCCCTTGCCCTCAAAAGTGGTAACAGGGTAGGAGATTTTAGAGGGAAATAAAAATATATTCAAGCATAAAGTTCAAAAGCCTCCTGAGCATTGCCGAAGGATGGGGTTTAGAGCATGAAAAAAATAAAATATTACTATAACACCAATACACTCCGGTACGAAAAACTGGTGACACCGCTCCGGGTAAAGTTGTTGCGTATTTTTGGTTTTATTAGTGCAGCTTTGGTTACTAGTGCCATTATTATATGGACATACACCAAATTTGTGCCTAAGCCATTTGATAAAGAAACCAATTTAAAGTACGAGTTAATGAAGGATAACTACGCCGTACTTAACGAAAAAGTAAAGGGCTTGCAAAAGCAAATGGGAGATTTGGAGAAAAGAGATAACGAAGTATACCGTTCAATATTTGAGGCAAACCCTGTAAGCGATAGTGCCAGAACAAAAGCTATAGAGCAGAAAAAAGAGATAGAAAAAATTAGTTTGATGAGTGATGATGAGCTGGGAAAAAACATTGCTAAAACGCTTGATAATATTGCTGCTAGGGCTGTTTACCAACAGCAGAGTTATAACTCAATTGAAAAATTAATACAAAACCAAGGCGATAAACTGGCTAGCATACCTGCTATACAGCCTGTAAGTAATAAAGATTTAGATAGAATTGCCAGCGGCTTTGGAATGCGTATTCACCCCATTTATGGTATTGGTAAAATGCACAATGGACTTGACTTTACTGCACCGCAAGGCACACCCATTTATGCTACAGGAGACGGTATGGTTACTACGGCTGGTGCTGGTGGTGGTGCTGGTAATCATGTTATCATAAATCATGGATATGGATACGAAACTGTTTATATGCACATGGTACGTATAAAGGCTGCCGTTGGGCAAAAAGTAAAACGTGGCGAAGTAATTGGCTGGGTAGGTAGTACAGGTGCTAGTACTGGGCCACATTGCCATTACGAAGTGCATATTAATGGAGAACCCGTTGACCCTGTATATTTCTTTTACAATGATTTAAATGCCGAACAATATGATAGGTTGCTAAAAATGGCAGCTACAGGTAGTGCTAAAAGTTTTGATTAGAACCCCCTCCGCCCCTTAAAGGGGGAACTTTTTATGGAGAAGAATATAGCGGAGAATATATTGTGTGTACTTTGTTTTCTTTGTTTCTTTGTGTGAAACATATAATTTTATGTAATGGCACTTTCGCAAATAGCTTTCGATTTTTTTGATGAGCCTTCTTTGCCTCCAAAAAAAGAAGTAAAAAAAACTGTGCCTGTAAAGGTTGATAAAAAGCCAATTGTTGTTTATAAAGAAGAAAAGATAAAAAGTGCCAGAGGTAGAATGAGTGTAAAAGATATGGAGGCCACCGTTGATTTAATTGATGTGCCAGATGATGATGTACTGTTTGAAAAAAGCTATTATGCTATTGGCAAAGTGGCGGCCATGTTTAAGGTAAACCAAAGCCTTATTCGTTTTTGGGAAAATGAGTTTGATGTACTTAAGCCTAAAAAAAATGGTAAAGGAGATAGATTGTTTAGGCCAGAGGATGTTAAAAATTTAAAACTTATTTATACTTTAATAAGGGAAAGAAAATACACTATTGAAGGGGCAAAAGATTTTATTAAAAAAAGTAAAAAGCTAGATGAAAAATTTGCATTAATAGAAAGTATGAAAAAGTTGAAAGGTTTTTTGTTGGAGTTAAAGGCTAATATTTGACACTAATTTAACGAATTACACTAATTACACGAATTAATTCGGTCTATAACCTCTTATTAACATTGTTGAAGTTTCATTATTAAAAAATGTTACCGATTTTTATTCCTCAAAATTAACACATGAAAAAAATAATAGTAATAGTAGCTTTGTGTATAGTAAACCTTGGGGCATCTGCACAAGCACAATACGAAGTTACCACCGACCCCAAACATCCAGAAGTAAAAATATTTAGAGGCATAGTTAATAAATATTTAATTGAAAACGAATCTACTTTTACCTGGATGAAAAGTGCTAAAGTAGGCTACAAGCCAGATACAGCAACAATTAACGCATTTGAAAGAAATAAAGCCAAAGTGCAATTTGTAGTATTTGGCGGCACTTGGTGTGAAGACACACAAAGTATTTTACCTAAATTTTTTGCCTTGCAAGAAAAAAGTGGAGTGCCAGATAATGCCATTAGTTTTTTTGGGGTAAACAGAGATAAAAAATCGCTAGCCAGCATTGCCGAAGCCTTTAATGTAAAAAATGTACCTACTATTATTATTATGAAAGACGGAGTAGAAAAAGGAAGAGTAGTAGAGTATGGTAAGACTGGTAATTGGGATAAAGAGCTTGCTCAAATTTTAAATACACTATAATTTTTAACATTTGTTAGAGGTGAAATGACGAATTGGATTATTCTGTCCCAGAGTTTACTATAGCATTATTATTTACACCACTCATTTTAATTTTATTATCATCTAATAATTGCTTTACAAAAAAATTGTATGTTTCTTTTAATTGGATAAAGGTATTTTGTGGAATGGGGTTGGTGTAATACTCTACCACAATTGTATTTGCACTTTTAGTTACTTCAAAAAAATATACATCAAACGATGTGATGCTTGCAGTATCTGTACTAAGCTTTTGGTTTATTTTTTTAATTATGTTTTGAATATCTGTATTTGGCGTATTTATAGCTAAATCCAATTTAATTTCTGTTCTACGATTAGTACGCATACTCCAATTATCTACTATACTATCTACCATTTGTTTATTGGGTACAGTTACTAAGGTTTTATCGGTTGTACGTATTCTTGTACTACGCAAACCAATTTTTTCTACAGCACCTATTACGGCATTTATTTTTACTGTATCACCAGTTACAAAGGGTTTGTCAAAAAAGATAATGAAAGATGCAATAAGATTTTCTAAACTTTCTTTGGCAGCCAATGCAATAGCAGCACCCACAATGCTTAAACTTGTAAGAAACGTACCAACAGGTTGATTGAAACAAGCTTTTAAGACCAATAAAAAACAGATAATGCCTACAATAATTTTTAAAAAATCTCGTAAAAAAACTACAAGCTGATCATCTTCTTTGTTATCTGTAATAGCAGCTTTTTGTACTAATACTAAGGCTATAAAATCTATTATTCGTAGTAGTAAAAATGCAAAAGATATGATAATAATGCCAACCCCTATTTTTTCAAAAAATTGTTGTGTGCCATATCCATAAATTTTATACTCTAATGCTTGAGGAAAATTTAATTTATCGATAGAAAAGACAGAAACTAAAATTACTAAAAACCATTCCAATGGCTCTACCACCAAATCTATAAAACTTTTTTTATCTAAATTTTTCCAAATACGATAAATTAGATTAAATAAAACCGAGGCAATATATCTTGAAAAATATCTTTTTAAAATAAAACAAGCCAAAATAAAAGCTAAGACAATAAAGTAGCTTTTAAGAGTATTATCCCAAACGATGTTGTTTAAAAAATCCATACCTAAAAATAAACCAAAGTTTTTTTATTTAACCTGATAAATTTCTACACCATTTTCTTTTAGTAAGTAAACCTTACCATTCATGGCTTTTATGGAAGCGAAAGGTGTAAAAAAAGTAGGTAAATGATATTCTTTGCTCTCTTGTTTTTTAACGTGGTAGGTATATAAACTATTTTGTGCAAAACCGTATAAGTAATCGCCGCTTAGCTCCACATTTTGCCAACCTATAAAAGAAAGCTTGTTATTGAAAGATCCATAGTAATCAAATATATAAAATCCTTTTGCGGTATCATACAAGTACACAAAATTGTTTCTGTCCATTAGTTTTACTGGCGATGGGATAGTGTCAAAAAGTAAACGCCAATCTACACTTTCTTGCACAGCACTACCATTGTCATTTATTTTCTTTAAAGAAAAATTTTGTTCATCAAAAAGCCAAATATTGTTGTCATAAGAAGTGCCGATGGCATTTACTAAAAAAATATTTTTCTTTCTAAAGTTTAAAACATTACGGATGTTTAAAAACCTATCGAGTACAACTGTGGTAGTAAATTTGTTATAGTATAATAAAATTTTTAGCGGATTACTTACGTCAATATAAGTAGGATTGCCAAACTGCTTTACATCGTTAAATACACTGGCAGAATCGCCATTGGCATATATTTTTTTTAGCTGATTAGACTCGGTAATTACATATACATTATCTAAATTATCTACGTTTAAATAAGAATAATTGCCAGCAATAGTTTTTATAAGTGTAAATGAAGAATCGTTTTGGGCAATAGATTTGCTTGCCACTGAAACACAGAAGCACAGAATGAGGAATGTTATTTTATTTATTTTTTCCAATATTTCAACTCTAATTTTTCACCATCAAATACTGCATGGCTGTTGTACTTTATCCAGTCGCCCAAATTTACATAAAGGCTGCTTGTAGATAAGTTAAAGTTTATGGGTAAGTGCCTGTGACCAAAAACAAAATAATCGTAATGCTGTTTTTTTAGCACTTCTTTACAATAAATAATTAACCATTCTTTTTCTTCACCCAAAAAAACTTCATCTGTACTGCCTGTTTGTGCCCTGCTTTTGCGGCTAAAGTAATTGGCTAAACCCATTCCCATGTAGGGTGGCAAAATGCCAAATAAAAATTGGCTTATTTTATTTCGAAATACTTTTTTAATAAACTTATAGCCATGGTCGCCAGGACCTAAGCCATCGCCATGGCCAATTAAAAATGTTTTGTTGTTAAAAGTAAAAGGGTGTGGTTCAAAATAAACAGGTATGTTTAATTCGGTTTGAAAATAATCTTTCATCCACATATCATGATTGCCCACAAAAAAATGAATAGGTATGCCGCTATCTGTAATTTCGGCTAGCTTACCTAAAATACGTACATAGCCTTTAGGTACTACCTTTTTATATTCGTACCAAAAATCAAACAAGTCGCCTACAATAAAAATTTGCTCAGCATCTTGTTTTATTTCATCTAAAAATTGAATGATTTTTTTTTCTCTAACTAAGCTGGCTTGGGCATTGGGTGCACCCAAGTGAAAGTCGGAGAGAAAGTAGATTTTTTTGTTTGTACTCAACCTCAGTAAATTTACTTTTATAGTTTAAAATAATTTATTAGCCACATCTTCCTTTGAAAGTTTAAAGTGTGTTGCAACTTCTGATAGTATTGAAGATAAAGTACCTAATTTAATTGGGTTGTGATTAGGGATAGTAATGTGATGTTCACCATTTTCTGTAGTTGTAATTCTTATGTGACTACCTTTTTGTCTTGTAATTTGATAACCAAAAGCCTTTAAAAGTTTAATTAATTCTATTGCATCAATATCTCTTGGCAATTTCATACAGCAAAAACCTCCTCTTTTATTTGATGTAACCTAATTATGCTAGGTTTATCACTATCAAAATGGCAATTTATGGCTTCTTTAATATTTTCTTTTAACTCTTCAATTGTTTCTGCTTCTGTAAAAATAGGCTCACCTAATGCTTTAGCTGTAAAGCCACCCTCTAAAGCTTCTTCTACCAAAAATATTATTTCAGTCATTAAATAAATTTTACTAAAGTTACAAAATTTGCCACATTATTGTTTGCTATTCATATACGCCATTAAATCGCCACTTGCAATTTCGGGCATGCCCATAGTTTCGCCATTGTACCAATATATCCAAGCTTCTGTTTGCAGGTGATTGCAAGTAATAGTAGCCATTTCTCTCTTGTATAAAACAGGCACACCTTCTTCGGCATTTGTGCCTTCGTAATCATCTAATTGTTCAATAGCCCAATCAAATTCTGCTGAGTTATTTATAGCATACAGTTCACCTACAATATATTTTTCATCGGAAGTAGCTACAGCTACCGGAAATTGTCCTGCATCGTACAACTTGCCTTTTACAAAGCCTTGCCCAACCAAGTGAAAGTATTTTGATAAATAGCTATAAGCAGGGTTACGAAAACCACTTCGTAACGAGCCATAAACAAATAAATGTGTAATAGAGTTGTTCATTTTAAATTTCGTTTTTAGAAATGCCAGCTTGTTTTAATATGGTAAGAAAAGTGCCATTTGGAATATCTCTTTTGCCATGTACAGGAACTACAATTGTTTTTCTTTCTATTGGATGGAAAAAGATATAATGACTACCAGTTACTCTCTTCAATAAATATCCCTTGCTTTCTAGAAGTTTAATAAGGTGTTGTGGACTTTGATTCATAATCAACTAATACTTACGCTGTAAGTTGCAATGAATATTCTAATGTTTCATTATCATCAGGAATAGGTTCACCTTCTTCTTGTAAAACTTCAATATATCCTTTAATTGCATCTTTTGCCATTTCTAAAGCATGATCAATATTTTCACCCCAAGTAACACATCCGTTTAAGGCAGGTACCATTGCGGTGTAAGTACCATCAACTTCTTTACGAAGTACAATGCGGTATGTTTTATTAAAACTCATTAACCAAATATACAATTTTTATACTATCCCTCCACCAAAAAACAATACACTTCTTTAGGGCCATGCACACCTGTAACTAACGTTTTTTCAATATCTGCAGTACGGCTTGGGCCTGTGGCAAATGTTATTAAAGAAGGAATTTTATTGCCATATTTTTCTTTAATAGATAATAAGGCATCCTTAACATCAAATACTAATTGACTGGTGTAAGCTATGCAAATATGTATAGGTGCATATACACTTACAGTACGGCCACTTTGTGTAGCTGCTGTTAATACAATACTGCCTGTTCTGGCCACCAAATTTTCGCAACTGGTTATAGAGGCATCACAACTTTCTAAATTAATGGTGTTACTAAAAGCAGCATTCCATTTTTCCTCATTGCAATAAATTTTTGTCCATTGTCTTTCTGCAATTAATTTTTGCAATTGCTCATGCAAATCTTGTTCATTAATACAAAAAGCAAACTTGCCTTGCAGTGCAGTAAATTCCTGTGCAAATAAAACTTCTAAATCATCTGCCGCAGGCGGAAATAAAGAAGTGCCACCTTCGCTACCAGGAAAAGGCAAAGGCACTGGATTACTCAGTGCCTGCCTTACTCTTTTTAAAATATTTTCTTTAGCTGTTGTAGCCATTCGTATAATTAAATTTGATTAGTGTTATTGGGTTCAATAACATCTGGTAAAATAGTTTTAGACTCTTCACTTATTGCATCTTTAGGTGCTACTTCTTCGGGTTTAATATCTAACGACTTCTTTTCTTCAAATGGTCGCTTACCTATTAATGCCTCTACATCACTCTTAAATAACACTTCTTTTTTCAATAATTCTTTAGCTAATTTTTCTACATCACCTTTTTTATCGGTTAATAGTTTTTTGGTACGTTCGTAAGCGGTATCAATTAATTTACGAACCTCTTCATCAATCATTTTCCCTGTTTCTTCACTGTAAGGTTTTGTAAAATAATTTTCTTGCTGAGGATCGTAAAAACTTACGTTACCTACTTTATCATTCATACCATACACGGTAATCATACTGTAAGCCATTTTAGTAATTTGCTGTAAATCGTTACTAGCACCTGTACTTATTTTTCCAAAGAAAATATCTTCACTAGCTCTACCACCTAGCGTCATACAAATTTGATCATTAAGTTGATCGGTATTGTACAAGTATTGCTCTTTAGGAGTGTATTGTGCATAGCCCAAAGCAGCACTACCCCTTGGCACAACGGTTACTTTTAATAGCGGATAAGCATGCTCTAAATACCAGCCACAAATAGCATGGCCAGCCTCATGGTATGCAATAATTTCTTTTTCTTCGGTAGAAATAATTTTGTTTTTCTTTTCCAATCCGCCAATTACTCTATCAATAGCATCTTGAAAATCTTGCATATCAACCGCCTCTTTATTTTTACGGGCAGCAATTAAAGCAGCCTCGTTACAAACATTAGCAATATCTGCACCAGCAAAACCACTTGTTTGTTCTGCCAATTTATAAATATCTAAATTATCCGATTTTTTTATTGGACCAAGATGCACCTTGAAAATTGCTTCTCTACCCACTAAATCAGGTTTGTCTATTGTAATTTGTCTATCAAAACGGCCTGGGCGTAAAAGAGCAGTATCTAATACATCTGGGCGGTTGGTTGCTGCTAAAATAATAATACCTAAGTCGGTACCAAAGCCATCCATTTCTACTAGTAATTGATTTAAAGTGTTTTCTCTTTCATCATTACTCATCATGGCATTTTTACCTCTAGCTCTACCTATGGCATCTATTTCATCAATAAAAATTATACATGGCGCTTTTTCTCTAGCTTGCTTAAACAAATCTCTTACACGGCTAGCACCTACACCCACAAACATTTCCACAAAGTCGCTACCACTAAGGCTAAAGAAAGGCACTTGAGCTTCGCCAGCCACAGCTTTTGCTAATAATGTTTTACCAGTACCCGGAGGGCCTACTAATAATGCACCTTTAGGAATTTTACCACCAAGGGCTGTATATTTTTTTGGATTTTTTAAGAAGTCAACAATTTCCATTACCTCTACTTTGGCTTCATCAAGCCCAGCCACATCGCTAAAATTGATGTTTACTTTTGTGCCTTTTTCAAATAAAGTAGCCTTAGATTTACCAATGTTAAAAATACCACCTGGCCCAGCTCCACCGCCTGGTCCACTTACCTTACGCATCATTAAAAAGAATAAAAGACCAATTAAAAGTATGGGTAATAAAGTGCTTATCAATTGGCTTACGCCTTCGCCTTCGCTATCAAACGAAGCATCAATTCTTTTATCTGGATTGGCATTGTAAAATGCAGTGTCTCTTTTGTAAATATCGGCAAGTTCTTCTTGAAATTTATCTGCATCACCAATGGTAAAATATAGCTGAGGTTGTTCTACTTTTTTTAAAGCGATATATGCGTTGTCATCTAATATTTTTTTATAAAAGCTATCATTTTTTGCTATATTTTCTATACGCAAATAAAGCCTTACAATGTCATTGTTTTTTATAGCTACAATACCTGTTTTATTTTTTGCTTTGGGTAATTGTGGTAAAATATCCCCACTTTTTAACATTTCAGGCAAGGCTTGTCTTGAAATTTCGATGCCTGCCGTTTGTACGGTTCTAAATAAATTATACCCTACTATGCCTACAAATATTAAACCGTATATCCAGTAAATATTAAACTTGGGCTTTTTTTTATCATCGCCAATTGGCGGAATATTATTGGGGTCAAATTTTCGGTTGCTGTTTTGCTGACTCATTTTTGTTGTTTCTTTTTGGCTATCGTATATAACGAAATATAAAAATTTTTGTTGTTATTCTTTGTGTTCCATTTGTGGTGCATCGCTCCACATTTCTTCTAATTGGTAAAATTTACGAGGCTCTGGTAGCATTACATGCACCACTACGTTTACAAAATCAATTAGTATCCATTGTTGGGCTTGCTTTCCTTCATGCTTATATACTTGTTCATCACACTTTTCTTCTACCTCATGCTCTACAAAATCGGCAATGGCTTTTAATTGAGTGTTGCTATTGGCCTGGCAAATGATGAAGAAATCGGCAACAGCTTCGTCTATCTTACGTAAATCAATACTTACAACATTTTCGCCTTTTTTTTCGTGAATGGCGTTAATAATAGTTTTAAAAAGTTTGCTGCTACGTGTTAATCTTACTGTACTATTTTTTTTACGGGTAGTTAAGGAATTTAAATTGCTCAAACGCTGCTATTTTTGTTAATAAATTTAATTTTTGTTTTAGGCAGCTTTAAGATAATTAAAACAGCCGATTTATACCTCAAAAGTACTATCTTATTTGCTTGTTTATGCTAAAAGCACTTTTTTTTGAAGTTTTAGATACTGTGGATAGTACCAACAACTATGCCATGGCAAAAATAGCGGCAGGCAAAGCAAAAGATGGCATGGTTTTTTTTGCCAAAAAACAAACCGATGGAAAAGGGCAACGGGGTAAGCAATGGCATAGCCAGCCAGGGCAAAATATAATTTTATCCGTAATTTTTGCCGCTGATACCCTAAAATTGCCACAGCCTTACTTATTTAATATGCTAATGGCTACTACTGTACAGCAATTTTTTGCCCAATATGCTTTAAAAAACACCACTATTAAATGGCCCAATGATATTTACTGGTGTGACAGAAAGGCAGGGGGAATACTAATTGAAAACAACTACACTGGTAAAAATTGGAACTGGGCAGTGGTGGGTATTGGGTTAAATATTAATCAATTGGAGTTTGACCCTTTATTGCCCAACCCCACCTCGTTACAGCAAATTACAGGGAATAGTTATGATGTATTGCTGTTGGCAAAACAATTACATACACAATTAGTAGCCGCTGTACAAAATATTGATGTGGCTAGCATACTTAAAAACTACAATGCTGTTTTATATAAAAAAGATGAGCAAGTAAAACTTAAAAAAGGCAATATTGTTTTTGAAACCACTATAAAGCATGTAGATGAAAAAGGTATTTTGCATTGTAAAGATGTAATGGAAAGGGAGTTTGAGTGGGGAGAGGTGGAGTGGATTTTATAAATTTAAAAGTATATTTTATGAAAAATAAAAAACTACATTATACAGATGAGATAAAAAAGGAGTTAGATAAACGCTATGATGAATACAAAAGCGGTAAGATTAAGTTGATAACTGCCGAAGAGAGTAAAAAACGAATTCAAAAAATATTAAATGCAAGTAGATGATTAATAGAGTTTATAATTTTTTAAAAAATATGTCAAAACCTATGCGTTATTTATGCATTTTCATTGGCATTTTAGTAAGCTATACTTTTTGGCTTTTTTTCTATTTAAAAGCTGTGGGTGTTTATGGTATAGCAACAATCAACGCTGCATTCCCATCATCGGATGGCGTACGTTATGAGTATGAATTTTCGTACAAAAACTTGCTTTACAAAGGAGATTTTATGGGTTTAAGTGGATATAAAATAGGCGATTGCTATTTCGTTAGATTTTCGCCAAAATACCCAGAAAAAAATTTGTTACAATATGATAATAAAGTACCAGAATGCTTGAGAGACTCGGTTCATTTATTTTGGGAAAAAATTCCAATCTGTGAAGATAGTGGGATTAAAAAATAGAAAAACTCAAACATCCTCTGCCTCCCTAGCCTCCACTTCAAACTTATTTTTGTAGTATCCAACCTTAATACTTTCCCATAAATATTTTACTAAAAAACCCATAAAGCCATGTTGCTTGTATTGCTTAATATGGCAAAGCTCATGCTTTACCCATTTATGGCTGCTTAAAAATTCTGTGGTGGTTACGCCGTATAAATGTATGG
>JAGNRZ010000047.1 GCA_017988335.1 Ferruginibacter sp.
GGTTTAAAACGGGAAATCTTAGTAAATTCCTATTATATTAAGATTTACGCAATGTAGTCGTAGCATGAAAGCATTTAGTTGCATAGCTTACTAATGTCGTAACAATATTTTTTTTGCTAATTGTATTTATTATTGATAACTAGCTAAATATATTTTCTAATATTTTATGGGGTTTCTCTTATTGGTAAAAATGTAGTTTTTAATATTCATCCAAAACGCTACAAAAAGGTAAATAATTAATGGAGATCCCATTGTTATAAAGGAAATGTAAATAAAATACTTACGAATAGTTGACGTGGCAATGCCCATTTTTTCGCCTATGGCAGTACATACACCAAATACATGCCACTCAATAAAATGCTTAAACCTATTCATACTGCTAATTTAAAACTATTTTAATAAAAACAATCGTTTTATATAGTGATTGAGTTTTTGTAAATTTGCACATCTTGATAAATTTCCACATCATACATTTAAAATCATAACCAACTATGGCTTTCGACATTGAAATGATTAAAGGCTTATACGCCAAATTCCCAGAAAGAGTTGCAGCTGCAAGAGCAGCCTTAGGCAAACCCTTAACTTTAGCAGAAAAAATACTATATGCCCATTTAGATAAGGGCATGGAGTTAAAAGAATATCCTCGTTTAAATAGTTATGTAGATTTTAACCCCGATAGAGTAGCCATGCAAGATGCAACTGCACAAATGGCATTGTTGCAGTTTATGCAAGCAGGCCGACCAACTGTAGCTGTACCTAGTACTGTACATTGCGACCATTTAATTATGGCAAAAAATAACGCAAAAGCCGATTTGGAATTTGCTAATAATGAAAGCAAAGAAGTATTCGACTTTTTAAGCAGTGTAAGTAACAAATATGGTTTAGGTTTTTGGAAACCAGGAGCTGGTATCATACACCAAATTGTTTTAGAAAACTACGCTTTCCCTGGTGGAATGATGATTGGAACCGATAGCCATACTGTAAATGCAGGTGGCTTGGGTATGGTGGCTATTGGCGTTGGTGGTGCCGATGCTTGCGATGTAATGGCTGGCTTACCTTGGGAGTTATTAATGCCTAAATTAATTGGTATTAAATTAACAGGAAAACTAAATGGTTGGGCTAGTGCAAAAGATGTTATTTTAAAAGTAGCAGGAATACTTTCTGTAAAAGGTGGTACCAATGCTATTGTAGAATATTTTGGAGAAGGTGCTGTAAGTTTAAGTTGTACGGGTAAGGGTACTATTTGTAATATGGGTGCCGAAATTGGTGCTACTACAAGTACTTTTGGCTATGATGAAAGTATGGAAAAATATTTAAGAGCTACTGATAGATCCGATGTTGCTGATGCTGCTAACGCTATAAAAGAGCATTTAACTGGTGATGCAGAATGTTATGCCAATCCATCAAAATATTTTGATGAAGTGTATGAAATTAATTTAAGTGAATTAGAGCCACATGTAAACGGACCTTTTACTCCAGATTTAGCAACGCCAATAAGTCAACTAAAGGCAGCAGCCGAAGCTAATGGTTGGCCTACAAAAATTTCAGTTGGTTTAATAGGAAGTTGTACCAATAGTAGCTACGAAGATTTAAGTAGAGCAGTAAGTTTGGCTAAGCAAGTTGGTGAAAAAGGATTAAAAGTAAACTCCGAATTCAATATTAATCCAGGTAGTGAGCAAATTAGATATACAGTACAAAGGGATGGAATACTAGATACTTTTACTAGTATAGGGGCAAATATTTTTGCAAATGCTTGTGGCCCATGTATTGGTATGTGGGATAGAATGGGTGCCGAAAAGCAAGAAAAAAATACCATCATACATTCTTTTAATAGAAATTTTGCAAAACGTGCCGATGGTAATCCAAATACGTATGCATTTGTAGCTAGTCCAGAAATTGTAACTGCAATGGCAATCGCTGGCAACTTAGGCTTTAACCCATTAACGGATACTTTAACAAACGATAAAGGCGAACAAGTAAAGCTAGATGCTCCAACTGGTGATGATTTACCAAAAAATGGCTTTGCTGTTGAAGATGCTGGCTTTCAAGCTCCGGCAGCCGATGGAAGTGCTGTGCAAGTATTGGTAAGCCCAGATAGCAAGCGTTTACAATTGCTTGATAGTTTTGCAGCATGGGAAGGTATAGATTTAAAAGGCTTAAAACTTTTAATAAAAGCCAAAGGAAAATGTACAACCGATCATATTAGTATGGCTGGACCATGGTTAAAGTTTAGAGGCCACTTAGATAATATTAGCAACAACATGCTAATTGGTGCAGTAAACTATTTTAACGAAAAAACAGATAATGTAAAAAATCAAATAACGGGTGAGCAGGGTACTGTACCCAATACACAAAGAGCATATAAAGCTGCAGGTATTGGTAGTATAGTTGTGGGAGATGAAAACTATGGCGAAGGAAGTAGTAGAGAACATGCTGCCATGGAGCCACGCCATTTAGGTGTAAGAGCTGTGTTGGTTAAGAGTTTTGCAAGAATACATGAAACCAATTTGAAGAAACAGGGTATGTTGGCCTTAACCTTTGCCGATAAAGCCGATTATGATAAAATACTAGAAGATGATACATTTGATATTGAGGGCTTGTTAACCATGGCACCTGGTAAAAACTTACAATTAGTATTAAACCATGCCGATGGTAGCAACGAAACCATACAAGTAAAACATAGCTATAACGATCAACAAATTAGTTGGTTTAAAGCAGGTGGTGCTTTGAATGTTATTAAGGCAAGTATTGGAAAGTAAGCGTTATTTATTGATTATTTAAAAAATACCTCAGTTAAAACTGGGGTATTTTTTTATAACTTTAATTATCCAAAATATTTTATATTTATGTAAATTCATACTAAATATGATAAATCAATTTAAAAACATCTTGTAAATTAATTATGAAAACATCTTTATTAGCTTGTGTCATTCTTTTTTTCCCAATAATGTTTTTTGTTTCATGCAAAAAAGCAGATACGAAAACTACAGAATTCTTTTATTTTAGAGGTAAGATAAATGGTGTCAATATAGATTGGAAGTCTTCATATTCTAGTTCTTACCAAACAACTAATTTTAGAACCGCTATTAGCGATCCTGGAGGATCAATGCCGTTAAATGGATCTTGTTTGCCAAATGACTCTAATTATCAGTTCTACTTAGGCACCACTATATTTGAAATTCATGACAATAGTGGTACAGATTTTAGAAATAATATATCTGTAGATTTTACAAGAGCTGGCAGTTCGGCTTATAAGGATGTGTTATGCCCAATGCTATGAACGACACTACGAACCTCAAAAGTTGGACAAAAAACAGACATTATACTAACTGCCCAACTTAATTTTTGTAACTTTGCATTATGGACTTAAAAGAGAAGAATAAATACAAATCGGACTTCAAAACAGAGCTTGATAAGTTTGCTGAC
This sequence comes from Ferruginibacter sp., assembly GCA_017988335.1. Taxonomy (GTDB): domain Bacteria; phylum Bacteroidota; class Bacteroidia; order Chitinophagales; family Chitinophagaceae; genus Ferruginibacter. Next base: position 3,427 of record JAGNRZ010000047.1, read on the forward strand.
AGACTTGAAAAGTACGTTTCAACTGACAATGGCGACTGGTCTATAAAAGGATTTATTGACGTTTATAAAAACGTTTATACTATATCTTCTGACACAAAAATTGTTTCTAAAATACTCGAAATACACATTTTTCCACAAATCTTACAATTTGCTGAAAGCATTGGTTATAAAATAATACTTGCTGAAAAACAAAATTGGTATCCCGATTTAACTTTTGTACACAAGAAGAATGAAAATGTAAAATTTGCAATTTATTTTAAAACAACTTTTAGACGCAATGACAAAACTGATGGTTTTACTTTGGGTAGTCACGGTGGATACTTTAAAGAAAGAGATAAAGACAAAAATATTCAGTTTCCATATAATCAATACACAGGTCATTTTTGTTTAGGTGTTATTTATACGAGAACTGACATTACAGACGATTTTTCCGAAACTGAAATATTCCAAGTTCAAGAACTTCAAGAAGAATACGAAACACCTAACAAAAAAGTAGGCGAAAGAGAAGTTACAACGGTTAAAAACTTAAAATCTATAACTTCTGTAATCAAAGATTTCGACTTCTTTGCTTCGGAAAAGTGGAAAATTGCAAGCGACAAACAAGGTTCTGGAAATACTGCAAATATTGGCTCTATTGTAGATATTGCTGATTTGAAAAGTGGCAATGGAATTTTCAGTCAATTAGGCGAAGAATGGTTTGATGAATATTGGATAAATCACGGTTCTGCCACAATGATTAAGGATGGCAAAACTGTAAAAATTACTACTTTAAAAGACTTTTTAGAATTTAAAGGAAGGACTGACTTGTGGGATAAAATCGTTTCTAAAACTTCAAACAAGAAAGAGAAATGAGAGTAATTGTTCCACCAATAAAAAGTCAAGGTATAAAAACCAAGTTAGTTCCTTGGATTATGGAACTTGCCCCAAAAGTTGCAGGAAAATGGATAGAACCATTTTTAGGAACAGGTGTAGTTGCATTTAACTCTGGTTATAAAAAAGCAATTTTAAATGACACCAATCCGCATATCATAAACTTTTATAAATCGCTTCAATGCAAAGATGTTTCAGCACATTTAATGAAACAATATTTGGAACAAGAAGGCGAATTATTAAGTAAAGCAGAAAATGATGGTTATGAACATTATTTAAGAGTTAGAACTCGATTTAATGCAGGAGAATATTCACCATATGACTTTATATTCCTTTCAAGAGCAGGCTTTAATGGAATGATGCGATTTAACAATAAAGGAAATTGGAATATTCCATTTTGTAAAAAACCTGACCGTTTTGCACAGGCATACATTACAAAAATAACTAATCAGGTTTCCAAAGTTTCTCAAATTATTCAACCTGAACCAAATTGGACATTTCACAATAAATCTTTTGCTGAAATTATCCCTTTGGCGACTGAAAATGATATAATTTATTGCGACCCACCGTATTATGGTAGACACGTTGACTATTATAATGGGTGGACAGAAAAAGACGAAGAACTTTTATTCAATTTGTTGAGTGAAACAAAAGCCAAATTTATTCTTTCGACTTGGCACCACAACGACTGGCGACAAAATGAAATGATAGAGAAATTTTGGAACAAGTTTAATGTTGTTACAAAAGACCATTTTTATCACAATGGTGGAAGTATTGAGAACAGACGAACAGTAGTAGAAGCATTAGTTTGTAATTTTGACACAGGCGACTTTGCAGAACATAATCACGGACTAAAAATAAAACAACAAGAACAACAATTACAAATATGGGCTTGACAAAAAGAAGCACTGGGCATAACAAGGGTTTGGCAAAATGGGGGCTGAAGTGCTAATTTTGAACATTCGTACTTCTATCAACATTTGTGGTTAATTGAACATTTGAGTTTCGATTTCCCCCACTTCGCCAAGCCCTAAACCGAAAGACGAAATGAAATTACTTTTTACTAACGGCATAAAAAGATTTGGGCTGCTTAGATTATTTTGTAGTGACCAAATTGCAGATGGTATCGTAGTTACTTATACTGACAATAATAATAAGAATTGGCATTCAAAAAACATTAACATTTCGGACATATTTGAACAAATATCGCTAACAGATAAAAAATCTATTGATGGACTTTATGAGAAAGATTGGAAAGCAAGATTTAGTTGTAAGCTATATGACGATATTGGAAACTCAATAAATGCAGAAAATTGTGAAATTTTTGGACCTGTATTTTCCTTCTAAATAGAAATGCTTTTAAATAATTGCATAAATTAATTTTGCAAAATGAACCCCAAAGTGGATCACTATTTAATTGCTGGTTGTGGTAGATGCAATTTGTATAACACACCTCAATGTAAAGTAAACAATTGGCAAAAAGAGTTAGTAGCATTACGAATGATAATGCTTGAATGTGGACTTACAGAAGAATTAAAATGGAGCATGCCTACTTATACAGCAGATGGAAAAAATGTACTTATCGTAGCTGCATTTAAAGACTTTTGCTCCATCAATTTTTTTAAGGGAGCATTACTAAAAGATGAGCAACATATTTTAGTGCAACCTGGCGAAAATTCACAATCGGCTAAGTTGCTGAAGTTTACAGATGTAAAACAAATTACCAAACAAAAAGTTATTATAAAAAGCTATGTTAAAGAAGCTATTGAAATAGAAAAGCAAGGGAAAAAAGTAAGTTTTAAAAAAATAACCGAACAAAAAATTCCTGAAGAACTGCAAACCAAATTTGATGAACTACCTGCTTTTAAAGCGGCGTTTAATGCACTTACTCCAGGTAAGCAACGAGGGTATTTAATCCATTTTTCTCAACCCAAACAAAGTGCTACAAGACAAAGTAGAATTGAAAAATGTATACCTAAAATTTTTGAAGGTAAAGGATTTAATGATTATAAGTAAGCATTAAACTACATCAAACCACACCTTTTTTTCATCATCCCAATCGCCATTGTAATTTATGGTAAGCTCCTCTCCTGCTTCAATTTGGGTTACTGTTTTTATCCAAATATTATTTTCATCGTAATCCATTATATAAATGCAATTGCTTTTATAACTGTGGTTGTATATTGGTACGTAACCCAATGCCATACAACAGTGCTTACCATCTGTACCCCATTCAAATATGTAATCATGCAGAAGGGTTTTATCTAGATGCTCTCTATCTGCCGCAGGCATAATAATTACTGGAGCAATTTCAATTAAGGTATCTTTTTCAATGGCAGCGTTTGTAAAAACACCTCTACCCTTTTGAGTGGTGTTATCAATATATAAACTATGGTAAAGCATGGTTTTAATTTAGTAAATTGCAAGCTTATACAATATTAATTAATGTCGGTTGAATTAGAGCAAATATCATTACAACAACAATTTGAAGAAGTAATTGCATCGGAAGATAAATTACAAATTCAAGAGTTTTTAAATCACCAAAATATTAGTGATGTAGCCGATATTATTTATGAAAACGAAGATTATGAAGGTCAAATTATTGGGCATTTATCGCTGCACAGAGCTGTAAGTGTATTCAAAATATTGGAGTTACCTACGCAAAAAAGAATTATTCATGATTTACCGCCTTTTAAAACAGCCGAATTATTAAATGAACTACCGCCAGATGATAGAACTTCTTTTTTAAGTGAATTACCTAGCAATGCTGTAAGAGAGTTGGTAAAAACATTAAATAGTGATGAACGTAAAATAACCTTATCGCTTTTAGGTTACCCAGAAAATAGTGTGGGTAGGTTGATGACTCCTGATTATGTGTATGTATATGAAAGCGATACCATTGCAGAGGCATTTGACACCATACGTCGTTATGCAAAAAATAGCGAAACCATTGATGTTATTTATGTAATTAATAATAGAGGAGAACTGTTAGATGACATCCGTATTAAAGATTTTATTTTGGCTTCGCCAGATAAAAAAGTGAGTGATTTAATGGACGGAAGATTTATTTCGTTACATGCAGAGGATGATCAAGAAATTGCTAATGATGTTTTTAAAATGAATAATAGAGTGGCTTTACCGGTAGTAAGTAAAAGCAATAAGTTATTAGGCATTGTTACTATTGATGATATTTTGTGGGTAGCAGAAGAAGAATATACGGAAGATATTCAAAAAATAGGTGGTACAGAAGCACTAGATGAACCCTATACCGAAATGCCACTTTTTAAGCTCTACCGTAAAAGAATTATTTGGTTGATTATTTTATTTTTTGGTGAGCTAATTACTATTGGCGCTATGCAGCAGTTTCAAGATGAAATTGCAAAAGTGGTATTGCTAGCTACTTTTATTCCCTTAATTATTTCTAGTGGTGGTAATAGTGGTAGCCAGGCCAGTACATTAATTATACAAGCCATGGCATTGGGTGAGGTTACCATTGCCGATTGGTGGAAAATTATCCGCAGAGAAATTTTTAGTGGTTTACTACTAGGTGGAACTCTAGCTTTTTTTGGCATTTTAGTAATTACTACTTGGCATTTTTTATCTCCACTTACTTTTGGAGTACATTATATTCGTATTGCCCTTACTATTAGTATATCCTTATTAGGTGTAGTGCTTTGGGGTACTTTAGTAGGCTCTACTTTGCCATTACTTTTAAAACGCTTGGGTGCCGACCCTGCCGCTTCCTCTACCCCATTTGTTGCTACATTGGTTGATGTTACTGGGTTGTTGATTTATTTTAGTGTGGCGTTTTTGTTTTTGAAGGGAGTACTGCTTTAATCTGCGATTTTTTGATGTTTGATTTGGTGATTTTTGCACCACTGGTTACTGATGTGGTAAGCTTTTCATTCTAAAGCTTATAAATACTATTATTGACAAAACAATACCTATTAAAGGGGAGTAACTTATATAAATTACATCTTCATTATCATAAAGAAACTCATATGCGTAATAAACAAAAAAAATAATATTGACTAACACCAACCATTGAAGATATTTGCCTTTTATAGTTTGTTGTGTAAAAAGTCTTCTTAAAATCAAAAATATTGTTATAATAAAGGATAAGGAAGATAAACTAAGTATCATCAAATAAAAATATTCCATAGATACAAATTGATGAGAAGATGCAATTGTGATGAGAAAAAAGAAGCCACAAAAAATAATTAAGAAAGTGCAGTATATTAAGTAAAGTGCTATCATTAGTTTAATTTAACGAATAATTAATCCAGAATGTTCACCATACTTAGTCCCTTTAAATAATACTTTCCTTTTCTTATATCTCAAAATAAATAAATTATCAAATTCGGTATCAGGTAAATTTTGCATTGCAAATGTCGTCACTCCCAATCGCCTAATTAACTTAGGCACCGTATTACTATGCCCTACTACTAAAATTGTTTTTCCTTCATCGCCATTGGCTTTAATTTTTGCAACCAAATCATTGCCTATGGTATCGGCTTCGTAAATAATAGTGGTTAGGTTTTGGGCTAGTTTTAAACTATCGGCTGTTTGGTTGGTTCTCTTATATTTGGTACTGTAAATTTTAGAAACATTTTTATTTTGCAGGTAACGCATTAAATCTCCTGCTCTTTCAAAGCCTGCTTGTGTAAGCGGTGGGTTATTGCCTGTATCTTTTTCGGTGTGGCGTACTAGGTAAATAGTGGTACCGGCTTTAAAAATGGGCTTTTGGGCTAGTGTGGTTAAGGTAAGTAAAGTAAATAGAGTAGATAAAGTAAACAAAGTGTATCTAGCAGTTCTACAATTTGGATGTTTTTTACTGTAATTCATATAGCAAAATAATGAATACTTTTTAATTGCAACTAAACGTTAGTAATACTCAACTTAAATTGGCTACAAAATCATTAAATTGCAGCGTTCAAAAGTAGCCTATACGCTATGATAAAAGTTGAATATAGTTAATACAGTACAAGTGAGTGACACAACCAAAGTTTGGCTATGCACTTGGCTTGTTCCAAAAAAATAAAAATTATGTGTGGAATTGTAGGTTATACAGGGCATAGAGAAGCCTATCCGATTGTAATTACAGGTTTAAAACGTTTAGAATACCGTGGCTACGATAGTACGGGTGTTGCCCTACTTAACGGCGGCTTAAAAGTGTATAAAAAGAAAGGTAGAGTAGCCGACTTGGAAGAAAGCATTATTGGTAAAGATTTACAGGCCAATATTGGTATTGGGCATACTCGTTGGGCTACTCATGGTGAGCCTAGCGATAGAAATGCTCACCCTCACCAAAGTAAAACGGGCAAATTGGCCATGATACATAATGGCATTATTGAAAATTATGCTCAAATAAAAAAAGAGTTAGCAAATAAGGGTTACGAATTTGCCAGCGATACAGATACAGAAGTATTACTAAATTTTATTGAAGATATTAGAGAAAATAATGAATGTGATTTAGAAGAAGCGGTAAGAGTTGCTCTAAAAAGAGTTACCGGAGCTTATTGCATTTTGTTAATTGATGAAGCTTCGCCAGATACTATTATTGCTGCAAGAAAAGGTAGCCCTTTGGTAATTGGTGTGGGTAAAGGCGAACATTTTTTGGGTAGCGATGCTAGCCCAATGCTTGAGTACACTAAAGAAGTGGTATATGTAAACGATTACGAATTAGCCATTGTAAAACCTGATGAATTAATTCTTAAAAACTTAGGTAACGAAAAAATTACTCCGTTTATAACTAAGCTAGATATGGAATTAGCAGCTATTGAAAAAGGCGGCTACGAACATTTTATGCTTAAAGAAATTTTTGAACAACCCAGCACCATACATGATTGCTTACGTGGTAGATTAGACGCTGCTGCTGGCACTATTACTATGGCTGGTGTTGAAAATAATATTGAGCAATTAAAAAATGCCAATAGAATAATGATTGTGGCTTGTGGTACAAGCTGGCATGCTGGTTTGGTGGCAGAGTATGTTATTGAAGAGTTATGTAGAATTCCTGTGGAGGTTGAATATGCCAGTGAATTTAGATACCGCAACCCTATTGTAAATAAAGGCGATGTTATTATTGCTATAAGCCAAAGTGGTGAAACTGCCGATACTTTAGTGGCGTTAGAAAGAGCTAAAGAGCAAGGTGCATTTATTTTTGGTGTGGTTAATGCGGTGGGTTCAAGTATTGCAAGGCTAAGCCATGCAGGTGCTTATACTCATAGCGGTCCAGAAATTGGTGTGGCTAGCACAAAAGCCTTTACAGGCCAGTTAGCAGTATTATATATGATGGCTTTAAAAGTTGCTAAAGCAAAAGGCACTATTACTAATGAGTATTATTTACAACTTTTGCAAGAGTTGCAAGATGTACCCGAAAAGGTAGAAGCTATTTTAAAGAATGCTGATGAATTAAAAACCATTGCCGCAAAATACAAGGATGCTAGCGACTTTTTATTTTTAGGTAGAGGTTACAACTTCCCAATTGCATTAGAAGGTGCTTTAAAACTAAAAGAAATCAGCTACATACATGCCGAAGGCTACCCTGCCGCCGAAATGAAGCATGGCCCTATTGCTTTGGTTGATGATAAACTGCCTGTGGTATTTATTGCTACAAAAGATAGTTACCACGAAAAAATTGTAAGTAATATGCAAGAAATAAAAGCCCGTAAAGGCATGGTTATTTCTATTATTACTGATGGTGATGAGGTAAGCCCAACACTTAGCAACGATAACTTTAGCATACCTACTGCCGATGAAATTATTGCACCCATTTTAAGTGTAATTCCATTGCAGCTTTTATCTTACTACGTAGGTACATTAAAAGGTGTTGATGTTGACAAACCAAGAAATTTGGCTAAGAGTGTAACGGTAGAATAACCCCCTCTGCCCCCTGAAGGGGGAACTTGGTTTCAAATTATCAAAGCCTTTCTTTACAGTATTACTAATTCATAGTTGAATTAAGCTTTACAAAACTTCTTTGTTAAGTAGAAATAAGTTTTTACTAACTTTAGTACAATAAAAATTTCAACTAATCCAAGTTTATTTGAACTTGAAAAAATTATAAACTTTAAATTTAAGTTCCCCTTTAGGGGACAGGGGTAAAATGAATATCATATCAAAACATCCAGTAAATAACCTTGGCTATAATTTTATAGCCCCCAACTACATACCAAAAGGAAAAGATGAATACCACTTACGCTATAAACAAAATACAAGTGGTATAAAATATCGCAAACTTTCTGCATTAGAAATTGAAGTATTAGTAAGAAACAGAAATACAAGCGACGATTGGAATAATATTTTAGTAGCTTCTCCATTCAACCCCGAGCTAATAAAAAATTGTAAGTTTCATGGGTTAGTTCGTATTGGTATTTTAGAATCATTTTACTTGGAGTTTCATAATTTACGAATGCCTGTGGGCTTGTACAATAGCACAATTATTAGCTGTGACTTTGGCAATAATGTATGTATTGACCATGTTGATTATTTAAGCCATTATATTGTTGGAAACGATGTAATGATTGCTAATGTAAATGAATTGGCTTGTACCGATAATTCAAAATTTGGAAATGGAATTTTACAAGATGGTGAAGATGAAAGAATAAGAACATGGATGGAATTGTGCAATGAAAATGGAGGAAGAAAAGTAATTCCGTTTAATGGCATGTTAGTAGGCGATGCTTATATGTGGAGTAAGTACAGAGACAATGATGCCTTACTAGAAAAATTTGTAGCCTTTACTCAAAAACAATTTGATACCCAAAGAGGCTATTACGGCACAATTGGCGATAGAACTGTTATTAAAAATTGTGGTATTATTAAAGATGTTAAAATAGGAACTGATGCTTATTTTAAAGGTGCTAATAAATTAAAAAATCTCACAGTTAACAGTGACAGTAAACGCAAATCGCAAATTGGTGAAGGTTGTGAAATGGTAAATGGAATTGTGGGCTATGGATGCAGAATATTTTATGGCGTTAAAGCAGTTAGGTTTGTAATGGCAAGCCATAGTCAATTAAAATATGGAGCAAGGCTTATTAACTCATACTTAGGTAATAACAGTACTATTAGTTGTTGTGAAGTACTAAACTCTTTAATTTTTCCTGCACATGAGCAGCATCATAATAATTCTTTTTTGTGTGCATCATTAATAATGGGGCAAAGCAATATGGCTGCCGGTGCTACTATTGGCAGTAATCATAATAGCCGTGGGGCAGATGGTGAAATTGTAGCAGGTCGTGGCTTTTGGCCAGGGCTTTGTGTAAGTTTAAAACACAATTCAAAATTTGCATCATTTACCATAATTGCTAAAGGCGATTTTCCGGCGGAGTTAAACATACCTGTTCCTTTTAGTTTAGTAAGTAATGACGTAGCTAATGATAAATTGGTAGTAATGCCTGCCTATTGGTTTATGTACAATATGTATGCCCTTGCCCGTAATGCATGGAAGTATGCAGATAGAGATAGACGTACCCAAAAAATTCAACGAATAGAATTTAATTACTTAGCACCAGATACTAGTAACGAAATATTTGATAGCCTACAGTTGTTATCTAGTTTACAAGTAAATGAAAATGGTATAGCTTATGTTACTGGCTGGGAAAATACAAAACGGAAAACTGAAGTAGTAAAAGTGCCTCAAACCATTAGTTTATTTAAAGAATTGATACAATATTATGGAGTGATAGAAATTTTCAATCATCTTACCACAAAAAAAATTAGCAGCTTTGATGAACTTAAAAAAACATTGTCAGCTAAAGTGCAACGCAGCCAATGGCTAAATATTGGTGGGCAATTAATTCAAAAAGATGAAGTAGAAAAATTAAAAAGAAATATTGTTGGTGGCAAAGTAAAAAGTTGGGAAGAAGTACATAATTTTTATCGCTTACAAGGTGAATGTTATGATACAGATAAACTAAATCATGCATATACGGCATTGCTAGAAATTTTAAATATAACACCAAAACAATTTACTCCTACTCTATTTAAAGAACTGCTACAAAAAGCCATAACTACAAAAGAATGGATGAGTAAAGGTATTTATGATAGTAGAGCCAAAGACTATTCAAACCCTTTTAGAAAAATGGTGTACGAAACCAATGAAGAAATGAATAAAGTAATTGGCAAATTAGAAGATAACAGTTTTATACAAGACCAATTAGCTGAGTTAGATGCTTTTAAAAAACAAGTAAAATTAGTTATTAAAAAGCTTACATTATAAATGAATCTGGTTGATATTTATATAGATGATTTACCTACTCATCAAAAGCAAATTGCCACAAAAGTTCGTTCATTAATTTTACAATTAGTGCCTAATGTGCAGGAAAAATTTAGTTATAAAATTCCCTTCTATTATTACCATGGAATTTTTTGTTTTATTAATAAAATACCCAATGGCATAGATGTTGGCTTTTGCCGAGGGCAAGATTTAATTAATGAGTTTCCACAATTAGAAGTTAAAAAAAGAAAAATATTAGCCAGCATTGAGCTATTAACATTAAAAGATATAGAACAAAAGCAACTACCCCAAATTATAACAACTGCTGCCTTGTGGAACGTAGAAGCTAAACGAAATAACATTTCAATATTTAAGAAAAACAATAAGCATTCTTTATCTTTGAAAAAAAACAAATTTTGAAGAAGCTAGTATTTATTGGTATTTTAATTAGTTGTGTTTTTGCATCTAATGCACAATCTCTAACACAAATAAAAAAGGAATTAGAAGCCACCCCCGACCCCATCGGTTATGTAAAATTTAAATTAAAAAAGAAATATAAAATAGATTCCATAGTTGTAGTAAGCACTGCAAATTTTATGGGTATTGCTGATAGTCTTACTTATCATGGTAAAGTAGGCAAAGTGTATGGCCCTTTTAAAAAAGCAAACTACCTTATTAAATTATTGTTTAAAGCACCTAACACATTTTATCATGTGCAGCATATTGTGTTAGATACTGCTGTGTACAGATCTAAGTTTGCCGAAAGCCTTGCCGATAGCATCATTAATAAAATAAATAGCAAAACCGAAACCTTTGCAAAAATGGCGTCTGTTTACAGTGCCGATTATCAAACAGCAATTAAAGGAGGCGATTTGGGTTGGTTTGTAAAAGGCATAATGCTTCCGCAACTAGATAGAGAATTAGTAAAACGCAAAAAAGGCGAACTGTTTAAAGTGTGGACAGAAGCAGGCTTGCATGTAGTACGTATAGTAGATAATCCTAAAAAAGATACTGGGTATGGATTGTTATTACGAGTAATTTTATAAGCCTTACTAATAAATTTTCCTATAAATTAATATGATAAAATTCATTTGCTTACTAATTGTATTGAGCCTTAATTCAAGCAAAACTGCCATTGCACAATCATCTTTTATAAAAGCAAAAAAAATATCCTTTGTATTGGATAAGCAAACATATCAATTTAAAGGAACTAATTATTGGTATGGTGGTTATTTATTAAATAATAAAAAAAGATTAACATCTGAGCTTGATTTTCTAAGAGCAAATCATATCACTAATTTAAGGGTGTTTATTAGTAGTGAAGGCGATAGCACTTATCCGTACAGAATATATCCTAGCATTCAACCCCAGCAAGGTATTTATAACGAACAATTACTTAAAGGATTTGACTATTTGCTAGTGGAAGCAAAAAAAAGAAAGCTAAAAATTGTTTTTGTACTTAATAATAATTGGGAATGGAGTGGCGGTTTTGCTCAATACCTACAATGGAATGGCTATGGTACTCCTCCTCTTCCTAAAACCTCATTATGGGATTGGGATAAATATTGTGATTACATTTCAAAATTTTATAGTTGTAATAATTGTATATCATTTTTCAACAAGTTTATTACCCATATTTTAAAGCGTAAAAATACCATTACAAAACAATATTATTACAACGATAATACCATAATGGCTTGGGAGCTTGCAAACGAACCAAGACCCATGCGTAAAGAAGCTACGCAAAGCTATATTAAATGGGTAAAAAACACTTCTGCATTAATTAAAAGTATAGATAAAAATCATTTAGTAACCATTGGTGTTGAAGGTGCATTAAGCACATTTTATGACACCGCTATTTTTTCTACAATACACTCCTTGCCCACTATAGATTATGCCACCATACACTTGTGGCCTAAAACTTGGCAATGGTATAATGGAGAAAGCGGTCATGCTGTAACCGACACTACTTTACAAAGAACAAAAATCTATATTGAACAACATGCTAATTTATGCAAAAAAATAAACAAACCTTTAGTAATAGAAGAGTTTGGTATGCATAGAGATGAAAATTCATTCTCTAGTAAAGCTACCGTACAAAATAGAGATAAGTACTTTACCTATGTTTTTACCATTGGCAAACAAAATAATATTGCAGGTTATAATTTTTGGGGCTTTGCTGGTATAGATAGCAATACAAATGATAAACTATTTATGCAAAAAGGTATGCCCTACAGTGCCGATCCTCCACAAGAAGAACAAGGGCTTTACAGTGTATTTAAAACGGATAGCAGTACTTTTAAACTGATTAAAAATATTAATAAAAAATAAAAGATACTGCCCTAAAAAAAGGCAGTATCTTAGCTAATAAGAACTCAACTCCATTGGTGTGGTATTATCTTTTTTATAAGATGAAAACAATGCTACACAAACGCAAAGAGTTAAAAGTATTTTTTATATTTTATTGTTTTGAAGATGTATAATTTGTCCGTTATTCCAGCTTCCCTTTTTTAATTTAATTTAAATGCTATATTTAAAGAAACTACTCTGTATTTATTTTTCTCATCCACAGAATTATTAGATTGTGTAGAGTTTATTTTAGCTAACCCTAACCCATAATTTAATCTAATTAAAGCCTTGCTAAAACTTATCCCTACACCAGCATTTAAGCCATAATCAAATCTTTTTAATTTATTATAATTAGCATCATCTTGTTGGCTAGTAAACGGATTATCATTACTAAATTCTATTTTTGATGATGAGTTTGATTGTATTACACCAATTCTACTTTCTGTTTTTGATTTTCCGGCGATTCCCATTGCTATATATGGTCCTGCATGAAAAAATATACCATTGTTTGCAATATCAGTAACCTTAATAACCGCATTCAAAGGCACCTCTAAATAAACTGGATTAAATGTAGATTTTACATAATCGTTATTTGTAAAATTAGTTTCTGCCTTTGACCCTTTACCAGTAACAGATAAACCAGTTTCAATATCTACAACTTTAGATAAATCGAACCTATGCAAAAAACCTGCATTAAAACTAAGCAAAGCATTGTTGTCCTCCACCTTGCCTTCACTATTTTTTGTAATGTTTGCTACATTTAAACCGCCAATTAAATAAGTTTGTGCTTTACTAAATTGCATAGCGGTTAAAATTGCTACGCATAAGATTACTTTCTTCATAATTATATAAATTTTAAGTTTTACATTTCAAGCATTGTGCCAATTTTTAATTACTACTTTTTATGTCGGTTAAATTTACTAATACAAAAAAAATAGAATATAAAAACAAAATTATGGAAAGCCAATATAGAAAGAGGTTTGGGAAGAAAAAATATTTTTAAAATTTTGTAGCTCTATATAAAAATTACAAAAAAAATATTTTTATGACAACAAAATGATAAATCGAATAATATTAAAACAAATTTTATTATAAAAAATATTGCACCGCTAACTCATATCCTTTTAACCCCAAACCGCTTATTACACCTTTGGTTTTTGCAGACACATGTGATAGTTTTCTAAAATCTTCTCTGCCAAAAATATTTGAAATATGTACTTCTATAACTGGTGTAGAAATGGCTGCAATTGCATCGCCAATAGCAACTGAGGTATGTGTGTAACCACCAGGATTTAAAATTATTCCATCGTAACTAAAACCAACTTCTTGTAATTTGTTTATTAATTCGCCTTCTACATTACTTTGGTAGTATGTAAACTCAATTGTGGTAAATTGTTGTTGTAGTTTTTTTAAAAAATCTTCAAAACTTTCTTGTCCATAAATATCTACTTCCCTTTTACCAAGTAAGTTTAAGTTTGGCCCGTTAATGATAGCAATTTTCATTAGCCCTTAGGTTTTGTTGTATTATCTGTAAAGTTACATTGAATAGTGTAACCCAAAGGTTCGTAATAGTTTTTTAAAATATTAGTTATTTGCAGCTCTGCTTGTTTAATATAGCCTTCGTTTGTAGATAAGCTAGTTTGAGCTTGCTCATACAATTGTTTTTGAGCCTCACTTAAATCTTTTATAGTAGTGCTAGCAAATAACCCAGTTTGGTTCATCATTTCCAACTTATCTAATTGTAATTGCAGGCTAAGTAATTTGCATTTAGGCAAATTAATGATTACCGTTTTATCTTTAGTATCAACCGTTACTTTTTTATCTTTTAAACTTACTCCATATTTAGCCTCATAAGGTAAAGTTACTTGCAATGTATTTTCGGCTAAGTAGTTTTTAAATTTATCCCACATGCCGCCACTGCCTGTGTTATTAGTAATTTTTGCAGAAGTAGTGCCTTGCACACTTAATGCCCCCAGTTCAGCAATTTGTTGTACTAAATTTACATTTTGCACAACAGTACTTGTCATTTGATTATTGCCGTTTTTTTTACCCAAAAAATAAGCAGCGGCACCAAATAATAAAACCAGCACTATAAAAACGAAAGATTTACTCATTTGTTTTTTTGTAAAAATAAAGAAAGTTAGTGAGGTAGGTAAAGTATATAATGCAAATAAAGTCTTGAAAAAATCTGTGTAAATGAATCTCAATCTGTTTCACCCATATCTCCCTAGATTTCTCCTATCATCGAAATGACAAAAAACATCTCAATCTTAATCATCTTAACTACCTGTCTGCCATCCGGCAGGTCAGCGTTCGCCTCTCAAAAAAATCATACCAATCATCACCATCATAACTACCAGCGTTCCATATCCTATTTCATCATCCCCACAAAATCATCAAACAAATACCTGCTATCATGTGGACCAGGTGTAGCCTCTGGGTGGTATTGTACCGAAAATGCTTTTTTCCCTTTCACTCTAATCCCTTCAATTGAATCATCATTCAAATTAACATGCGTTATCTCAATATTTGCGTTAGCTTTTACATCTTCGGGCTTTACACCAAATCCATGGTTTTGAGTAGTAATTTCACTTTTGCCTGTAACAATATTTTTTACAGGGTGGTTTAAACCTCTGTGTCCATGGTGCATTTTAAAGGTGCTTACACCATTTGCCAATGCCAGTAATTGATGCCCAAGGCAAATGCCAAACAAAGGTTTATCAGTAGCCAATATTTGCTTTATAGTTTTTACAGCGTAATCCATAGGTGCAGGGTCGCCAGGACCATTGCTAATAAAATAACCAGTTGGGTTAAATTTTTCCAACTCTTCAAACGGTGTTTTAGCATTATGCACTTTTACATATGCCCCACGTTCAACCAAACAGTTTAAAATATTTTTCTTTACCCCAAAATCAAGTACGGCTACACGTAAGTTACTTTTTTCATCTCCTAAAAAATAAGGATTAGTAGTGCTTACAGTACTGGCCAGTTCTAAACCATCCATATTAGGCACTTGTTGTAATTGACTTTGCAAGCTAGCAATATCTAAATTTTCGCTACTAATTATACAGTTCATCGCCCCTTGTGTACGTATATGAGCCACTAAGGCTCTGGTATCTACGCCATCAATCGCCACTACATGTTGCTTTTCAAAATATTGCTGTAAGCTTTCTTCCGCCAAAAAACGACTGTACTTTTCCTCTAAGTTTCTACCAATTACCCCTTTTACTTTTACACTATCGCTTTCTACATCTTTAGCCATAGTACCATAGTTGCCAATATGGGCATTGTTCATTATTAAAATTTGTCCGCTATAGCTAGGGTCGGTAAATACTTCTTGATAGCCCGTCATACCCGTATTAAAGCATATTTCGCCAGTAGTAGTGCCTATTTTGCCAAAGGCTTTACCTGTAAAAATTGTACCGTCTTTTAAAATTAAAATTGCTTGCTGCTGTGTAGCCATTTGAGGAAAGTTTTGCAAAGAAAACGAATTAACGGCGTATAGCAAAGTTCATTTTTGGGGCTGTGGGCAATAGGTACATTGTTGTGCATAAGTTGCGGCTATTCGCTACAAGTCCTCGCCATTGCTATCGCATGGCTGTGGGCTTTTCGCTGCTATCCGCCAGCCATTGAGCTTAATATCATACTTAAACAGGTTTAATAGAAATTTCATATACTTTTAGTGATTTTACGCCCAACGTATTCTAATAAGCATGGAGGTTAATTAATTCATTACACTGCTTTTTTATAATACCCCATTAAGTAG
>JAGNRZ010000182.1 GCA_017988335.1 Ferruginibacter sp.
CCTTCGGTCTGGGCTTTGATGATCCTTATTATTTTTCAAAACGCTTTAAAACTATAATAGGGGTGTCTCCTAAAAAGTACAGAGCTATGAAAAAAAGTGAGTAATACAAATCTTCATTTATCTTAATTTTATTTTAATGAAATACTATCTTTCTTTATTACTACTGATACATACTTTTACTTTTACATGTGCACAGGTTAGCAACAAAGGCTATAATGTAGTTTGGAACACACAAAGTAAAAACTCCTCCGAAAGTATGCCCTGTGGTGGCGGAGATATTGGAATGAATGTGTGGGTAGAAAATGGAGAGCTACTTATTTATGTGGCCAAAAGTGGTAGTTATAATGAGGATAATGCACTGCTAAAATCAGGTAGAATTAGAGTGAATTTATTTCCCAATCCTTTAGCTGGTAAAAAATTTAAGCAGGAGTTGCATTTGCAAGATGGATATGTAACAGTTGAAGGAGAAAATAATGGAGTAAGTGCCGCTATAAAAATTTGGGCAGATGTTTTTAACCCTATAGCACATATTGAAGTATCATCATCAAAAAAAATAAATGTAGAAGCCGCTTATGAAAGTTGGCGTTATCAAGATAGAATAATAAAAACAAGAGAAAATTTTGGGAACTCATGGAAATGGGCAGCTCCTAAAAATAATGTGTACAAAAAAGATAGTATTGGTTTTGAAAATAATAATATTCTGTTTTATCACCATAATACTTCTAACACCATTTTTGATGTAACGGTAAAGCAACAGGGGATGGATTCTGTAAAAAGATTATTGTACAATCCTTTACAAAATTTAGCTTCTGGAGGTTTGTTTGGGGGTAATAATTTTGAATCTGTTGGTACATCAACTGGCGTATATGTAAATGCCGACTACAAAGCTTGGAAAATTAAAAGTCGTACCTCATCAAAAAAACATGTACTCAATTTGTATTTGCATACAGCTCAAGTTGCTGATATAAACACTTGGAAAAAAAGTATTGATTCTTTACAAAAAAATGCTCCAAATACTTTTGCATCATTTGCTAAAACACAAGCTTGGTGGCAACAGTTTTGGGAAAGAAGTTTTATACATATTGACAAAGCAAATATAAATAGTAAGCCATGGGAAGTAGGGAAAAATTATATGCTATTTCGATATATGCTTGCTATAAATGCTAAAGGTAACTGGCCTACAAAATTTAATGGCGGATTACTTACTGTTGACCCTGTGTTTACCGATACATCAAATAAACTTACACCAGATTATAGAAACTGGGGAGGTGGTTTGCACACCATGCAAAACCAACGCTTAGTTTATTTTCCTATGATAAAAAATGGTGATTGGGATTTATTGCAATCGCAATTAAATTTTTATTTGAGGATATTAAAAAATGCAGAGTTACGTTCTAAAGTGTATTGGCAGCATAACGGGGCTTGTTTTACCGAGCAAATGGAAAATTTTGGGTTACCCAATTATGCTGAGTATGGGCAAAAAAGGCCTGCTAATTTTGATAAAGGGGTTGAGTATAACGCTTGGCTAGAATATGAGTGGGATACTGTGTTTGAATTTTGTTTAATGATGCTACAAGAGCATGAATATACGGGTAAAAATATTTCAGATAAAATACCCTTTATTGAAAGTTGTTTACAGTTTTTTGATGAGCATTATCAATACTTAGCAAAACAAAGAGGGGTAAAAGCATTAGATGGAAATGGTAAATTAATTTTATACCCTGGTAGCGGTGGCGAAACATATAAAATGGCGAATAACTCTACTAGCACAATTGCCGCACTAAAAACAATAACCAAAGGTTTATTAGCATTGCCACAACAATATCTTACACAACAAAAAATAAACCATTGGCAAGCATTTTTAAATCGCATTCCAGATATTAACTATTCAAGCTTTAATGAAAAAGTTACAATAGCCCCAGCTAAAAGTTGGGAACGAATTAATAATATTGAATCCACACAACTTTATCCAGTATTCCCTTGGGGTATTTATGGAGTGGGTAAGCCAGGCTTAGACACTGCTTTAAACACATATTTATATGATACCAATGTAGTAAAGTTTAAAAGCTATGTAGGTTGGAAGCAGGATAATATATGGGCAGCAAGGTTAGGATTAGCAGAGGATGCATGGAAATTAACTTCATTAAAACTGCAAAACTCCAATAGGCGATTTCCTACATTTTGGGGACCAGGGTTTGATTGGGTGCCTGATTATAATTGGGGAGGAAGTGGTATGATAGGGTTACAAGAAATGTTATTGCAAACAGATGGGAAAAAAATAATGCTTTTTCCAGCATGGCAAAAAAATACCGACATACATTTTAAACTACATGCACCGTATAATACAACTGTAGAGGCAGAGCTAAAAAATGGCGAATTAATTAACTTAAAGGTACTGCCAGCATCAAGATTGAAAGATGTAGTGCTAATGCTGTAAAATAAAAAGGAGCTCATAAAATGAACTCCTTTGTGATCTGGATTGGATTCGAACCAATGACCCTCAGCTTAGAAGGCTGATGCTCTATCCAGCTGAGCTACCAGACCAAAACCCTTAAATTGGGCTGCAAATATAGTACAATTCAAAAAACTTTTTTCACATCTTTATAAATTTCTTTAGCTTTACTATCTACAATCTTACGAATATGAAGTAGTTATTAGTCTTAGAAGCTTTTACGTAGTAGGTTTCTAAGCATTTACAAATCTTAATGCAATTGCTGATTTACACAATTAGCTCTGTACTTCATATAATTTCAATTAAAATAAAATGACAAACAATACAACTATTGGTAGTAAAACCAATTTTATAAAATTATTTAAGCAAGCCCTAAAAGGCGATATAAAAGATTTTACCACAGGCAGTATAGATAAAGCTATTTTTTTATTAGCTGTACCCATGGTATTAGAAATGTTATTGGAATCAACCTTTGCCATTGTAGATATTTATTTTGTAAATAAAGTACATACTGGTGCTGCTACAATTGTGGGTCTTACAGAGTCTTCCTTAAGTATATTATATTCTATTGCATGGGGCATTGCCATGGGGGCAACTGCTTTAATTGCAAGAAGGGTAGGAGAAAAAAATGTAAAAGAAGCCTCTACAGTGGCCTCACAAGCTATCTTAATTGCAGTAGGGTTTTCTTTAATTATAAGTGTAATTGGCTTTTTATTCCCAAAAGAAATATTGCTTTTAATGGGTGCCGATAAGGCTATAGCTGAAGAACATTATCATTTCACACAATTAATGATGATAAGCAATGTAGTAATTATGTTACTATTTGTAAACAATGGTATTTTTAGAGGAGCTGGCGATGCCTCAATTGCTATGAAGGCTTTGTTGGTATCTAATGTAATAAATATTATACTTGATCCACTTTTGATTATGGGATATGGTCCATTTCCTCAAATGGGTTTAATGGGAGCAGCAGTAGCTACCACTATTGGGCGAAGTGTAGGTGTTATCTATCAACTATGGCATTTATTTAATGGTAAAAGCATTATTCGAATTAATATAAAACAATTTCTACCTAAAAAAGATACCATAAAAGCATTATTGGGAACTTCCTCTGGTGCTATGGTTCAATTTATAATAGCCAGTTGTAGTTGGATATTTTTAGCATCTATTATTGCAGCAGAAGGCGAAGAAAGAGCAGATGGTTATTTTACAGCAATACGTATTTGCATTTTTACCCTTTTACCGGTATGGGGTATTGCAAATGCAGCTGCCACATTAGTTGGGCAAAATTTAGGAGCTGTACAGCCAGAAAGGGCAGAAAAATCGGTCTGGCGTAGTGCCTTTATAGCTTTTGTATTTTTTGCTGCTGTAGCCATTATTTTTTTCTTTTTTGGAGAAAATTTAATGATGTTTTTTACTTCTAATCCAATTTCAATAAAAGAGGGAAAACTTTGCTTAAATGTATTGTCAATTGGATATTTATTTTTTGCATATGGTATGGTGGTAACACAAGCTTTTAATGGCGCTGGAGATACCAAAACCCCAACATACATCAATATTATAGCCTTTTGGGCATTACAAATTCCATTGGCATATTTTATGGCTAATTATCTTAAAATGACTACAACAGGGGTGTATATTGCAATATGTGTTGCAGAGGGGTTTTTAGCAATAATTAGCATATTTATCTTTAAAAAAGGTAAATGGAAAAAAATAAAAGTGTAAAATTTAGTACCAAAAATTTTGGTTATTGGAATTTTTTAATAATTTAACATTATATTTGCGTATTAAGAACGAAAAAAATATTAATCAAACTAAAGTTTATGAAACAAAAATTATCGTTAGTTTTTGCAGTAACATTAATCTCTTTGTGTGCTTTTGCACAGGAAAGTAAATTTTCTGGACCAAAAAAAGGGAGTGTTTTAGGGTTACATTACAACATGGCAGATTTTAGAGCCCCTTTAGGGATTAAATCTCCTATTTCTGGTAAAGTTTACTCTTCAATAAGAGAAATGAGTAAAGGTTTTTCACTTTCGTATTGGAGAGGATTGACAAATAAAATTGACCTTTCAGGTAAAGTATCTGGTATGTTTTACGACTATCCAAATCTATCTTCAACAGTATTATCTAAAAAAGACTTTGTTCCAGAAGTAGAAGCTACATTAAATGTAAGACCTTATGGAGATAATCATTTAATAGCTCCATTTTTAACAGCTGGGGTTGGTGGTGCTTATGTTGAAAAAAAGTTTGGTGCTTATGCTCCTTTGGGCTTAGGTATCCAAGTTAATTTAAGAAGCACAAGTTATATATTCGTACAATCTCAATATAGATTGTCTTTAACTAAAAGCACATTAGATGATAACATGTTCTATTCATTAGGTGTTGCTCAAAATATTGGTCGTGAAAAACCTGCCGCTCCAGTAGTTGTAGCTCCTCCAGTAGTTGAAGCACCAAAAGATAGAGATGGTGATGGTGTTATTGATGCAGATGATAAATGTCCAGATGTTGCTGGTGTTGCCTCTTTAGGTGGTTGCCCAGATAGTGATGGTGATGGTATCACTGATGCTGATGACAAATGTCCAACTGTAGCTGGTTTGGCTCGTTACCAAGGTTGTCCAATTCCTGATACTGATAAAGATGGTATCAATGATGAAGAAGATAAATGTGTAAACGTACCAGGTGTGGCTCGTTACCAAGGTTGCCCAATACCTGATACTGATAAAGATGGTGTAAACGAC
>JAGNRZ010000183.1 GCA_017988335.1 Ferruginibacter sp.
GCGATATTAACCAAGGCGTTGATAGAAAGAAAAAAGAAGAACAAGGTGCTGGCGACCAAGGTATGATGTTTGGCTATGCAACAAAAGACACTGAAAATTATATGCCTTTAGCATTAGATATGGCTCATACTATTTTATTAGAGCTTGCTGCAGTACGTAGAGAAAATAAGCAAATAAAATACTTACGTCCCGATGCTAAAAGCCAAGTAACATTGGAATATGATGATAATAATAACCCAATGCGTATTGATGCAATTGTGGTATCTACACAGCATGATGATTTTGGTAAAGATGAAGTTATGTTGGCCAAAATTAAAAAGGACATCATTAACATTGTTATCCCAAGAGTAAAAGCAAAGTTTCCTAAATACAATCATTTATTCAATAACAAAATAAAGTACCACATTAACCCAACAGGTAAGTTTGTAATTGGCGGTCCACATGGTGATACTGGTTTAACAGGCCGTAAAATTATTGTAGATACTTACGGTGGTAAAGGTGCACATGGTGGTGGTGCATTTAGTGGTAAAGATCCTAGTAAGGTGGATAGAAGTGCTGCTTACGCTACTCGTCATATTGCAAAAAATCTTGTAGCTGCAGGTTTGTGTAGCGAAGTTTTGGTACAAGTAAGCTATGCCATTGGTGTGGCAGAACCTACATCAATAAATGTAGTAACTTATGGTACTGCAAAAGTAAAGTTAACCGATGGAGAAATTGCTAAAAAGGTAATGGGAATGAAGTGCTTTGATATGCGTCCTTACTTTATTGAGCAACGCTTAAAATTACGTAACCCAATGTATAGCGAAACTGCTGCTTACGGACACATGGGGCGTAAAAACGAAGTTGTAGAAAAAACATTTACATCTCCAGATGGTAAAGTAGTAAAAAAGAAAGTTGAGTTATTTACTTGGGAAAAATTAGATGCTGTAAAAGAAGTAAAGAAAGTATTTGGCTTATAAATAATGCTTAGTTTATTAAAACTCCAACAAATTTGTTGGAGTTTTTTTGTTTTTAGAAGTTAACCTATTTTTAAGCTAGTCATAGTTAATGAACCAGCAACTGCTTTATCATTAAAAATATTTATAGATTCGTTTTTTTCTTGTAAAGCCAGTGTATAAAGTAAGGGTAAAAAATGCTCTGGTGTAGGAATAGCATTTTTAAATTCTTTCCCTTGTTTGTCAAATTCAATTAAAGCTTTATGATTGCCATCTAAAATGTACTTTTTTATTTTTGTACTTGCTTCTATAGCCCAATCATATGCATAATTATTAGCATTAAATTTATCCCAAGCCACCATGCCTAAGTTATGCACTATATTGCCACTGCCTACAATTAAAACACCTTTTTTTCTCAATGAAGACAGCTCTTTTGCTATTTCATAATGCTGTTGAGGAGTTTTGTAATAGTCTAAACTCAATTGTATTACAGGTACATCAGCCTTTGGGTATAAATGCTTTATAACGCTCCAAGCACCATGGTCTAAGCCCCATTTATCATCTAACTGTACCTCTGTTTTTGTAAGCAGTTGTTTAGTTTCTACCGCTAATTGGGGATTGCCTGGAGCAGGATATTGTACTTCAAATAACTCCTTAGGGAAACCTCCAAAATCATGTATGGTTTTAGGATGTTCCATGGCTGTAACCTGAGTGCCTTTGGTTTCCCAATGGGCCGATATACAAAGGATAGCATTAGGCTTTGTAATAGATGAGCTAATAGCTTTAAACCCTTTTACAAATTCATTATCCTCAATAGCATTCATAGGACTACCGTGGCCTAAAAATAAAACAGGCATTAACGATGTTGAAGAAAGATTTTTGGTAATATTTTCTAAAGAGTGCATTTTGTTTAGTAAAGGCAATCCTGCCAGTAAGGTTAAAAATTCTTTACGCTGCATAAACAAATTTACTATATTAAATGTTTAAACATTGAATAATTATGTTAAAATTAATTTTTTAAAGTTAATTTTATATTGTGAAAAATTTTAGACATCAACATCAACGTCCAAAAAAAAATATATTAGTTGTAGGCAGAGCCGCAATACTAGAAGCATTGCAAACTGGCAAACAGCTAGATAGAATTTATATGCAAACTGCTGTACATGGCAATTTAATAGATGATATTAAAACATTGGCAGAAAAAAACAATGTGCCTATTAATAAGGTGCCTGCTGAAAAGCTTAACAGTTTTAATGTATTTAATCATGAAGGCTGTATAGCACAAATTTCTAAAATTCAGTATCAAAATTTGCAAGATGTAATTTCGTTTATTGTAGATAAAGGCGAAGTGCCTTTGTTTATTATTTTAGATGGCATTACAGATATTAGAAATATTGGAGCAATAGCTCGTAGTTCATTTTGCTTTGGTGTAAATGCAATTATTATTCCTGATAAGGGGGTAGGGGCATTAAATGAAGATGCCATTTTAACAAGTGCTGGTGCATTAGAAAAAATAGCCGTATGCAGGGTAAATAGTTTAATGAAAGCCGTAGATGAACTACACATGAATGGTATAAAAGTTTTTGCTAGCGAAATGAAGGCTACCAAAAAAGTATATGATCTAAATTTTGATGAACCTTGTGCAGTAGTGATGGGAGGAGAGGAGCATGGTGTATATCCTGCATTAATGAAAATTTGCGATGAACAATTTCAAATACCAATGCCTGGCGATTTTGAGAGCTTGAATGTAAGTGTGGCTACAGGAGTTATTTTGTATGAAGCGGCAAAGCAGAGGGCAGTTAGTCAGTAGTCAGTAGTCAGTAGTCAGTAGTCAGTAGTCAGTAGTCAGTAGTCAGTAGTCAGTAGTCAGTAGTCAGTAGTCAGTAGTCAGTATAAATTATTAAAGAATAAAGGTAAAAAATGAATAGTATTTCTAACTCACCATTCACCACTCACCTTGTAGAATGCCCAAGAGATGCTATGCAAGGCTGGAAACATTTTATACCTACTGAAAAAAAAATTGAATACTTAAACGCTTTATTAAAAGTAGGCTTTGATACATTAGATTTTGGAAGTTTTGTAAGCCCAAAGGCCATACCTCAAATGGCAGATACCAAAGATGTAGTTACAAAGTTAGATTTATCAAACACATCTACAAAATTACTAGCAATAATTGCTAATGAACGGGGTGCCACAGATGCTGTGGTTTACGATGAAATAAGTTACTTAGGCTTTCCTTTTTCTGTTTCCGAAACATTTCAACAACGCAATACCAATTCTTCTATACAACAATCTTTAGAAAGGGTAGCAGAAATTCAAAATCTTTGTATTAAAAATAACAAGGAATTAGTAGTGTATATATCAATGGGTTTTGGAAATCCGTATGGTGATATTTATAATGAAGAAATTGTTTTTAATTGGGTAAATAAATTAGTAGCAATGGATATTAAAATAATATCCTTGGCCGATACTGTGGGGATTGCTACAGCACATCAAGTAAAATCTATTATATCATATTTAATAAAATCTTTACCACAAATACAAATTGGTGTTCATTTGCACTCAACAGCTATTAATTGGAAAGATAAGGTGGATGCTGCTTTGCAAGCTGGTTGCTTGCGTTTTGATGGAGCTTTAAAAGGTATAGGTGGCTGCCCTATGGCTGATGATGAATTGGTAGGCAATATGGATACGGAGTTGATGATTCCATATTTTAAGCAACTAAATTTATTAAAGTCTTTAGATGAAAATGCGTTAAAATATGCAAGTAAATTGACCTCAGAAATATTTATATAATTTTTACTTTCAGCAAAATAATCAGCCACAAATTTCACTAATGAACACTAATCAAATCCATCTGTGAAAATTTGTGTAATCTGTGGCAAAAAATTAGTAATTCGTGTAATTCGCTAAATTCGTGTCATGAATTTTCATTTAGAGTTTTTTCCCAAATCATTTGATACAAAAATTGTACATCAAGATAAATTATTTTTGATGGGCAGTTGCTTTACAGAAAATATTGGTACAAAATTTAAACAACATAAATTTTCGGTATTAGAAAACCCCAATGGTATTTTATTTAATCCAGTAAGTATAGCCAAGTCTATTACATCTTATATTGAAAATAAACAATACATCCAAGCCGATTTATTTTACCAAAACGAATTATGGAATAGTTGGGAACACCACACTCGTTTTTCTGATGTTGATATGCAAGTTTGCTTAAACAGAATTAACGAATCTCAACAACAAGCACATCAATTTTTAAAAACGGCCGATTGGGTTTTTATCACATTAGGTTCTGCATTTGTGTACGAAGTAGGAATTGGCCTTGGGACCAATTCAACAAACAAAAACGTTGTTGCCAATTCAACTGTTGTTGCCAATTGCCATAAAGTACCTACAGATAAGTTTAATAAAAAATTATTAGCTGTAGAAGATGTGCTAAGTGTTTTAGATAATGTAATGCACCGCATTTTTATGTTTAACCCAACTGCAAAAATAATTTTTACCATAAGTCCTGTAAGGCATTTACGAGATGGCTTTATAGAAAATAATAGAAGTAAAGCTGTGTTAATACAAGCGGTACATCATTTAGTAAACAAGTTTAATAAATTATTTTATTTTCCTGCATACGAATTAGTAATTGACGATTTGAGAGATTACCGCTTTTATGCAGAGGATATGGTACACCCAAATTATGCAGCTACTAATTATGTATGGGATAAATTGGTTGAATGTTGTATTGATGAAAACACTATTCAATTAATGAAACAAATAAATGAAATTAATGCTGCTGTAAATCACAAATCGTTTAATCCCACAACAGAGGCTCATAAAAAATTTATTGAGGCAACGTTAAATAAAATAAAGAATATAAAAAATATAGCGACTCATATAAGTTTTAGGGAAGAAGAAAACTACTTAAATAACCAATAAAACGAAATCAACAAATCATACATCAAAAAATCACAGATTTAATGAATTCTATCGCCCCTTACCTCACTACTATTCATTAATTCTTTTTCATAAGCTAGCCATTTTGTCCATCTATCCCTTACCATTTTCTTAGGCATATAAAGCTCAGCCAAATTTATAAACAGGGTATAATGTCCGGCTTCGCTTTCCATAAACTTTCTATAAAATTTACGCATATAGGCATCATCTAAGCCTTCACTTAGTCTTTTAAA
>JAGNRZ010000184.1 GCA_017988335.1 Ferruginibacter sp.
CTTATTTATCATTTAATCATCCACAAATACTAGTGGGTAATATGATTAGTGATTATGTAAAGGGCATATCACAATTTGATTATCCCTTACAAATACAGCATGGCATTCAACTACACAGGGCTATTGATACGTTTACCGATAGCCACGATTGTACTAGGGCTATAAAAAAACTATTTGCTCCAACATACAGGCTATATGCAGGTGCTTTTACAGATGTGGTGTACGATTATTTTTTAGCAAATGATAAAACTATATTTGAAAACGATGAAGCATTGGCTACATTTTGTCAAAACACTTATTCCATCTTACAAGAAAACAAACCATTTTTACCTCAAAAATTTTTAGGTATGCTGCCATATATGGTTACACAAAACTGGTTGTATAATTATAAATTTGATTGGGGCATGCAAAAAAGCTTGCAGGGTGTAGTAAGGCGTAGTGCCTATTTAACCGAAAGCGATACTGCATTTGCTATTTTTTTACAAAACAAAGATTTTATTAAGAAGCAGTACAATATGTATTTTCCGCAATTAAAAGCTTTTGTACAAAATAAGTTAACTGAGTTTTTAAAGCCTTAATTTTGCAACCACTATAATTTATAATTTATGCAAAAGATAATTTTAAGCTTTTTTCTTTGTTTAGGTATATGCTGTGCATTTGCTCAAAGTAAATTACCTGCGGTAGATAAATCACCAATGGATATGAGTTACTACCCTGCTGGTTATCCTGTACAAAAAATGCAAGGTAAAGTTACTGAGCCGTTGGTGGCAAGAATTATTTATAGCCGTCCACAAAAAAATGGAAGAGTAGTTTTTGGGGAATTATTAGAGTATGGTAAAGTATGGAGATTAGGTGCTAACGAAGCTACCGAAATTGAATTTTTTCAAAATGTAAAATTTGGTAACGCAAAAATTAAAAAAGGTAGATACACTATGTATTGTGTGCCTTATACCGACAAATGGACGATAATTATAAACAAAGATGTAGATGCTTGGGGTTCGTTTACGTACGATGTAAAAAAAGATGTAGCTAGGCTAGAAGTGCCTATTACAAAATCTACCGAAGTGTTAGACTCATATACCATGGCTTTTGAAAAGTCAACTACAGGTTTTAATTTGGTAATAGCTTGGGATAATATTAGAGCATCGGTACCGTTTTCTTTACAATAAATTTACTTGATTACAACATATGAAAAAAGCAACAAAATATATACATGCAGGCGCTACACCCGACCCTAGTACAGGTGCAATTATGACACCTATTTATCAAACCAGTACTTATGTGCAAGAAGCACCTGCAAAACACAAAGGGTATGAATATGCCCGTAGCCAAAACCCTACTCGTAAAGCATTGGAAGATGCTTATGCCATAATTGAAAATGCAAAGCATGCTTTAGCTTTTAGTAGTGGTGTAGCTGCTACAGATGCTGTTATTAAATTACTAGCCCCTGGTGATGAAGTTATTTGTGCTAATGATATGTATGGCGGTACTTATCGTTTATTCACTAAAATATTTGAAAAATTTGGCATTAAGTTTATTTATGTAGATACTACTAATGTAAATAATGTAGCTTATGCTGTTACTGATAAAACAAAGCTGGTATGGATTGAAACACCTACTAATCCTTTAATGAATATTACAGATATTGAAGCCGTTGCCGCCATTACAAAAAGTAAAAATATTTTATTGGCGGTTGATAATACCTTTGCTTCTCCTGCATTGCAAAACCCATTGGATTTAGGGGCAGATATTGTAATGCATAGTGCTACAAAATACTTAGGGGGTCATAGCGATGTAATACAAGGTGCATTAATGATGAATGATGATAGCTTGAGAGAGCAACTATATTTTATACAAAAAAGCTGTGGTGCAGTACCAGGCCCTCAAGATTGTTTTTTAGTTTTACGAGGCATAAAAACACTTGGTATTCGTATGAAAGCACATTGCGAAAACGGAATTAAAATTGCCAATTGGTTGCAACAACACCCAAAAGTGGCTAAAGTATATTGGCCGGGTTTTGAAAATCATCCTAACCATGCTATTGCAAAAAAACAAATGCATGGCTTTGGCGGTATGATAAGTTTTACTTTAAAAGATGAAAGTGTAGAGGAAGCAAAAAGAGTATTGAGTAGTACACATTTATTTTCGTTAGCCGAAAGCCTTGGCGGTGTAGAAAGTTTAATAAACCATCCTGCAAGTATGACGCATGCTAGCATACCCAGAGAAGAAAGAATTAAAAATGGCTTAAGTGATGGATTAATTAGGCTTAGTGTAGGTATTGAAGATGCAGATGATTTGATTGAAGATTTGAGTAAGGCAATAGGATAAGAGAGTTCACCGCAGAGAAAATGAGAACGGAGAGTTAACGCAGAGTTTTTCTCTGCGTTAACTCTTTCATCTTCTTTCTCTGCGGTGAAAAAAAACAAAAAAGTATGACTAAAGAAAGATTAAACGAAATAGGTTCAATTATTTTAGATGCTTCAATAACAGTCCATAGAGAATTCGGAGCAGGTTTGCTTGAATCTGCTTACCAAATTTCATTAAAAAGAGAATTAGAATTAAGAGGATTAACTGTTAATTCAAGAGTACCAGTTGAACTAATTTACAAAGATGTTGCTTTAGGTAAAGCTTATGAAATAGATTTGTTGGTGGAAAATGAAATTGTTATTGAAGTGAAATCTTGCGAAGCAATTACTCCAATATTTATTTCACAAACTATTACGTACTTAAAATTGTATAACAAAACTCTTGGCTATTTAATTAATTTTAATGTCCCATTATTAAAAGAAGGGTTTAAAAGAATTGTAAATAATTTCTAAGAATTCACCGCAGAGGAAAAGAGAACACTAAGTCTACGCAGAGATTTTATTCTCCTCTGCGTAAACTCTTTTACCTCCTTTCTCTGCGGTGAACAAAAAAATGACACAACACCAACTAAAAATATTCCTCAATAAAAAGGTTGAACAATACAATCAACCTTTTTTTATTGCAGACGACCCTATATCTATCCCTCATCAATTTACACAACAACAAGATATTGAAATAGCAGGTTTTTTTGCAGCTATATTAGCTTGGGGTAATCGTAAAAGCATTATTAATAGCTGCAACAAACTAATGCAGTTAATGGGCCATCAGCCTTATCAATTTTGTTTGCATCATTCTCCAAACGATTTAAAGCAGCTATTAAAATTTGTACATCGTACATTTAATGCAACCGATTTACTGTATTGCATCGAGTTTTTTAAACATCATTTTTCTACTCAAAACACTTTAGAAACTGCTTTTACCAAATGGATGAACAAAAAAGATGAAACAATTGAAAATGGACTAATAGGTTTTCATAACTACTTTTTTTCGTTGCAAGATTTTCCTGAACGTACAAAAAAGCATATAGCATCACCACATAAAAAATCGGCATGCAAAAGATTAAATATGTATTTACGCTGGATGGTAAGAGATAATAAAACAGGTGTAGATTTTGGCCTATGGAAAACCATAAAATCATCGCAATTAATTATACCCATAGATGTTCATGTAAGCAGAGTTGCCAAAAAATTAGGCATATTAAATAGAGCACAAAACGATTGGCAGGCTGCTACAGAACTAACCTCTTACTTAAAAAAATTAGATGCTAAAGATCCTGTAAAATATGATTTTGCCCTGTTTGGATTGGGAGTAATGGAAAAATTTTAAGTGTCAGGTCACTACAAAAAATATTTTAAACTAAGAGAGGTTACCATACATAGAAGTACTAAAAAATTTTACAATGTAAATAGTGACCAGACACTTAATTAAGAGCCTGCTCAAAAATTTTATTAGGTTTGGGCAACAGAGAAGTTTTAAGTGTCAGGTCACTACTAAAAATATTTTAAATCAAGAGGGGTTACCATACATAAAAGCACTAAAAATTTTACAATGCAAATAGTGACCAGACACTTACTTAAGCACCTGTCCAAAAACCTTTTGCAACAATGCCGTATTTCTAGCTTGTGCTTTTGTACGTATCTCTCTTTCTTTTTCTTCAATTTTATTAAACATGGCATTGGTAACTAAGCCGCTCATTAAATTGCCTAAATCTAAATTTAGTTTATCACCCAATAGTAATTTTGCCGGAGCAACTAAATCATTCCATTGCTTAGCCAATTTATATTCGTTTAGTGCATTATTCATTTCTGGAGCGATAGCTCTACGTAAAGTATCGCCAATTTTACTACGCAAATAGTCTGTAGCAGATGTGCCTCCATTTTTTACAATACCAATAGCATCGCCAATATCCATCCGCTTTATCCCCTGTAAAAATATAGGCACACTTTTTTCAGCGGTTTTTGCAGCAGCAGTAGAAAGTGTAGTGGTAAATCTGTTTACTTCTTTACCTAAGCCTAGTGTTTCCAAAACATTTATAACCTTATCTACATCTTTGGGTAAAATAGATTGCATTAAAGACTCTTTGCTAAAAGCACCACTTTTACCCAGTAAATTTCCACCATGCTCTGTACCAAAACTTAGTAGCTCTTTTATGGCGGCTGTTGCATCCTGTGCAGTAAATAAACTTTTTAGAGTACTACAAGATGAGGCTAGCAATACAAATAAACTTAAAAAAGGAATAAACAACTTCTTCATTATTGTAATTTTATAGTACTAATGTAATTTAATTATGGATAATAACTATCAAGTAGAGTTAATTAATACAACCAAGGTTGCAATAGGCGAAAGTTTTTTACCTATCGCTATCGACAGCTTAGATGCTTTTACGCAAGAATTAAGCAATTACATTAATCATTTAATAAACACCGATTTTGAAAAAGTGATATCGTTATTATACAGAATAGATGTTGATGAAAAAAAAATTAAAGCACTACTTGAAAACACTAGTAACAGCAGCCTTGTAATTGCACAAGCTATTATAGAGAGGCAGTTGCAAAAAATAAAATCCCGACAAAGCTATCGTCGCGATAATAACATTACTGATGAAGAAAAATGGTAATCCCAATTATACATCAACCCCTTCACCTTCTCTATATCTTCTTTCTCATTTTGTAAATCGAACATAGTACCAAAC
>JAGNRZ010000048.1 GCA_017988335.1 Ferruginibacter sp.
ATTACAGGCTTATTGATGTGCAATCCATAAGCAATTTTTAAATGATGAGGTAATGACTAAAATTAAAAATTTGAAGTACACTTGGAAATTATAAGAATTTTTTACCTGCTTTAGAAAATAGTAAAGGAGCTTGTTCAAGAAATTATTTTATATTTTACTTACAATTTAAGATTTATTATATATTTTTATTATATTTTTATTATAAGCAGTAAATGCTACCTGAAACTAACAACGCAAAAAACTGGTTATTCCCTTCTTGGCGAATATGGCAATTTGATAACTTTATGTATTTAGCTATCATTTGTATGCTAATTCATATCATTGAAGGTGTTACAGGCGACTATTCTAATAACACTCGTACAATTCTAAATATTTCTATTCTTCCTGTTTTATTTCTTTCAATTTTTTTTTTCAAAAAAAATAAAAAAATAGCTGCCTATATAATTGGTGGGTTTGGCATACAATTAAATGTATTTTTAGTTTGCTATTTGGTAGGAACTTCCTTGGGTTCATATCTTTATATTTTTCCTCATTTAATCAGCCTAGTATATATATTTAAAGATAGAAAAGACAGGAAGCTACTAATTGCATTTTCAATTACCACTTTGGTATTTTATGTAATTACATTACTATTATCAACTTATAATGCTATTGACCCCAGCTATTCTGAGTATTCAATTAAAAAAATATATACAATTTCATTATCTACTTCAATTTTAGTTACCATTATTTTAGCTTATATGATTTATAGATCGCAAGATGATTTATTTGAGCAAATAATGACAAGTAAAAAAAAGGAATTTCAAGTAGAAATTCATTCCATTATTAATGCTCAAGAAAGAGATAGGGAACGTACAGCTAATGATATACAAGTTTTAATTTTTAATACTGAAAAAACATTAGCAAATTTTTTAATTACACCAATCACTACATCAAAAAACCAATTGCCGTCAAAATCAGATTCTTTACAAAACAATTTGAAAGAATTACTCAACTATTGTGAGAACTTATATCCGACAGTAATAAGAAGTATTGGTTTGGTTAATTACATTAAAGAGTATATTAGCGAAATTTCAAAAAATCATTCTATTTATATAGATTTTATTTGTACTTACCCGTTAAAAAAAATTGGATCGCTGGATGATGAAGTATCTCTTTTTAGAATAGTACAAGACTTTTTGCAGATTTTAGTTACACATGGCACTTCAAAAAATGTTATAATTGAATTGGAAATTGGAGAAGACAATATCAAGCTATATCTATTTCAAGATGATTATTCATTTAACTTTTTGTCATCTAACTTAAAATATTATATTGAAGACCTAAATACAAGAATTTTATATTTTAATGGCAGTATACATCCTGGCGTAAACGAAAAAAAATCATTTACTATTATTGAATTACCTAAACATGATAATTAAACTAAAATAGTAAAATTATTTAACCCCCAAAATTGCACCCTATTTATTTTAGAATACAAAATTGTTGCTCCATATTTAATGAGTACTTATGGAGTACATCTATAAAGCCTGAACCCCATTTTGCATAAAAAGGTAAAATGCTTTCTACCCTTTCTTGCAAATTATTTTTTGGAAACAGCTCCTTCTTAATTTTTTCTATTTGTCTTTTTTGAGCTTCAAACTTTTTCTTTTCTGCCTTAAGCATCTTTTTTTCTAATACAGTTAACTTATTAGCAGCCTTAGTGTGCAAAGCATCTGTATGTTTTAATAAAGAAGTATCAATTGTGGATATTACTTTTTTTATATCATCATACACTTTTTGTAAGGCTTGCTTTTCAGCTTGTAATTGTAGTTGTTTATCGCTTTCCCTTTTAACTAAATTAGTTAACAAATCTGTTGTTGTGGTAAACAAATCAACACTTGATAATTCAAGTTTAGCAGCTAACAATTGTTGTTGTTCATCCATCAACAAAAAAGAGTTTCGTAATACTAAAACAGGATAAGGTACATTTACTGCTTCAAACACCTTCTTCAACTCAAGCCAATAGGCCAACTCTCCTCCACCGCCAATAAAAGCAACATTTGGCAAAATAGTTTCTTGAAAAACTGGGCGTAAAATTACATTGGGGCTAAAGCGTTCTGGATAATTTTTTAGTTCGTCCCATAACTCCTCCTCATTAAATCTTATTGTACTATTCACCACTAACCACTCAGCATTCACCTTTTCAATTCTCTCTCTCTTATTTTCTCTTAAATAAAATAAATTTAAATCTCTACCACTGGCTTGTACTTTATATTGTGTAGGTAAAGCCTCAACAGTTTCTGCTACAGCTTTGTGAGAAAACTGTTCTTGTAATTCTTTTTTTATTACTGTTGCAAATGATTGTTTTAATAATTTATTATCGGGTAATAAAATAATTAAACCATATTGTGAAAATAAATAATTTACAAAATTAAATGTAGCTTGTTCAATGGTACTATTAAGTTGGTAAGCATTTTTTAATGCAGAAATTATTTCGTTACCATATGGCTGTACTAAAAGTTGACCGCCGATTGAATCAATAAGTTTTAGTAAATTATCATCAACTTTCATTCTACCTACAGCACCTGTTTGTTTAGTTTGCCATTCGTATTTTTCACCATTTATATGAATATGATTAAGTTCTTCCAAGTCGGCATCTTCGCTACCCATATAATACACAGGTACAAAATTATATTGTGGTAATTGTGCTGCACAATAAGTTGCTAATTTTATAGCATGCAAAATTTTGTAAATAAAATATAGTGGTCCTGTAAAAATATTAGGCTGGTGTGCAGTAGTTATGGTAAAGCAATTTTCTTGCTCAAGTAATGCTAAATTATTTTTTTGGATTGGGGTTAGTTCAATACTAGAGTATTGTTGTTGTAAAACTTCAGTTAATAGTTTTCTATTCGTTTTAAAAGCTTGTCTACTATCTATTGCATTTTTTATTCCGTCAATAGAAATGGGGTGTTTATAAAAAGGAAGCAAAGCACTATTACCATCTATATAGTCTGTAACAATTTTTGAAAAAGAATTAGTACTAGCGTAAGAAATAATTTGAGTAGAAGTATTCATTATAATTTACTTCATTTTTAAAACGGCAAAATTAGGATGCAAAGGATTTACAATTAATTCTTGACGTAAAGGATGAATTAAAACATCCATTTCCTCCATGGGGATTGCACCCAACAAAGGCTCACTATCTCCAGGTAAAACAAATGCATTACAGGTAGCTTTTCTATTTGCAAATTTTACATGCACTGGACCAACAACATCATACTCAACAACCCTACTATCGGCAACTTGCACTTTTCGTTTTTCAATAAAAGGTAATTCCAATTGTGATTGTATAGTATCGTTTATAGCCATCATATATGCACCACTATCTACAAGCATACTTAATGAAACTTGTTTTATTTCTTCTTGCCCAATAATATGTCGTTTAGCTAATGCAACATCAATTGCATTTGTTAAAACAATATCGGCATATACTAATCCCATAAAAAGTCTTTTTTCAAATATACAACTAAACCACCTCTCCTTCAATATCGTAATCGTAAGCTTTTGTAATTTTAACATTTACAAATTCACCAATGGTTAATTTTTTTGTAGTGCTAATTACAACCTCATTATCTACCTCTACACTATCAAACTCGGTACGTCCTAAGTAACGTCCGGCTTCTTTTTTATCAATTATAACTTTAAAAGTTTTACCTACTTTTTCTTGATTTTTTTCTAAGCTAATTTCTTGCTGCACTTCCATTATTTCTTGTGCTCTTTCTTCTTTTTCTTCTTGCGGTACATCATCAATTAAATCATGTGCACTTGTACCTTCTTCGTGGCTGTATGTAAATGTGCCTACCCTATCAAAACGCATTTTTTGTAAAAATTGTTTTAGCTCTTCTACATCATCTTTTGTTTCTCCAGGGAAGCCTGCAATTAAAGTTGTACGCAAACAAATATTTGGAATTTTATAACGGATGGCACCAATTAAATCTTCCATCTCTTCCCTTGTAATTTGCCTTTTCATTGCCTTTAGCATATTATTAGCGGCATGTTGCAAAGGCATATCAATATAGTTACAAATATTTTCTCTACCTTTTATAGCATCAATAATTTCTAACGGAAATTTACTGGGGTAAGCGTAATGTAAACGTATCCACTCCAACCCTTTTACATCTGCTAATGCATGAAGCAATTTTGGTAGTTCTCTTTTTTTATAAATATCTAACCCATAGTACGTAAGCTCTTGAGCAA
Source organism: Ferruginibacter sp. (assembly GCA_017988335.1). Lineage (GTDB taxonomy): Bacteria > Bacteroidota > Bacteroidia > Chitinophagales > Chitinophagaceae > Ferruginibacter. The sequence continues at coordinate 4,240 of JAGNRZ010000048.1, forward strand.
TTAACATTACTTCTTTTACACCTCTATCAACCAATCTTTTTGCTTCATCTACCAAGCTTTCTATAGTACGGCTTACATGCTGCCCTCTCATTAATGGTATAGCACAAAAAGAACAAGTACGGTTACAGCCTTCACTAATTTTCATGTAGGCATAATGCTGAGGTGTGTATAATAAGCGTTCACCAATTAAATCGGTTTTGTAATCGGCATTAAATTGTTTTAGCATGCCCTGCAATTCCATCGTACCAAAAAAAGCATCTACTTCAGGTATCTCTTCTTCTAAATTATTTTTGTAGCGTTCACTTAAGCAGCCTGTAACATATACTTTATCTATCTTACCTCTTTTCTTTAATTCTACTTGTTGCAAAATGGTATTAATGCTTTCTTCTTTTGCCTTTTCAATAAAACCGCAGGTGTTTACTACCACAATGTTGTGATCTTTTTTTGCACTTTCATGCACTACATCTATTTCGTTGGCAATAAGTTGTCCACTTAGCACTTCGCTATCTACCATGTTTTTACTACAACCCAGCGTAATAATATTTACCTTATCTTTTTTTAATGTTTTTGTCTTCATAAACTTGGCAAAGGTAGTAAACTGAAGCTTAGTGTTTTTAAGAAAACATTATGTGCTAATTACTAAAATTTGGCAATCAATTAGTTATTAAGTCAAGAAAAATAATTTTGTTTAATAAATAAATATTTATTGTTTATCAATAAATATTTATCTACCTTTGCTAAACCAAATTACAGAATATGAAATCGCAAACGTCAACAACAATTGTATTAAAGATTATGAATGTACTGTTTTGGATAGTTTTTATTGGGCTATGCATAAAAACAGGTGCAATGCTTACATCATTAATAGTAAGCCTTTACAAACCCGAGGCCACCAAAAATTTATACATGGGACTTAACTTAACTGAGTTATTAAATTACGATAAAGTTCATTACTTAATTACCATGAGCTTAGTAATTGCCATTACAGGTATGAAGGCTTTTATTGCCTATTTAGTTGTAAAAATTTCGATGCAGTTTAATTTAGTAAAACCTTTTAGCGAAAAAGTATTGGCATTTATAAACCAAATAAGTTATGTGGCTTTGTTTACAGGTATATTAGCACATTTAGCCAGAAATTATACAAGAGGAATATTGCATCATAAAAATGTTAGCATCCCCATTGAATGGAACGAAGGAGAAATTTTATTTTTTGCAGGAATAATTTTTATTATAGCACAAGTTTTTAAAAAGGGATTAGAATTACAAACTGAAAACGAATTAACTGTTTAATTATGCCCATAATTGTAAACTTAGATGTGATGATGGCAAAGCGTAAAATGTCGTTAAACGAACTTTCTGCAAAAGTAGATTTAACACTTTCTAACTTATCTATACTTAAAACAGGTAAAGCAAAAGCCATACGTTTTAGTACATTAGAAGCTATTTGCAAAGCATTAAGCTGCCAGCCTGCTGATATTTTAGAATATGTAGAAGAAAGTGATGTGCAAGCTGCTTCATAGTAATTTAATACAGCCATACCATTCATATATTAAATTATATCGTTCATGCAGTTTGTAACTGTGGGAGCATATCTACAGTCATAATTTTGTCATTAGAATTTTAAAAAAGTATAAACATGAAAAAAACAGCACTGCTTATTTTAGCAATCTTATTCTTATGCAACCTATCGTTGCTAGCACAAACCAATACAAAAATTACCGGGCAAGTTAATGATGCTGCCGATAAACCATTATCTGCCATTAGCATGCTGTTAAACAGAGCTAAAGATTCAGTATTTATAAAAGCTGCTGTTTCCGACAAAGATGGTAACTACAGTTTTGTAGGTATTAAATCAGGCGATTATTTTATAAGCACTTCTGCCATAGGCTATCAAAAAAATAGTAGCCCTGCATTTACAGTAGCAGACGGTGAAACAAAAAACATAGCAACTTTAAGCCTTGCTGTTGCAAGCAAAAACCTACAAGGTGTTGTTATCGAAAGCAAAAAGCCAATGGTAGAAGTACGAGCAGATAAAATGATTGTAAATGTAGAGGGTACAATTAATGCAGTAGGTAACGATGGTTTAGAATTGCTACGTAAAAGCCCAGGAGTGCAAGTGGATAAAGATGATAATATTAGCATGGCAGGTAAAAATGGTGTGCAAATTTATATTGATGGAAAGCCAAGCCCATTAGGTGGTGCAGACTTAGCTAACTATTTAAAAAGCTTACAAAGTAGCCAAATAGAAAATATAGAATTAATAACAAACCCAAGTGCAAAATACGAAGCTGCAGGTAATGCTGGCATTATTAATATTCGTTTAAAAAAGAATAAAGCCTTTGGCACTAATGGTAGTGTAAATGCTGGTTATGCAATTGGTACGTATGGTAAATACAATGCTGGTATAAACTTAAATAATAGAAACAAAAAGACAAACATTTTTGGTAGCTACAACTTTAATCATAATTTGAATGATGTAGATTTTAATTTAGATAGAGTTATTGGTGATACTGGCTTTTACCAAAAAACAAACATCTTACCTAAAAACACCAACAACAATTTTAAGGTAGGTTTAGATTATTTTATAGATAAAAAAAGCACACTTGGTTTTTTAATTAATGGCAATATTAACACAAATAGTGTTAGTAATATAAGTAGAACACCAATTGTATATTTACCAACTAGCACCACTACAAAATTATTAATAGCATATAATACTACAGATGGTACTAGAAACAACGTAAACTTTAATACAAACTATAAATACACAGGTAAAAAAGGTAATGAATTAAATATAGATGCTGACTATGGTTTTTATAAAATACGTAGCAATCAAATGCAGCCTAATACTTACTATAATCCAGCAGGAACAATAATAACAAGCCAAGCTGTATATAATTTTATTGCCCCTACCAACATTGATATTTTTGCCTTTAAAACTGACTATGAACAAAATGCTTGGAAAGGAAAGTTAGGCTTTGGGGGTAAAATATCTTACGTTAAATCAAACAACCATTTTGAAAGGTATGATGTAAATGGCACTAATAAAACTTTAGATGTGCCTCGTAGTAACGAATTTATTTACACCGAAAATGTAAATGCATTATATGCAAATTATAACCGCCAACTAAAAGGTAAAATGTTTCAATTAGGGTTACGTATGGAAAATACGGTTAGCGATGGTAGTACTTATGCTTTAAATGGAGATGCTAGTGTAAATACAGGTAGCCGTTTAGCTTTCAAAAGAAACTATGTCGACTTTTTTCCAAGTGCATCTATAACATTTAATAAAAACCCAATGAAGCAATGGAGCTTTAGTTATAGCAGAAGAATTGATAGACCAGTGTATCAAGACTTAAATCCGTTTGAATTTAAATTAGATGAATATACTTTCCAAAAAGGTAACACAACTTTACGTCCGCAATACACCAACATTGTAAGCTTAACTAATGTATATAAATATCGTTTAACAACAACGTTAAGCTATAGCCATGTAAATGATATTTTTACTCAATTAGTAGATACAATTGAAAAAAGTAAAAGCTTTATTACAAAAAAGAATTTAGCCACACAAGATATTGTAAGCCTTAACGTAAGCTATCCTTTTCAAAAAAAATGGTATAGTGCTTTTATAAATATAAATAGCTTTTTTGCACACTACAATGCCAACTTTGGTGGTGGTACTAGAAATATAAATTTAGATGTAGCTACAGCAAGTTTATACATGCAAAACAGTGCTAAATTGGGCAAAGGCTGGACGGCAGAGTTAAGCGGTTTTTATAACTCTCCCAGTGTATGGCAAGGCACTTTTAAAACAAAAAGCTTATGGAGTATAGATGGTGGCTTTAGCAAACCCATCTTAAAAAATAAAGGTAATTTTAAAATATCGGTGTCAGATATGTTCCGCAGTTTAAAATGGAACGGAAGTATTGATTTTGCTGGTCAACGAACAACAGCTAGTGGCTATGGTGAAAGTCGCCAATTTAAAGTAAACTTTACATACCGCTTTGGTAGCAACTTAGTAAAAGCAGCCCGTACTCGTAAAAATGCTACAGAAGAAGAAAGTAAGAGAACGCAAGGCGGTGGCGGATTAGGTGGGCAATAATTATGTCATTGAATTGTCAATAATAGACTATAAAAAAGCACTTCTACTTGAAGTGCTTTTTTTATTAACGATGGCTTAACCATTCTTACATTTTCTTTAACACTGCTGTAATAGTATTAGTGTGAACTTTGTGTAACAAAAGCAAATAATAATTTTCTCATAAGCAGTTAGTTTTGGTAAGCGGCCTCGATTTCTATCGGGGCTTTTTTTTGTTTAAAATTTTAAGGTAAATTTGATTTTTGAATTACCGATTAAAATGATAAAAACTAAACTTAGATTCTTTTATGCTGCAACTGTAATTATATCGATTTTATTGGCTTGCTCTCAAAATAAAAAACAAACTAAAAAATCCAAACTTGAAAATAAAAAAGTAGATGACATATATCAAGATAGTTTAAAAAGAATAAATAATAATACCTTTTTAATCGATTATAAAGATGAAATAAAACTGGATACCACTTTCTTCATTCTAAAAGATTCAAAGATATTTGTGAAGCATTATATACTTACAAATAACTGTTTTACTCTTCCAAAAATTTACCCAGTCCAAACAGATTCAACTATGTCCAACACCTATAATATATGGCAAACAGAAACGTTTATTAAAATTGAGAATCATAAAAAAAATGAAATATTCAAAATAAATAATTCTTTTATTACCAAAAAAATAAAAATCAACGACGACCAAATTGCTAAGTATGCGGTATTATTACTAAATAAAAATGAAGTGGAAATTTACAATAGATGTTTATACTTACATTATAGTTATTCTATTCCTTTTACTGATTTAGGTTTTCCAGTTAATGTAAGAATCAACCTTGTAACAAATGAAATGGAAGTATCAAATTGATAATATTTTATATGCCTAGTGCTTTATAGTCTCAGTCAATTATCATAAAAGCACTCCTATTATTCTTTCTCATATTCGACTTCAAAATATGGATTAATTATTTTGGCATACACTTTTGTATTTTCAATTTCATCTTTATAAGTAAAATCATAATTGCATTTATAAAAATGGTAAAGGGTATTTCCATCGTTGTCGTAGATTATTATTTGTGAAAATACAGGCAGTTTACTACATTTTGAATTTTTCTCTAAGCTAATTTCTGATATGTCCAACTCCTTAAATAAATGCATTGCATAACTACAATAGATGTTGTTTTGAAGAAGCTTATCTTCATTACCACTAATTATGCTATATCTGGTATTTTGGGTAAAATCTAGGTTATAATCACTTTCAACTTTCAGTATAAGGCTATCAATCCTTTCAGAATTAGCTAATATGCGATTAGCTTTTCTTATCGAATTTTCTTTATAATTTTTACAAGAATAAAGTAGCAAGGTGAAAAATGCTATAAAAAGCTTTACAAGTACTATCTTTTTCAACTTTATTATTTTACTAAAAAATCGTTTTCGAAAATAAAACAAATGACCTGTCCTACAAACTAAACAACCCATCCACAAACACATGCTTATCAAACACCAATAAGTCTTCGGCTTTTTCGCCTACGCCAATAAATTTTACAGGTATATTAAACTGGTGGGCAATGGCTAATACAACACCGCCTTTGGCAGTGCCATCTAGCTTAGTAATAGTAAGGGCGGTAACATCGGTAGCGGCGGTAAATTGTTTGGCTTGTTCTAAAGCATTTTGCCCAGTACTGCCATCTAAAACTAACATTACTTCATGTGGGGCATTAGGTATTACTTTTTGTATTACTCTTTTTATTTTACTCAACTCATCCATTAGGTAAGCCTTGTTGTGTAAACGGCCTGCGGTGTCAATAATAATAACATCTACATTTTTAGCTAAGCCACTATTTACAGTATCAAAAGCTACAGAAGCTGGGTCGCTACCCATTTCTTTTTTTACAATTTCTACACCTGTACGTTCACTCCAAATAGTAAGTTGATCAACAGCGGCGGCCCTAAAAGTATCGGCAGCACCTAGTAAAACTTTTTTACCGGCTGTACTAAAGTTGTGTGCTAGTTTACCAATTGTAGTAGTTTTTCCAACGCCGTTAACGCCAACTACTAAAATAATATGTGGATGATTTTGTGGAGGTAATTCGTAGTTTTCGTAGCTGTTATCTTGTGGTGCATCTACCAGTATATTTTTTATTTCTTCTTTTAAAATTGTATTAAGCTCACTTGTGTTTAGGTATTTATCTTTGGCTACTCTTTTTTCAATTTGTTCAATAATTTTTACAGTGGTTTCTATGCCTACATCAGCACCTACTAAGGCCTCTTCCAAATTATCTAACACCTCTGTATCTACAGTACTTTTGCCAGCAATAGCTTTAGAAATTTTAGAAAAAAAGCCTTCCTTTGTTTTTTGCAAACCTTGCTCCACAGCTTGTTGCTGCTGCTTTTTTCCAAATAATTTATCAAATAAACCCATAGTAAATTTATGATTTTCAGATGTTCGTTTTTTTGAATAGTCAATTTACGAATATCGAATGGTGAATATTTTCCTTTCTTAAATTCTATGTATTAAAAATTCCCTAGTAGCTTTATATACTTTTTATTAATTAACTATTTAACTATTAAGCCAACCTTCCCCAAAACAAATAAAGCTATTCAGTAATACTGAACAGCTTTAAAATATTTTCTCATGCTTGAAAATTAGTTAGCTAAAAACTCTTTTACTTTATCCTTGTAAACAATAGACTCTTTAAAAGTGTATGCACCAGTTTTTGGGCTTCTAACTGTACGAATAACTTTAGTCCAGTTTTTTGCGTCTGCTGCTGCCTTAGCGTCTTTAATCTTAGCGTTTTTTGATGCTGCTTTTGCCATTTTCTTTTAATTTGATATTTTTAACGATTAGCCTTTTCGCTAATTATTTAATTTCTTTATGCACCGTTACTTTCTTTAAAATTGGGTTGAATTTTTTCAACTCCATTCTTTCCGGTGTATTTTTTTTGTTCTTAGTAGTAATATAACGGCTAGTACCTGGCTTACCGCTAGTTTTGTGCTCTGTACACTCTAATATTACCTGAACTCTGTTGCCTTTCTTTGCCATTGTTTATAATTTATATTTTTTCACCAGCGGCACGTAATTGCTTTACCACTGATAATAAACCATTTTTGTTAATTGTTCTGATAGCTTCTGAAGATACTTTTAATGTAACCCATTTGTCTTCCTCTGCTAAAAAGAAACGCTTTGTTTGCAAATTTGGTAAAAATCTGCGTTTTGTTTTTATGTTTGAGTGAGAAACCTTATTACCTGTAATAGGTTTTTTACCCGTAACTTGACATACTCTAGCCATTGTAAAAAATTTTTGTCCCGTTTTTCGGACGGCAAAGGTAAGGATTTTAATGAAAAGTTTACAACTCCATTATAACATTTTTTCATTTTCTTTCAATTTCTACCCACAAATGCTCAAAAACTGTTGATAAACTTACCTTTACACTTCAAAAATAGCATAAAATGGCACACTCTACAAGTTCAGTTTATAGTAATGGCATGGCTTTTACTACCCTTTTAAACGGACACCCAATTACTACAGATACAGATATTACAGGCGATGGCTTAAATAAAGGCCCTAGACCTAAAGCCTTAATGTTATTAGCCCTTAGTGGCTGTACAGGTATAGATGTAGTGAGTATTTTAAATAAAATGAGGGTAACTTTTAGCGATTTATCTATTGATATTAATGCCGAACTTACCGATGAAGAGGCTGCCACCTACCACACCGTACATGTTATATATAAAATAAAAGTAGCCGAAGCCGATAAAGCTAAAGTTGAAAAAGCCGTAAACCTATCACAAGATAAATATTGTGGTGTTGCTGCTATGTTTAGGAAATTTTGTGTTTTGAGTAAGGAGGTGGTGTATTTATAACCCCACTCCCTTCCCCTTAATATACCCCGTTATCCAACCCACTTGCCCGTTTTTAACAAGGCGAAATTTTTTACTGCTGTTGGTAGCTTCAAACTGACGCATAATGCGTAGCAACAAACTACTGCCACCTAATAAAGATTTTACATCAAATACATTTAATACTCTTTTTACTTCTTTTCTAATTTTTGATAACTCTGCCTCTGGCATACCCTTAATTATAAGCTTGGAAGTATCGGGTATTACATCGTAGTATTTTATTAAGTTTTCTCTAAAGCGTTCTACTTCTTTGTAAGTAACATCAAGGGTTTGGCTTTCGGTTTTTTCTGGTCGTAGTAAAGTAGCTACTGCCCATGCTATACCGCCGCTAACAGCCATGGTAGTGCTACCAGGGTATGCACCACTTGCATTAACAGCATAAATAATATCTGCCTTTTCAATACTATCTGTAACGCCATTTATATTTTTTGAAAAGGCAATAAAATCGCAAGGTGTACCACATTTTTTTTCGGTGGTATTAGTAGTACTTTTTGTGCCTTGTGGTATTTGAAACATGGTAAACTTATCATCCTTATTAAAATATCCACCCTTTGTATTTCCACTTCCAATATCTATTAAAAAAGTATTGTAACGGTTTTCGTCTGCCACAATTCCATAATGAGATAATACTGATTCCTTCATTACACTAACCACCTCTACTTTTTTTTTATCTTCTTTAATAGCAGTTCTAAAATCTGTGATTAGGTTTTGAATAAAATCATTCTTATTAGCTTTATCTGCCTGTGCTTTTACACCGCTACTAATTACGGTTGCAATATCGCTTGATGGAATGCCAAAATTATCTTTTACAAAATTATATAATCCACTAAATGCAGTTAAAGTTGCTGCTTTTGTTTTTTCATCAAAGCTTATGAAATCGGTATTTACGGATGTATCTTTTAAAACTGTAAATGTTTCATCTACTTTTTTTAATACAGTAAGTTTTACGCCTTTTGAGCCTACTTCAATACCTGCAATCTTTTTTTCTGTTTGTGCAAAAGTATAATTGATACTCAATAAACTTAACGCTAATAAAATACTCTTCATCTTTCTTAAACAAATTTTAGCAAAAATGCAGCATTCATTTTTATTTTTTGGAGTAGTTAAGAAAGGGTGAAGAAGTTGTTTATAAGAAGCTCTCCTTATCTCCCAAATAGGAAGATTGTAAATACCTAAGTTTTTACTTTTTACAATCTTCGCATTTATCTTCCAGTTCCCTCTCCTTCGAAGAGAGCCTGTCCCGATTTTTCGGGAGGTTGGGGTGAGGCTTTAAGTCGCAACATCTGTAACACAATTGCCGCTACAATAAATAATAACCCAACATAAAAAGAGTTATTTAAATATTCGCTTTCATTAAAAAAAATAAAAGCTAAGATAATACCATACACTGGCTCTAAATTATAGGTAAGATTAGTTGTAAAAGCAGATACTTTTTTCAACGCATTTAATTGTAAGTTAAAACTAAGTACGGTGCACAATAAAGCTAATACCAATAGCCAAGCCCAATCAGTTGCCGTAGGTAAATAATATGCAGCCGGAAATTTAATTAAGTACAATGGCACTAAAAAAGTAAGTGCAATTAAGCCGCCACTTAGTTCGTAAAGAGTAACAGCTTGAGGGTTGTAAACTTCTAAAAATTGTTTATTAAAAATAGGAAACAAGGCACTACCCATGGCAGATAAAATACCAAATGCAATGCCTAGTTTGTATTGTGGATGAAAATCAAAAATGATATATATGCCCACAATAGCCATTGCACCTAACCCTAACTCTATAAAATTCATTTTCTTTTTTAAAATAAGAGGCTCAAATAAAGCAGTAAAAAAACTAGTGGCACTAAAGCACACCAAGGCAACCGATACATTAGCGTATTTTACACTACCATAAAAAGTTACCCAATGTGCTGCTACAATAATACCTACAGCAGCTATTTTCAACGCAGCTTTTAATGGCAACCTTTGCAATTGTTTAGTAAAATATTGAAGTACAAACAAAGCAATAACCGTTATAAATAACCTGTACCAAACCAATAAACCCTCGTTTATCTTAATTAATAGGCCTAAAATAGCAGTAAATCCAGCTAAAAAAACGGCTATATGTAGCTGAAAGAGTGCTTTTTTCATTTTTTAAAGATAAGATGGAACGCTGATTAAACTGATTTGGCTGACAACCACTTATAATCATAAAAATCAGTTCAATCTGCATCATCAGCGTTCTATCCTCCCTCCATCTATCAAAAAAAATACAAAAAGTGAGTATTGGTAATCTCCAAAGCCTAAATAGAATTATATTTGCCCCTAACTATATTTTAATTAACCTATTTATGAATTTTAAACGTATTAATAACATTGCCGGATGGCTTGTTTGCTTAATTGCTTGTGCCACCTATATTTTAACTATGGAAGCCACTGGCAGCCTTTGGGATTGTGGCGAATTTGCCAGTGCTGCATATAAATTACAAATACCTCACTCTCCGGGTGCTCCTTTTTTTGTGTTAATAGGCAGATTGTTTATGGTGCCTTTTAGCCCAGAAACAGCTGCAACAGGTATTAACCTTATGAGTGCTTTAGCAAGTGGCTTTACCATTTTATTTTTATTTTGGAGTATTACCCATTTTGCCCGTAAAATAGTTATGCCAAAAGGTGGTGAGCCAGTTGGTCAGCAAACATTTAGCATTATTGCTGCTGGTGTGGTAGGTGCTTTAGCTTATACTTTTAGCGATACATTTTGGTATAGTGCGGTAGAGGGTGAAGTGTATGCTTTATCATCTTTTTTTACAGCCCTATTATTTTGGTGTATGCTTAAATGGGAGCAAAATGTAATGGTAGAAGAAGCAAATGGCATTACAGGCCATTTTACAAAAGCAGATAGATGGATAATTTTAACCTTCTTTTTAATGGGCTTATCTATAGGTGTGCATTTATTAAACATCTTGGTAATACCTGCTATGGTAATGATATATTATTTTAAAAGATACAAGGTTACTAACTGGGGTACATTTTGGGCTTTTTTAATTGGCTGTGTTATTACAGGCTTAGTACAAAAAGCTATGATACAGTGGACCATTAAAGGCAGTGGTAGTTTTGATGTGTTTTTTGTAAATAGCTTAGGCATGCCTTACTTTAGCGGCTTTGCCTTTTTCTTTATACTTATTGCTTTTTTAATTTTTATAGGTTTAAAATTTGCGGTAAAAAAGAATTACAACTTTTTAAAACTTGGCTTGTGGAGTTTTGCCTTTATTATGTTAGGTACATTCTCTTCTTACTTTACCACACTTGCCCGTAGTAATGCAAACCCTGCACTAGATATGAGTAATGTAGATAACCCTATTAACTTAGTTAGCTACTTAGCCCGTGAGCAATATGGCGATTGGCCTATTTTATACGGACAAGATTTTACGGCAGAAGTTGCTGATGTAAAAACTGTAGAAACTTACACAAAAAGTAATGGCAAGTACGAATTAAATGGCAAAAAATCTTCTTACGTATATGCACCTGAAGATATGCACCTATTCCCTCGTATGTGGGATGCTAGTAACGACCAAGGCCATGCTGATTATTATGCTAATTGGATGGGATTAGATAGAGACCCTAGAAACCCTAACGAATTTGCCAAAGGACCAAATGGCAAGTATATGAGAGATGGTTCAGAAGAAAATGCTAAACCTACCATGGGTGAAAATATTGGTTTTGCTTTTAGCTATCAAATGAATTGGATGTATTGGCGTTATTTCTTATGGAATTTTGCAGGCAAGCAAAATGATGTGCAAGGTATAAATATGAGTAATGTACGTGATGGTAACTGGAAAACAGGTATTGGCATTTGGGATAAAATTCGCCTTGGCGACCAAAGCACAATGCCAGATAGCATGAAGAACAATAAAGCCAATAACAATTTATATGCATTACCATTAATACTGGGTTTATTAGGTTTATTTTTTCAAATACAGCGTAATAAAAGAGATGCTATTGCTGCTGGTCTATTATTTTTCTTTACAGGCTTAGCCATTGTATTTTATTTAAATCAAGCTGGTAATCAACCAAGGGAAAGAGATTATGCTTTTGTAGGCTCTTTTTATGCCTTTGCCATTTGGATAGGCTTAGGCGTATTGTTTGTAAAAGAATTATTGCAAAAATTAATTAAGAGTGATAAAGGGGCAAATATAGCTGCAGCCGCACTTTGCATGTTAGCAGTGCCTGTGCTTATGGCAAGTGTAGAGTGGGATGACCATGATAGAAGCCAAAAAACTATTGCCAGAGATTTAGCAAAAGATTATTTAGAAAGTTGTGCTCCTAATGCCATTGTAATTAGCTATGGCGATAATGATACATACCCTCTTTGGTATGCACAAGAAGTTGAAGGCATACGTACAGATGTAAGAGTAATAAACAGTAGTTTGTTAGGCACAGATTGGTACATTAATCAATTACGCTACAAAGTAAACAATAGTGCCCCTATTGATTTAGTTTGGACGGAAGCTCAAATTGAGGGGTCAAATAGAGATGTGGTTTATAACATTCCTGTACCGGGTGTTGATCAAAATCAACCCATGGATTTACATACTATGCTAAAAGATTGGGCTGGTAGCGATGATCCAAGTAAAATGCAACAAGGTAGAGATGGAAGTATGTTAAACATCTTCCCTACAAAAAAATTAAGCATACCAGTTGATATGAATGTGGTTAGAAGTAATGGTACTGTTAATAAAGATGATAGTGCAGTAAATGCTATTGTGTTTGATTTGAATAAAAATATGATATTTAAAAACGATGCTGCTGTTTTAAATATTATTGCTGCTAACAAATGGAAGCGTCCTATATATTTTACATCACAACAAATGGGCTTAGGTTTTGATGAGTATATTCGTCAAGATGGTTTAACCTACAGGCTTGTACCTGTAAAAGGTGCTGATGTAAACAGAGATTGGGTGGTAGATAAAATGATGAACAAATTTGTATTTGGTGGTGCCGATAAAAAAGGTACTTATTATGATGAATCCAACAGAATACACTTAAATACTATACGCTTTGCTTATGCACAAGCTGCCCGTAATTTAGCAGAAAATAATCGTAAAGAAGATGCCAGAAAACTATTGAATAAATGCGATAAAATGATGTTGGAAGAAAACTTCCCTTATGGCATGGTAAGTAGAAATCAAATGCATGACAAATATAGTATGCAAATGATGATTGCTGCTTATGTGGCAGAAGACACTGTTTTAGCAAACAAAATAAATAAGAGTGTTAAAAAAGATTTAGAACAACAAAAAGTATATTTAGAAAGCTTACCAGAGCGTATGCAAAACCCAATAATGGAAGGCGAATTAGAAGATGTAAAAGGCATGTTAATGGGTTTACAACAACTTGAGCAGCAATTTAAAAATCCACAACAAAAACCTTTGGTAGAAACGCCAAATAAAATAACAAACGGGCAACCAACAAAGCCAGTGGTTGATTCACCAAAAAGGTAAATAAACTTTGTTTTAAAAAGATTTAAATCCCTCCAAAATTTTGGAGGGATTTTTTTATTTTAAATAATATTAACCTCTCTTTCCAACTCTACTCCAAATTTTTGGTTAACAGAGTTGATAATTTGTGTGCTTAAATCATAAATATCTTTACCTTTTGCATTACCATAGTTTACTAGCACTAATGCTTGTTTGGCATGGCAGCCCACATCACCATTTCTAAACCCTTTCCAACCACATTGCTCTATCAACCAACCAGCAGCTAGCTTTACATTTCCAGTTGGCAAATTGTAGCCGACTATATTGGGAAAAATTTGTGTTATTTCGTGAAATTTGTGGCTACTAATTTCTGGATTTTTAAAAAAGCTTCCTGCATTACCAATCTCTTTTGGATTAGGTAGCTTGCTTGTACGAATATTAATTACAGCATCAGAAATTGCTTTAATGCTAAGTTGTGTTATACCCATTTTTTCAAGCTCATGCTCTATAGCACCATAACTTGTATTAAATGTGGGGCGTTTTTTAAGTTTATAAGTTACGCTTGTTATAATAAACTGATTGCGAAATTTATTTTTAAAAACACTTTCTCTATATCCAAATGCACAATCATATATATTGAATGTAATTAACTTTTTTTCTTGAATATGAAACGCCTCTAAACTATAAAAAACATCTTTTATTTCCACACCATAGGCCCCAATATTTTGCATGGGAGATGCTCCTACATTACCAGGAATAAGTGATAAATTTTCTACACCACAAAAATTATTTTCAATACAATACAACACAAATTGATGCCAGTTTTCACCAGCTCCTGCTTTTACATAAACAAATTCATCATCTTCATTTACTACTTCTATCCCTTTAATTTCATTTTTTAAAACTAGTCCGTCAAAATTTTGAGTAAAGAGAATATTACTGCCGCCGCCAAGCACAAGAGTTGATAGTTGCTGGTTGGTCGTTGATGGTTTTTTAAACTCAATAGCTTCCTTCAACTCATCAATAGAAATAAATTGAGTAAAATATTTTGCATATACATCTATACCAAATGTATTGTAGTTTTTTAGCGATATATTTTGTTGTATGTTCATTTTTTTTACCACAGATTAACATAGATTTTTCCCACAGATTAAAAAGATTATTTATTGCCGCAGAAACACAGAAATTTGTATTTGCACAAATTTTACTCACTACTCACTACTCACTACTCACTACTCACTACTCACTACTCACTACTCACTACTACACTGGATCCA
>JAGNRZ010000049.1 GCA_017988335.1 Ferruginibacter sp.
CAGCTGAATTTGCAGATAAAGGGTTTAAATTTCCACCTGGAACAATCCCAGTGGCTGCTGATAAACCAACTACTACCCCAGCTATAACACTATCGCTCGGTGCAATTACACCGGTATCTATATCAGCCACTGGTACTGTTACTGGGTCAAACCTATCCGGAGTGAATACCGGTAATCAAACTATCGAATTAACCGGCGATGTAACAGGGACTGGAACAGGGACATTTCCGGCAACATTAGCAACTGTTAATGCAACTACCGGTAGTTTCGGATCAGCGACAACAGTACCACAGTTTATCGTCGACAGTAAAGGTCGTATTACTAATGTTGTGAACGTTCCTATTGGTGGTGGCAGCCTAGGTACAGTAACTTCGGTTTCAGGCACTGGCACAGTGAGCGGTCTCACATTATCGGGTACAGTAACTTCTTCTGGTGCATTAACACTCGGCGGAAGTTTAGTTTTAACAAGCGGCCAGATAACAACTGCACTAGGTTTTACGCCAGGCACTGTGACATCTGTCGGTATATCTGGCACAGCAGACATCACTGTAGCAGGGTCAACTATTACATCCCAAAGTTTATTTGGTTTATTTAATTCTCTAAGTAAAAAAACTTCAATTTTTGCACCCGTTTTTTCTTTTCTACCATACATACGGGCAGGAAAAACTTTAGTGTTGTTAACTACAAATACATCTTTGTCGTCAAAATAATCAATAATGTCTTTAAAATTTTTGTTTTCAATTTGACCGGTTTTACGGTGTACCACCATCATTCTGCTATCTTCCCTTCTTTTTGTTGGGTTTTGGGCAATTAAGTTTAGCGGTAAATCAAATCTAAATTGTGAAAGTTTCATGTAATCAAATTGTTTAAATTGTTTACATGCCGTGTGTGTATGGTGATAGCCTTTTTAGGCGCTTATCATGTTACGGCATGATTTTAAAGTGTGCAAAGGTACAAAATTTAACGGATTTATGGCGATAGTTATTAACAATACATTATTTTGTGATTATTGTAGTTATTTGCATCTTTAGATTATTAAAAACTCTATTTAATTGAAAAGAAACATTTTAGTCCTTTTTTTGTGTTTAGTTACCGTTAATAATGCCATTTCGCAATCAAAAAAAGCAGCAGCAAAATATCCTAGTTTATTTTGGGAAATTACGGGTAATGGATTAAAAAAGCCGTCTTATCTTTTTGGTACCATGCATGTAAGCAGCAAATTAGCCTTCCATTTAAGCGATTCGTTTTACTATGCAATAAAAAATGTGGATGCAGTAGCACTAGAGCTTAACCCCGACATTTGGCAAGGACAAATGGTACGATTAGCTAAAATGCAAGGCACTTATGCTACTTTTTTTGGGCAAAGTAGTACTGATTATATTAATGAAGAATCATTTAGGCTAAAAAAATTTGATGATGAGTTAAAGCTAGCCATGAGTACAGAACCTACAGTGGTAAATAGCTTGCTTTATCGTAGTTATAGTGCAAAGCAAGATTTTGAAGAAGATACATTTTTAGATTTATACATTTTTCAAACGGGTAAAAAATTAGGCAAAAGAGCCACTGGGGTAGAGGATTATTATGAAACAGAAAAGATAGTAATGGAAGCCTATATTGATATGGCAAAAGAAAAAAAGAAAAAAACTATTGATACCGAAGGAGAGTCTTACTATGAAATAGAGAATAAAATTCAAGAAGCTTATCGTAGGGGCGATTTAGATTTGATGGATTCGTTAGATAGAATGGTAGAAAAATCAGATGCCTTTAGAGAGAAATTTTTGTACAAAAGAAATATTATTCAAGCCAATTCTATTGATACAATTATAAAAAAAAGCTCATTATTTGTGGGTGTTGGGGCTGCTCATTTGGCTGGTGATAAAGGTGTAATTGAATTGCTTCGTAAAAAAGGTTACAAACTTCGCCCAATAAAAATGGTAGATAGAGATGCCACTCAAAAAGAGATGGTAGATAAAGCCAAAGTTAATGTTGCATTTACTAAGCAAGTGGCTGATGATGGCTTTTACGAAGTAAATATGCCTGGTTCTTTATTTGATTTGGCAGGCGATTACAGTAAACTAAACAGAAGGCAATACTCAGACATGAGTAATGGTTCGTACTACTTAGTAACAAGAGTAAAAACACATGCAGCATTTTTAGGCTTTACAGAAAACGATATGCTTAAAAAAATTGATAGTGTATTATACGAAAACATACCAGGCAAAATAATTACTAAAAAGAATATACTAAAGAACGGATACAAAGGGTACGATATAGTAAATAAAACTAGAAGAGGTGATTTGCAACGTTACCATATAGTTGTAACGCCTTTTGAAGTACTCTTTTTTAAAATGGGCGGTAAAGAAAATTATATTGAAGGGGCAGAAGGTGAGCAATTTTTTTCTTCTATTCAGTTAAAAGAATTTAAACCCACTTCAACTACTTATAGTCCACCGCATGGCGATTTTAGTATAAAATTACCACATACACCTTTGCAAACTTTAAATACAGCTGTTGCCGATGGTGTAAATAGATGGGAGTACGAAGCAGAGGATAAAACTACTGGAGATGCTTACTTGGTATTTAAAAAAAGTGTTCAACAGTTTGATTTTTTAGATGTAGATACTTTTGATTTATCATTAATTGAGACCTCTTTTAAAAATGAAGATTTTTTTGAAAAGCAACTAAGTAGAAAATTTGGAAAAATTAATGGATACAATTACTTAGATGTAAAAGAAAAAATGAAAAATGGTAATACTGTTACGGCTAGGTATATTATTAGAGGACCACATTGTTACTTACTTGCTGCAAAATCAAATAATGGCAACAAAGATTTTTTAACTTTTTTAAATTCATTTCAATTTTTAGATTTAAAATATGCATCAGGCACTTTGTATGTGGATACATTTATGCATTTTTCTGTTACCACTCCAGTAAAGCCACAAATAGATGAAGATTTAAGGGCTATGATTTTTAAATCGGCAAAGGAAATTGAAGAGTCTAATACCTATTCATCTTATAGCTCGTACTGGCCTAAGCCACAGTATGCAAATTTTGTAAATGATACTACAGGCGAAAAAATAAGTGTAACTGTGCAGCAGTACCCAAAATATTATTCACCAAAAGATTCAGCAAAGTATTGGAAAAATGAAGTAGAGGAGTACCATAAAGATAAAATGATATTGGTAAGCAAAGATTCTTCAATTTCTAATAAAGAATATCAATGGTATAGCTTTGTTTTGCAAGATACTGGCTCCTCAAAGCAAATTCATCGAAAAATAATAATTAAAGATAATTATAGTTATGGCATTGTAAGTGAAAGCGATACATTATCAAAACCATCTTCCTTTGTTACAGAATTTTACAAAAGTTTTACACCTGCCACAAAAAAATTAGGAAGCTCCATCTATCAAAATAAATTAGATATTTTTTTTTCCGATTTATTAAGTAAGGATAGTGCTACAACTACTAAAGCATTTCAAGCTATTAGCAATGTATATTTTGGAGAGCAAGGGGTTGAAAAAATTATAAATGCTATAAATAAATTATCTATTGGTGATAGAAATTATTTTGAAACTAAATCAAAACTAATACAAGAGCTTGGCTATATTAAGGATACTACAAAGCCTAGTGTAGTAAACCATCTTAAAATGCTGTATGATAAAACAGCCGATACTAGTATTTTTCAAAACGAAGTGTTTTCAGCCTTAGTAAATCATAAAACAACAGCATCGTTTAAATTATTAAAAGAACTACTGTTACAAGATCCTCCAATATTTGATGACTCTTATAATAGTTACACTACTTTAATTAATAACATAGAAGATTCTTTAGCATTAGCTAAAAATTTATTTCCAGAGTTATTGCAACTTACATCGCTTGATGATTATAAACAACCTATTTTATCGCTATTAGTTACCTTGGTGGATAGTAATGAGCTAAAAGTATCGGACTATGAAAACTACTTTGCTAAAATTTATTTTGATGCAAAAATTGAAATGAAAAAGCAACAAGCAAAAGATGAAAGACGTTTAGAAGATGAAATGAAAAAGAAGGATAAAGGAGATGAGGATGAAAACGGCTATGATAGTTATGATGGATATAATAGCATATTATATGATTACTCAGTATTGTTATTGCCTCAGTACGACAAAAATGTAAATGTGCAAAAGTTTTTTGAAAAGCTTTTAAAATCAAAAGACCCTTTAGTTAGGCTAAATACTGCCACATCTTTATTAAGAGGAAATAAAACAGTACCTGATTCTATTTTTCAAAACCTAGCTGCCGATGATAAATACAGGCTTACACTGTTTAATAAGTTAAAAGAAAATAAGTTATTAAATAAATTTCCAACTAAGTATTACACCCAGTTAGCTATAACTAAAAGTTGCTTAATAGGAGAGAAGGATTACCAAAAACCAGACTCTGTAAGTTTTATAAAAAAAGTAATGGTAGATTATAAAAACAAAAAAGGATGGGTGTTTTATTATAAATATAGAATGAAAAAGGAAGATGATTGGAAGATGGCATTGTGTGGCCTACAGCCTGTAAATGAAAAAGAGATAAGCGATTGTGAGGATATTATTTTGTTTGCAGATAAAAAGATTAAAAAAGATGAGCCAGAAGTAGAACAATTTAATAAGCAGCTTCAGCGATTAATTATTACATCGCATGATAGTGGTAAATATTTTTATAACGGCAACTCAAATTCATACGGCAATTCATATTCAGGCGACTATTAACTAAGCAATTTTTTTGCCAGGGATGGCTTCAATTAATTGTTGAGTGTACTTTTCTTTCGGATGGTAAAAGACTGTACTAGCATCGCCTTTTTCAACAATTTTACCTTGGTGCATTACCATAATTGTATCGCTAATGTAATGCACTACCGATAAGTCGTGTGAAATAAATATTGCTGTAAAACCAAATTCATTTTTTAAATCGGTTAATAAATTAAGCACTTGTGCTTGTACACTTACATCTAAGGCACTTACACTTTCATCAAAAATTAAAAAAGAAGGATTTAACGCCAATGCTCTTGCTATACAAATTCGTTGCCGTTGCCCACCACTAAATTGGTGAGGATATCGATTATAATAATCGGCTTGCAAGTTTACTTTTTCAAGTAGCTCAATTACTTTTTGTTTACGTTGATTATTATTCTGTAAAACACCATGCACTTTAAGGGGTTCCAATATAGCCTCGCCAATTGTAAGCCTTGGATTTAAAGAGCCATAAGGGTCTTGAAAAACAATTTGTAAATCCTTACGTAACTCTTGTAGCTTTTTTTGGGAGTGAGAAGCTATATCAATACCATTTAATAGTATTTTACCTTTTGTGATAGGAATTAGTTGCAAAATAGCTCTACCTAATGTGGTTTTGCCACAGCCACTTTCTCCAACAAGTCCCAATATTTCGCCTTGCTTTACGGTGAAACTAACATCATCTACCGCTTTAAAAATTGTTGCTGGTGTAAAAAGTTTCTTTTTTAAAGTATAATGTACTTGTAGGTTTTGTACATCTAAAACAGTTTGGTGAGTTATACTACTAATTTTTGTAGATGTGTTATACTCCTCACTACTCACTATTGACGGCTCTCTAAAATCCGATACTATAGGCAACCTGTTACCTTTGGCATTTGCTGCTGGCCTGCATGCTAATAAGGCTTTAGTGTACCAGTGTGTAGGTTGTTTTAAAATATCAACAGCATTGCCTTGTTCAGCAATTTCGCCTTTGTACATTACAACAATTTTATGAGCTACATCTGCCACCAAACCTAAATCATGGGTAATTAAAATTACACTCATGCTATTTTGTTGTTGCAGTGCTTTCAGTAGTTCTATTATACTTTTTTGTACAGTTACATCCAATGCGGTGGTAGGTTCATCTGCAATTAATAAACTTGGGTTGCCACTTATTGCTATAGCAATCATTACCCGTTGCTTTTGCCCACCACTTAATTCATGTGGATACTTATTAATTATAGTTTGTGGATTTGGCAGTTTTACTTTTTCAAATAAATCAATTGTAAGCTGTTTAGCCTTTGCTTTAGGTATTTTTTTATGAACCAAAATAGCTTCCATTACTTGCTCTCCGCAGGTGAGTACAGGATTTAAAGCCGTCATTGGCTCTTGAAAAATCATACTGATGGCATTACCTCTATAGGTGTTAATTTCTTTTTTATTAAGTTTTAACAAATCAACACATTGATTTGTTGCGTTATTAAAAAAAATGCTGCCTTTAACATTGGCAGCATGTAATAATTGCATTATACATAACGAGGTTACCGATTTTCCACTTCCACTTTCACCTACAATGGCTACAATTTCATTTTTGTTTACATCAATCGAAATATTATTTACAGCAACATTTTTTTGTTCATTTTGAGTAAATGAAACTTCTAAGTTTTGTATAGATAATAATGTGCTCATGTAAAAGGCTATAAAACATTTTTAAAATTTCAAATGCCTTACTGTTTGTCCATTATTTATTAATTGTTTTAAAGAGTCTATACCAATTTTTAAATGACGTTCAACAAAATTGCCAGTAACCTTTTTATCACTAGCTTCTGTTTTTACACCTTCCGGCACCATGGGCTGGTCACTCACTAAAAGTAAGGCACCTGTAGGTATTCTATTAAAAAAACCTACCGAAAAAATGGTAGCCGTTTCCATGTCAATAGCATAAGCTTTTACTTTTAACAAATATTCTTTAAACTCTTCATCATGTTCCCATACTCTTCTGTTAGTGGTATAAACTGTACCAGTCCAATAATCGGTATCATAATCTCTTATGGTAGTACTAATAGCCTTTTGCAAACTAAAAGAGGGTAATGCTGGCACAATTGGCGGAAAGTAATCATTACTTGTACCTTCGCCTCTCATGGCAGCAATGGGTAAAATTAAATCACCTATTTCATGCCTCTTTTTTAAACCTCCACATTTACCTAAAAAAAGCACTCCTTTTGGCGATATTGCCGAAAGTAAATCCATAATAGTAGCGGCTCCAGGGCTACCCATGCCAAAATTAATAATGGTAATATCATTGGCAGTAGCACATTGCATGGGTCTGTCTTTTCCAACAATTTCTACATTATTCCACTCTGCAAATAAATTTACATAGTTACTAAAATTGGTTAATAAAATATACTTTCCAAAATTTTCAAGTGGTAAACCAGTATATCTAGGCAACCAATTATCAACAATTTCTTCTTTTGATTTCATATTTTTTTTCTTTTTGTACTTAGCTTTAAATCTTTATTCGTTTTCAAAGGCAATATTTGTTAATTATATTTTCTTTTTACTAAAAAGAAAATAATAACCACTCTAGTACTGCATATCTTTGTGCATCGTTTTTAATGCAAGCTACTATTAAAAATACAAAATTTCTTTAAGAGGTAATGATAAAAATTGATTATCCCCTATATCAACCTAAAATAAAAAAGGATGACAATACAGAATATATTTTTGACAACATCAGAAATAAATGGATAGTATTAACACCTGAAGAATGGGTAAGACAAAATTTTTTAAACTATTTAATAAATGCTTTGCATTATCCAAAGGCTTTAATTGCTGTAGAAAAAGAAATTAATATTGGCGATGTAAAAAAACGTTTTGATATTATTGTATATAATAAAGCCACCCAACCTTGGATGCTTATTGAGTGTAAGGAAATGAATGTATCCTTATCACAAAAAGTGTTAACTCAAATAATAAATTATAATGTTGTAGTAAAAGCCAATTTTTTGGTGCTTACAAATGGAGTTAACTGTGTGGCTTATGGCACAAGCAATAATGAACTACTTTTACAACTACCTGATTTTGAGGAATAAAAAAAGCCCCAAAGAAGGGGCTCTAATCAAAAAACCATTAACCATTAAACCTTATCCTATGAAAAACCAAATATAAGTTGTTATTTGATAATATTTGGTTGCATTCCCATGCATATTTTTTTGACAAATGATAATTAGTTTTAAATCGTATTGAAAATCAATGTTTTAAGTAGTATTAAAGAGTTGTACTGCATTAAGGTATAGATAATTAGTTCTACAATAAAATAGTGTTAAACAATAAGAAAATGTATTTGTTATAAGTTTATAGTTACAATAATGAACAAAATTATAATTGCAATTACGGGTGCTAGCGGCTCAATTTATGCTAAACAATTAATAGACAAGCTATTGTTACTAAAGGAACAATGGGCAGATTTAGCAGTTGTAATGACTGATAATGCCAAAGATGTATGGCAAACAGAGCTTGAAAATACCGATTATGAAAAATGGCCGATTAAAACATATTCTAAAAACAATTTTTTAGCTCCTTTTGCATCGGGTAGTGGTCAATACAATTGTATGGTAATTGTGCCTTGTAGTATGGGTACATTAGGTAGAATAGCCAGTGGCATTAGTAATGACTTAATTACAAGGGCGGCTGATGTTATTTTAAAAGAAAAACGAAAATTGATTTGCGTAGCAAGAGAAACTCCTTATAATTTAATACATATTAAAAACATGGAGACAATTACCCTAGCAGGTGGTATTATTTGCCCAGCCACACCATCATTTTATAGCCAACCTAAAACAATAGAAGAAGTAGTAAACACAGTTGTTGACAGGGTTATAGACTTAATGGGGTTAAATAATGAAAGTTATAGATGGGGTAAATAAATTCCTCTTATCTAATATCCACCACTTCTACACCAGGGTATTTCTTGGCATCAAATACAAATTGTGCATCAGGTACTGCTCCACTTGTATTCATTCCACTTACAGTGTAAGTATATTTATTACCTGTTTTTTCAAAAACTTTAGTAGAAGTAATAGTTTGTGTAGCCTTATTTATAGAAACCACTACCTTATGAAATGGCTTGCTTTTATCAATAGGTGTAAGTTCTATTTCTTGCACTCCTTTTTCATCCTTAACTAAACGGTACAAAAAATCTTTATCGTAAAAATTAGTAAATACTTTTTGTGGAGTGATGGTATTACTATTAGGGTCAATTTTGCTAATCGTTACTTCATTATCGGTTTTAACATAAGTCCACACATTGCTACCATCACAAAAAATTTCTTGCCCAGTAATGCTTACACGGTATTTTGTACCTTTCATATATACATTGCCCTTTTTTGAAGCCAATACCTTACCAGCTGCATTTTCTACTTTTAACGAAAACTTAGATTGTACAGATTTAAATGTTTTAAACTTAGCACTTACAGCATCTAATATTTTTTTTGCATCAGGGTCGCTTTTACCCATGCCCTTTGGAGGTTGTGCATTTGCAAATA
Organism: Ferruginibacter sp.; assembly: GCA_017988335.1. Lineage (GTDB taxonomy): Bacteria > Bacteroidota > Bacteroidia > Chitinophagales > Chitinophagaceae > Ferruginibacter. The sequence continues at coordinate 9,284 of JAGNRZ010000049.1, forward strand.
AAACAAATAAAACCAAACTTAAAACCGTAACAAATTTTTTCATCATATATAATTTAAATGCCCTTCTTTTTTCGGGGGCAAATATACTGCAATAGACGGACTTTTATGATTTTAGGTTTAATTAGCTTTTCACAATAAACTGTTAATACATACATCTTTTGTAATAGCTAAAACAATTTATAATAAAATCATACTAATTCATAAGCATCATAATAATCTGCGTTCCAATACTTATTTTTGCCCATTATGGCCAAAGCTACTGCCGAAACTCCTTTAATGCAACAACACAACGCCATCAAGGCTAGATACCCTGATGCAATTTTGCTGTTTAGAGTAGGCGATTTTTACGAAACCTTTGGGCAAGATGCTGTAATTACTGCACAAGTTTTGGGTATTACTTTAACCAAACGCAATAATGGAAATGCAGCATCATCAGAGTTAGCTGGTTTTCCTCATCATGCATTAGATACATATTTGCATAAGCTAGTTAAAGCTGGTTACAGGGTGGCTATTTGCGATCAATTGGAAGATCCCAAACAAGCCAAAGGAATTGTAAAACGTGGCGTTACCGAATTGGTTACACCAGGCGTTGCCACCAACGATAAATTATTAGAACATAACAGCAATAATTTTTTAGCGGCACTACATTTTGGCGAAACTAAAATGGGCATTGCTTTTTTAGATATTAGTACAGGCGAATTTTTTATTGCCGAAGGCGATGAAGCCTATGCAGATAAATTATTACAAAGCCTTAAGCCAGCCGAAGTAGTTTTTGTACGAAACAAACAAAAATATTTTAAAGAAATTTTTGGGGTAAAATTTTTTACCTACGGGTTAGATGAATGGATTTTTGCCGATGCTTACGCTACCGAAAGTTTATTGAAACATTTTGGTACACATAGCCTAAAAGGTTTTGGTGTTGAAAGTTTGAGAGAAGGAATAATAGCAGCAGGTGCTATTTTGCATTATTTAAAAGATACAGAGCATCCTAATTTGGGACATATCACATCTTTACAACGTATAGATAAAGATGACCATTTGTGGATGGATAGATTTACCATTCGTAATTTAGAATTATTAGGTACAGAAGGTAACACCAGTTTACTTAAAGTAATTGATAATACCACTAGCCCAATGGGGGCAAGGCTTTTAAAGCGATGGATGCTAATGCCTCTTAACGATTTTGCAAAAATTAACGAACGATTAAATACGGTAGAATATCTTATTAAAGAAACCGACTTACGTACCAAACTTACACAACACATAAAACAAGCTGGTGATGTAGAAAGATTGGTTAGTAAAGTGCCGCTTAAAAAAATTAATCCTAGAGAAGTGCTTCAAATTGCTAAAGGCTTGCAACAAACAGAAGCTATAAAAACAATTTGCGAAAGTAGTAGCAACGATTATTTAAAACGCCTTGGCGATTCGTTAAACCCATGTAAATTTATTTTAGAAAAAATAACAAAAGAAATTGTAGAAAATCCGCCAGCCCTAGCCAACAAAGGCGGAATGATTGCAGAAGGTATAAATGAAGAACTAGATAGCTTACGAAAAATTGCCAACGGTGGTAAAGATTATTTAGTAGAACTACAACAGAAAGAAGCATTAGCGACAGGTATATCATCACTAAAAGTTAGTTTTAATAATGTATTCGGCTATTATTTAGAGGTAACTAATTTGCATAAACCAAAAGTACCCAATACATGGATACGTAAGCAAACCCTTGCCAATGCTGAACGTTACATTACTCCAGAGCTAAAAGAGTATGAAGAAAAAATTTTAGGAGCAGAGGATAAAATTTTTGCTATCGAAATTCAATTGTTTGAAAACTTACTAAACGAATTGCAAGATTACATTAACCCCATGCAAGTAAATGGGCATGTAATGGCGGTGTTAGATTGCTTAAGTTGTTTTGCCAATAATGCACTTTCATCAAACTATAAAAAACCAGTTTTAACAAAAGATAATATTTTAAGTTTAAAAGATAGCCGCCATCCAGTAATTGAAAAAAACTTACCTGTAGGTGAAAGCTATATTACTAATGATATTTATTTAGAGCCATCTACCCAACAAATAATTATTTTAACTGGGCCTAACATGAGTGGTAAAAGTGCTATACTAAGGCAAACCGCACTCATTACTTTGCTTGCACACATGGGTAGTTTTGTGCCAGCAACAGAAGCCAAAATACCATTGACCGATAAAATTTTTACTAGGGTAGGTGCTAGCGATAACCTAAGTGGTGGCGAAAGTACGTTTATGGTGGAGATGAATGAAACGGCAAGTATCATCAATAACATTACAGAAAAAAGTTTGATTTTGTTAGATGAAATTGGTAGAGGCACCAGCACTTATGATGGCATTAGTATTGCATGGAGTATTGTGGAGTTTTTACAAAAATCTGTTCATAAACCCAAAACATTATTTGCTACACATTACCACGAACTAAATGAACTGGAAAATAAATTTAATACGGTTAAAAATTATCATGTTACTAATAAAGAAGTAGGCAATAAAATTATTTTTTTACGCAAACTAGCACCTGGTGGTAGTACACATAGTTTTGGTATTCATGTGGCAAAAATGGCTGGCATGCCACCAAGTTTAATTGAAAGAGCCAATGAAATTTTAAAACAGTTAGAAGATAGTAGGGAAAATAAAGAAGCAGCAGAAGTGGTTAAAAACTTGTCTGTACCTAAAATGCAATTAAGCATATTTGATGCACACTCCGCTACGTTTGATGAAATAAGGGCATTGCTTGAAACGGTTGATATTAATAGGCTTACACCTGTGGAAGCATTACTTAAATTGCAGGAAATAAAGGGAAAATTAAAGTAGATTTATGTTTATGAATTTGCTCTTTTTTAAGCATCTTGTTACATATTTTGATTAATTTTATAATAATGTTGAAAAAGTTATTTACCATAATTATAATAGCACTTTGCGTTTTTACTAAAGCATATACTCAAACTTGTACATTCCCTGGAACTACTTCTACTGCTCCAATTCCAGTTTGTGGCACATCTATATTTAATCAACCTGTTATTGCAATTTGTACTGGACCAAATGTAGCTCATAGCGGATGTCCCGAAATTGTAACATCAGATAAATCGCATTGGTATAGTTTTCGGTGCTTTCAAACTGGTACACTTGGTTTTTTAATAAAAGGAATATCAAGTACAGATGATTATGATTGGATGTTATTTGACGTAACAGGTCGTAATCCTGTAGATGTTTTTACTGATGCTTCTTTACAAGTTTCGTTAAATACATATGGAACTACTGGTACAAACCCTAATGCACCTTTCCCTAATTCACCTACTGGTTGTACTCCTACAGGAATAGGCGATGTTCACTGTCAGGGCGATGATCCAACTAACTCTCCATTTAATAGAATGCCTACATTAACTGCTGGGCATGATTATTTATTAATGGTAACAAATTGGACCACAGGTAGTACCATAGGTTACGACTTAGAATTTACAGGTGGTACCACCAGTATTACCGATCCTAAGCAACCACATTTAGAAAGTGCAAGGGCTGCTTGCGATGGTACAGAAACTACAGTTAAGTTAAACAAGAAGATGAAGTGTTCATCACTAACTATTAGTGGAAGTGATTTTATTATAACTCCACCCTTAGCCAATGTTATTGCTGCCGAAGGAATAGGTTGTGATAATGGTTTCAATATGGATTCTTTATTATTAACTTTAGATAGGCCGTTACCACCGGGTACTTATACCATTACCATTCGCAATGGTACTGATGGTAACACATTGCTTGATATTTGTAATACTCCTATTCCTAATGGCGAAACAATTAGCGTTACAGTGTTTCCTCAATTCCCTACACCCATGGATAGCCTTACAAGAGTGGTAAAATGTGCACCAGATGAGGTAGAATTAGTATTTAGAAAAAGAATGCGTTGTAATTCAGTAGCATCAAATGGTAGCGATTTTATTATTACAGGAACATCGCCAGTTAGTATTTTAAGTGCAGCAGGTTATAAATGTGATGCAAAAGGATTGAGTAATATTATTAGAGTAAAATTTACACAACCTATACAAGTAAAAGGCAATTTTAATATTACACTTCGTACAGGTACAGATGGTAATACAGTTATTGACGAGTGTGGTAAAGAAAGCTTGCCGGGTCAATCTTTAGCGTTTAGCACTAAAGATACAGTGAATGCGAATTTTGATAAAAGTATAAAATACGGTTGTAAAAGAGATACCATAAACTATGTGCATGATGGCAGAAATGAAGTAAATATTTGGCGATGGAATTTTGATGATTTAAGGCGTAGCACTTTACAAAATCCGTCCATAATTTATGCCACATTTGGGCAAAAGTTTGCACAGCTTATTGTAAGCAATGGTACTTGTAGCGATACTTCTGCCAGAATACCTATCTTTTTAAACGATCCTGTAAGGGCTAAGTTTGAAGCACCTTACGTAGTATGCCCAACAGAAGCTGCCAATATTATAAATAAAAGCACTGGAGGTATTACTACTTATAACTGGAGCTTTGGTAACAATACATTTAGCAATGTAAAAGACCCATTACCTGTATTCTATAGTACCCAAAAAGCCAATGAAGAATTATTAATAAAGTTAATTGTAGGTAATGGCGATGGCTGTACCGATACGGCCACACAAAAAATAATTGTAGCAGGTATTTGTGCTATAAAAGTGCCTACAGCATTTACTCCTAATGGCGATGGGTTAAATGATTTTTTATATCCATTAAATGCTTACAAAGCAAAAGACCTTGTATTTAGAGTGTACAATCGCTTTGGCGAAATGATTTACGAAACTAAAGATTGGCGTAAAGGCTGGAATGGCAACTACAAAGGCCAAGGAGCAGACCCTGCCAGTTATGTTTGGACTTTGTCTTACATTAATATAGATACTGGTAATAAAGTAGAACAAAAGGGGAGCAGTATTTTAATTAGATAATTTTTTTCTTTCTTCAGTTAGAGTTCTAATCATTAGGCCATAGTCCCATTTTTTTGCAAGTGCATTTATACAAGCTGCAATACGCTTTGCTTTGGTGGCTTCAGTTTTAGCAGTGTTTATCCAATTGCTAAAATATTTTTTGTGGCTTGGAGTAAGGGTGTTAAAAAAGTTTAATGCTGTAGGCTCATCTTGCAAACATTCTAACAAATCAGTATTAATAATAATAGGGGAGTTGTCTTCTTCAATTTGTAACACCACTTTTGCACCATGTATTTTTTTTATACCTTTTCTTATAGTCGCATTTAGCGGCATTACAAATTCTCCATTGCCCATGGGCATTAATGCAATGCTTTGTACAACATAGTTATCAATAGTACCTTTTACCCTAAACGATTTTTTATTGTTAGGCTTAAGTTGCTGAGCAATTTTTGCAGTAATAGGTACTACTGTCCAGCCGTATTTTTCATCTTTAGCGGTTAGCTTTTGAAGTATGGCAGAAAATTTAACCATGGTTTGGTAAAATACTAAATTATGTTATTATTCCATGGATGCTTTTTACAATAAAGTGCTGAAGACTCTACAGGGTATTTTTTATCTAAGTCAACATCATTAAAACTTTTGTTTGAACCCCAATTAAATAGTTTTTCAAAAAACGGAAGCCATTTTTTGTTTTTTATTTTCCCTAAAAAGTACATTTCATGTTCTTTTTCTTTTATGCCCATTTCATATAAAGTTAGATTATGTTCTATTATATCAAGTTCATGAAAATATTTCATCATTCTAAAGTATTCGCAAACGTTTCCACTTTCTAATCGTCCTGCAAAGAAAAAGGGCATAAACCATCCGATAATGTAACAAGAAAAAGATATGATTTTTCCAATAACATAAAACCTACATTCATAATACTTAGATATAGGGATATTGTACTTATGCATTATTTCTAATACTTCTTTACGATGATTCCATTCATCCAACTCAATTTGTTTAATAGCTAATTTCTCATCTTTATCTTTAACTGAGCCAGCATGTGACCTTGGTAAGCAAATGCGGCTGCTTTTTCGGCTGAATATGCCTTTTTAAGTAAGTCGATTAAGGCTTTATGATTAAGGGTTATTTTTTGCATTCAGTTGAAAAAAATGAAATTACTCATAAGTTGGGTTTTCTATATAAATACAATTTAAAATAACTGCATTATCTCTTACACTTTCATAATATGCCATAAAAACCGCTTTCATTCCTTTAGAAAGCTTATTTTTTTTTCTTACATCGCTAATTTTGCATTGCACATCCATTGAAGCAGGAAAGCCATCTAAAATAATGATGAAATTATAATCTGATAAAAATGTTTCTGTTTTTATTTCTTTTACATCTTTTACTATACCTTCAACTGTAAAGCTATATTTATAGTTTTTATATTTTTTCGAAGCTACTATTCTATTCTTTACAAATTCTGCTGCAATTTTATTTGCTTTAACTACACTTCCTTTTGGAATAGGCGGTAGTGGCGGTCGTTTTAAAATAGCTATTGTATCCTTTGATTCTGCATAGCTAGGCTTATTCTCTTCAACATTTTCTGAGTCATTAGTAAGGATTACTTTTTCATCTGGGGTTACTTCTTCATCTAGCACTATTTTGGGAGGAGTAAATTTTATTGTATTGGTAGGTTTTTTAACCGACTTCTTTTTTTTAGTTACCGCCTGAGCATTACAAAAATTGAAAATTGTAAGCGTTAAAAGTGTCAATAAAATTTTTTTCATAATAGTTTTTACAAGGTGCTAATTTTTGATAAATGTTAAAGGTGTTCTAAGAAGCACTAATTTCAAAGTTAATTATTTTTTGTATAGTTAAAGTGGTAGTAAATTTAAAGAAGTAAGCTAATTTGTTGGTAGGCTTGATTTTGATTCTATTTGAATAGGCGAATGTTTAAAGTATTTCGCCGCTGGTCGGAGACACAGGCGGCGGCGAAGAACTTAGCGGAGAACACCAACCAAGGTTAATGAACATTACACTTTAATTACACTTTTTTACAACAAAAAATAAATTCGTTTATTCATTGCATTCTTGTCTAAAGCTAGGATGTATAAATGATAAAGGCTATGGAGGTTTGTGAAGAAACAATTTTGTCACAATATCAGCAAAAATGATGTTGTTAAATTTTATTATATATGTTTAAAGTAGAATGTTTATGATAATTTAACTATACCGTACAAAGCAACTATTGTTATTGTAAATACGTCTTTCATTTTTTAAAATTAAAGTTATTACTTAAAAAAGTAAACAACTATAATTTATTATTCAGTAGCTAAAATAAAGCACTGTTTTAAAGTAAAATAAAATGAAAAAGAATTACATTCTCTTATTAGTATTTGTTTTTTGCTTTCTAAAAAATGACCTTTTTGCTCAAACAAATTGTGGTTGCGATACTACAAGTGGGGGACAAGGTACTTATTGGGCTAAATCTAATAGTTGTACTGGTTGGTATTCTACCAACGGAAATTTTGATGCAATTGGTAGTAGCTATCATTGGCCCATCACTTCTCCAGGACCTTACTATAATATGTGGGAAATGGATTTACATGGAAATAATATTAGCTCTGGAACTAATAATTATACTAACAGCGCTGGTTTAGTAAGAAAAGGATTTCGAACAGTTTCAGGAAATAACTATTCTATGAGTACAAATTTTGCTATAGGAACGCCAGCTGTTGGCTATGGAGCAGTATACAGAGCAGTCGATGTAGCTACAGGTACTGTATTGGCTACTATTAATATGGAAGGGAAATCTGGAGTACAAACTTTAAACTTCACAGCAATTGGATCAACCACTGAAATACAAATGGGCTACATAACTGGAAATACAACTAATACCAATTGGATTGCTATACCTGGTCCTTTAAGAAACACTACTAATAATACATCTGTTGCTGCAGCTACTTCAACTTCATTTACACCTGGTGCAATAGCCGCAACAAGTAGCTCAATTTGTTTGGGCACCTCAACTTCACTAAGCTCTTCAGTACCAAGTGGACGTACATCTCCTTTTGGTACATTGACTTGGTACTCAGATTCTACTTTGTCCACAATTGTAGGAACTGGTTCTTCACTATCTGTATCACCAACATCTACAAAAACATATTATGCTGCTATAGTTTCAGGTACATCTTGTAGTAAAACCTATGTAAGCAAAACAATAACGGTTACAAATTGTGCACCTTTAGGGATACAATCTATTAATTTTTATGGTATAAAAAACAGTAACTCAAATGCTATAATTTGGAAAACTGCTGGAGAGCAAAATGTGGCTTATTTTAATCTTTACAAAAGTACAGATGCCATTAATTATAGCTTAATTGCTAAAATAAATTCTAAAGCTATTATAGGAGATAATAATAAAGAATATAACTACGTGGACAATAAAATTAATGATGCTATTAATTTTTATAAATTATCTTCAGTAGATGTTGATGGAAAAACTACACAATACAAAATTGTTAAAATAAATAATTTAAGCAATACTAAAAACTATACAATTTATCCTACATTAGTTAAAAAAGAAGTAAATGTTGAGCTAAGAAAGTATAAAAAAGTAACATTGCAAATATTGAGTGTAGAAGGAAAGCTATTAAAGAGCAGTTTAGTCACTAATATATCAAACCAACCTGTTGTTAAAACTACTTTAAACATGTGTAATTATGCTAATGGAATTTATTTAATAAGAATAGTTGATGAAATAGGTGGAACTATCTCTATAGAAAAAATTATAAAACAATAATAATTTATAGGTATATTCCAAGAATGCAACAGTATCGTAAATAATGTTGGCAAGGCTTCAATAATTTTTGTACCTTTTAAAAAACATATTTATGCCTTAGTTCGTAGGTCTATAAACTTTTCTCTTTAATTAACCTTTGTTTTACAACAAAAGATATAATCTTTTAAAGATTGGCATTTTCGTTAAAAGCTAGGATGTATAAATGTGAAAGGGGTGAAGAGGTTCGTTGAAGGAACTAACCAAGTCGAAGCTTTTTAATTGTTTTTAATAAAATAACCAATTGATATACCACCTTCGTTTGTTCTCATTGAGCTAAATTTAGTTAACTTATCGGCTCTAATATTTTCAACACCTAAATTAAAAAATAAAGAGTAATAAAAATTTCTTCTAGTTTTATATCCAGCTTTAAATATTATACCCGAGTTTTTTCTACTCAATAATGCTGTTTCAAACTCAGAATAAATTTCTTTAGGCTTTTTTAATACAAATAAAACTGTTTCTTTAAAGGTACTATCTACAAGAGTGGCTTTAATTTTTCCACCAAGTCCATAATTTGTAAAATAACCCAATCCAAAAAATAACTGTTTATTATGTTTTAAATATTTTGTATAAAGTAGGCAAACATCTGCACCTACATTTATTGTTTTAAATGACATGTAAAATTTTTCATTACTTATACTATTAGAAGTGTCAATATTTCTAACTCCTAATAAAGCATTTCGTTGATTAACTAATCCACTGGCTCTTATGGTTAAATTAGATGAATACGGTATATTAATCCCTAAATTTAATTGCATATAATTGCCAGACTCTGTTTTATAAGGCTTTTCTTTATAGTCCTTAAATGGTAAAGAGG
>JAGNRZ010000185.1 GCA_017988335.1 Ferruginibacter sp.
TGCTGCAAATAATCGTTTAGTAATAAATTATTTTGAGGTAGAATACCTTTTATGGCACTTACAATTTTTTTATTATCAAAAACATTGGGCGGTAAACTTTCTAATACCTGTATGGCGTAAGCCGATCGTATGGCTATTACAATGCAATCGCTGTTTTGTATTAATGCTGTAGCACTTGTAGTTAAATGTAATTTACTTACGTCAAAATGTGCTGTTGGTAAATATTGTGGATTGTGATGGCGTTTTTTTATATGCTCAATAGCTTGTTCACTTCGATTGTACCAATAGATAGTTTGCCCACCTTCCTTTACGGCAGGTAAATTATCGGTTAAAATTTTTGCTAAGGCTGTACCCCAGCTGCCGCTTCCTAAAATTCCAAAGTTCATGGTTCATAGTTAATAGTTCATGGCTAATGGTGCATAACGGTTCTTCTATGAACTATGAACCATTTGCTATGAACTAGTTTTACAATCCTAATTTTTCAACTGCTAATTGTGCAGCTATTTGGCTAGCATCTTTTTTATTATAGCCTTTTGCTTGTGCTATTAATTCGCCATCAATAGTAGCACCTACGGTAAATAAACGCCGGCCGCCTTCAAATTTTTCTTCAAGCAATTCAAACTCTAATACTTTACCATTTTTATTTGCCCATCCGTATAATCTGTTTTTAATATTAATTTCTACTACTTCTAAATCATCAATAAACAAGTGAGGCATTATTACGGTTTTTTCTACCCAAGTTTTTGTTTTGGCATAGCCCTTGTCTAAATACACCGCTCCTATTAATGCTTCTAAGGTATTCCCAAATATTTGCGATACTTTAAGTGAATTATCAAATTTATTATAAAACGTAATTTTTTTGAGACCCATTTTTAAGGCAATATCATTTAGTGTTTGCCTGTTAACCATTTTACTCCTCATTTCGGTTAAAAAACCTTCGCCTTTGTATGGATATTTTCTAAATAAATAATGTGCTACTACGCTGCTTAACACAGCATCGCCTAAAAACTCTAATCGTTCATTATTTTCATCTGCTCCTTCTCTTACACTACGATGGCTTAATGCAGTTTTATACAACGCTACATCGCCTGGTGTAAAGCCAAGTACATTGTTGAGTTGTTTTTTAAACTCTTTTGCTTTTGCGTTGGGTATAAAAATATTTTTTAAAAACTGCACTATAGGTGTAACTATTTTTTTGTGAAATTAATGTAAAGAATTGATATTGGGGAGAGATGGATATTTTATTAAACTTGAGGTCACAAATTGTGATTAAAGTTTTTTGGATTCTTCTTGTTTTAGTTTATATAAGATTGTTGGTACACCAACACACTTAAGCCATCCCTTCGATACACAACAGCAACAAAGAATTCGCCAATAGGCGAATTCCTACAAAAAAAAGCGACTACCAAATCTGGTAATCGCTTTTACTATTTTTATATTGAATTTGCCAAAAGGCGAATTATTACATTGCTGCTAATTGAACCTTCTGTTGCAACTCAACCACACTTTCTTTAAAAAGGCTATCGGTATCCATTAAATCTTTTACAGTTTGGCAACTGTGTATTACTGTGGTATGATCTCTACCGCCAAAATGCTCTCCAATAGTTTTTAAAGAATTTTTGGTAAAGGCTTTGGCTAAGAACATAGTTATTTGCCTTGCTTGTACAATTTCTCTTTTACGAGTTTTTTGTAACAACTTATCGTATGGTACATCAAAATACTCACACACCATTTTTTGAATAGTGTCTATAGTTATTTCCTTACTTGATGATTTTACAAAATTTCGTAACACTTTTTTAGCTAATTCAAGGTCAATTTCTCTTTTATTTAGCGAAGATTGTGCCAATAATGAAATTAATGCTCCTTCTAGCTCTCTTACATTACTATTTATATTGTAAGCAATGTATTTTACTACTTCTTTTGGCATTTCCAAACCATCATTTTTCATCTTTTTTTCTAAGATTTCAATTTTGGTTTCGTAATCTGGCTGTTGCAAATCGGCACTTAAGCCCCAACGGAAACGGCTTAATAAACGTTCTTGTACGCCTTCTAAATCTTTTGGCGGCTTATCACTAGTTAATATTAATTGTTTGCCGCTTTGGTGTAAATGGTTAAATATGGAGAAGAAAGCATCTTGGCTTTTTTCTGCTCTATTAAAAAATTGTACATCATCAATAATTAATACATCTATCAATTGATAAAAATGTATAAAATCGTTAATGGCTCCATTACGGCCATGATCAATAAATTGATTGATGAATTTTTCGCTACTTACATACAACACTACTTTGTTGCTATGTAAACGTTTTACTTCATTACCTATTGCTTGTGCTAAATGTGTTTTACCTAAACCTACGCCACCATAAATTACTAATGGATTAAAAGAAGTTGCTCCAGGTTTTTCAGCTACTGTTTTACCAGCTCTACGGGCTACACGGTTACAATCGCCTTCAATAAATGCATCAAATGTATAGGCATGGTTTAATTGAGGATCAATCTGCATTTTCTTTAGTCCCGGTATTACAAACGGGTTTTTAACTGGGTTATTTATTACTAAAGGAAAATCCATTTCGTTGTTTGAATATGATTTAAAACCTTGCCCAGGAATATCGGTAGTTAAAGGTTTATTTTTTGTGTTACCACTATCTACCATTATTCTGTATTCCAATTGTGCATCCTTTCCTAATTCTCTTTTAAGCGTTTTGGCTAAAAGAGAAATATAATGCTCTTCAAGATACTCATAAAAAAATTGACTAGGAACTTGTATCGTTAAAATTTTTTCTTTTAACGCTACAGGTTTAATGGGTTCAAACCAAGTTTTAAAATGTTGCCACTCCACAATATCTTTTATAATATTTAAGCAGTTAGCCCATACTTTTTCAAAAGCCTTATCCATTAGTTCTTAAGCAATTTATATATTGAGTTATTGTATTTTTTTGGAATTTCCTACCAACCGTTTTCAAGTAAAAAATTGAAAAAAGTTTTGTGGGACAGCGAATATCTAACAATTTGTTGAAAAAAAAATTTTTTATTCATTTGTTTTTTTCCCTACTACTACAGAATGGGCTTTTGACAGGTTTTTTTTGCTCAATTTCCCGAACTCAAAATCCAATCTACCCAGTATAATGCCCCCAAAACCCACCTGATTTATCAACACATCGCTACCCTGTTTATTTTTATATATTTCTGGGGCATCCAAAAAAGTATGGGTATGCCCACCTAATATTAAATCAATGTTTTCCGACTGTTTGGCAAACTCTATATCACTTATCTTATTTTCTTTGTACTTGTAACCTAAATGGCTTAAGCAAATTACCATATCGCAGCCTTCATCTTTCTTTAGTTTACTAGCTATAGTATTTGCATTTTGAATAGGGTCAAGATATTTTGTATTACCATAAAGCGATTGTGGTACAAGTCCATCTAACTCAATACCTACACCTGTAATACCAATTTTTAATTTTCCTTTTCTAAAAATTTTATACGGCTGAATTTTGTTTTCCATAGGAGTATTGCTCATATCATAATTACAAAGAATTATAGGAAATTTTCCATGCTGCAATTGTGTAGCAAAGTTTTCTAAGCCTGCATCAAAATCATGATTACCTAATGTAGCTGCATCGTAGCCCATTATGCCCATAGCTTTCATTTCGGGTTCACCCTTATATAAATTAAAGTAAGGTGTGCCTTGAAAAATATCTCCAGCATCTAGTAGCAACACATTTTTTTCTTTACGTCTAACTCTATTAATTAATTCCATACGTGGGGCAACACCGCCAAGTCCTTGATTTCTACCCCCATCCATAGGAAAAGGGTCTATACGGCTATGCACATCATTGGTATGCAATATAGTTAGGCTATTGGCAACAACATCTTCTTGCATTTCGGCCAGTAATGAGTTGCTGCTTAAAACTGCTCCAGTAGCTAATGCAGCTTGCTTTAAAAAGTTACGTCTATTTTGCATGGCTTACTCTATTTTCTTCTTCAATATTTATTTTTTTACCTGCTGCATTCATTCGGTTTAAGTATTCAATTATTGCATCTCTAAACAACATGCCATTATTAGTTTGCGGCACCGTTTTTAGCATTGCACAATCATCTCCACCATTAGCTACATAATCAACTAAAGCAATGGTATAGGTAGATGATTCACTAATAGCATTACCGCCTACTTTAACGTTAATTGCTTTTTTGCCTGCCTGTCCGGTAGGCAGGTTTTTTATTTGCCATTGCATACCAGCGGTAGGCCAGCCTCCTCGGCCGCTAATATGGTCTAAAAACTCTTGTAAAATTTTGCCTGATACTTTTTGTAACACAATAATATTATCAAATGGTGCTAACTCAAACAGCTTACCTCTAGTAATATTGCCTGCTGGTATTGCATTTTGCCTTATGCCGCCAAAATTTATAAAAGCAGCATCTACAGATTGTTTATATTTTTCTTTAGCCATGCTAAGCATAGCATCTGCCATTAAGTTACCTAAGTTACCTTCTGGTTGTTTTTTTTCAAGCTCAATTTCACTTACTACTATAATATCGTTCATACTTTTATTTACACTATCGCTATAAGGCTTTAGTGCAGCTTGCATAGCACTATCTTTATTAAAGTAATTAGTTAAGCGATAATCTTTATACTGAACGGATTGCGGTTGATAAAAAGTTTGACAAGAAAAAAATAGTGCTGATAAAAAAAACAGCGAAAAATATATGTTTATTTTTTTGAAATGCATATCACTTGAATGAGCCAATCAAGGTAGTTATTTTTTATGATTATTACATGAAAAATTTGATAAAAATTTATTTGCTTAAAACATATTACTTTTGATAGATAAATTAATACAATGAGTTACGAATTAACTGGCAGGCTAATTGCTAAATATGATACTGTACAACGTACCGAAACGTTTAAAACAAGGGAGTTTGTTATTGAAAAAAGTGAAGAAATTAATGGCAGAACCATTACTAACTACGCCAAATTTCAATGTGTGCAAGAT
>JAGNRZ010000186.1 GCA_017988335.1 Ferruginibacter sp.
TTAACTGCTTAATGGTTTACCTTTTAGTTTTAAACCATTTAGGAATTAAGGGGATTAAGGTGGGAAACCATTTCTTAATCAATCTTAACTGCTTAATGGTTTACCTTTTAGTTTTAAACCATTTAGGAATTAAGGGGATTAAGGTGGGAAACCATTTCTTAATCAATCTTAACTGCTTAATGGTTTACCTTTTAGTTTTAAACCATTTAGGAATTAAGGGGATTAAGGTGGGAAACCATTTCTTAATCAATCTTAACTGCTTAATGGTTTACCTTTTAGTTTTAAACCATTTAGGTATGAAGGGGATTAAGGTGGGAAACCATTTCTTAATCAATCTTAACTGCTTAATGGTTTACAATTGTTATTCCCCATCTGGTAAATTTTTAAAAATATCATTTACAAATGGTTTCATTGATTTTGTAATATTATCAGTAAAAAAGTTAATTAATAATCCTTGTGGCACTTTTAATAATTTCATATATGTTAATATTTGTGCTTCATGAACAGGCAAAATATTTTCAGTAGCTTTTAATTCAATCAACACAACTCCTTCTACCAATAAATCAAAACGCAAATTAGTTTCCATTTGAATTCCATCATAAAAAACAGGTACAATTTGTTGTTGAACTACATTGTATCCATGCTTTTCTAATTCGTATTTTAAACACTCTTCATAAATACTTTCCAAAAGTCCGGGTCCTAATTCTTTATGAACTTTTATTGCTAAACCAACAATTGAGTAGGAGAGGCTTGTAATATCTTTTTTCGTCATGCTATCTTAAAATTAACAAATATCAAGTTAACTATTTTTTACCATTAAGGCATTTAGAGAATTAAGACGATTGAGCTTTTCTTAATTTCCTTAACTTCTTAATGGTTATTTTTTTTCAAATAATTGGCATTTCAAATTTTACATCTGTTCCTTTATTATTTGATAATATTGTAAAAACTCCATTTAACTCATCCGCCCTTCTTTTCATATTTGCAATTCCATTTCCACTATTTGTTGAAGAAACAAATCCAATGCCATCATCTTTCACAGAAAGCAAAATTGTAGTGTCATCCTTTTTTACTAATTGTATTATTATATTTGATGCTTGGCTGTATTTTACTGCGTTATTGATGGCTTCTTTGGCAATAAAAAGTATATTTTTTCTCACCGTAAAATCTGTTAGCAAATTATCAACCTCTTTGCTGGTTGTTATTTTATAATTAATATTTGATGCCCCCAAAATATCATTGGCAAAATTTTTAATTCTACCGCTTAGGCTAATAAACTCATCTTTACCTGGCTTCATGCTCCAAATAAAATCGCCAATTTTTTCTGAAACATTTTTTGATTGGGTTTCAATTTTTACTAAAATATCTTTCGTTTCCAAAATATCTTTATCAATTAATTTATTAGCCACTGCACTATTTAATTGTATGCTACTAAGCGATGCTCCAATATCATCATGCAAATCGGCAGTAATTTTTTGGCGCTGTTCATCTAATGCTTGTTGTTGTGCAAATACACGTTTTTGCATTGTTATACGGCGACTGTTAAATAAGCTCAATAAAACGCTTGTGACTAATGCTGTAACCAGTATCCAAAACCAACCTTTTTTATAAAATGGGGCTTTAACAATAATTTCAATTGTTTTTTGTACAGTTTCTTTGCCAGTAAATTTATTATAAATACCAATTTCTACAGTATAGATACCAGGCTCAAGCCCTGTAAGATTTATTAATGCGGTATTATCTGCATAGTTCCAATTACTACCTTGCTTGTTTATTCGGTATACAATTTTTTCGTAAGCAGCATTTTCTAAATCTTTTATATACGCTTTTATACTTATGTTATTATTTTTAAAGTTGGTATTTATTTTTTGTATTTCGTTTGCACTAGTATCTGGTAGGTAAGAAATATTGTTAACTAGTATTTCATCAACATATACTTGTGGTTGGTAAAAAATATTTTGCTTTAGAGGCGGTTTAAAATAATTTACACCGTTTACACCACCAAAGTACAATGTGCCATCGCTAGCTTTTAAAAAGGCACGGTTATTATAATCCCACTCCTGTATTCCATCGCTTTTGTCGTAATTAATTATTTGGTAGGTTGTAGCATTTATGCTGCTAAGCCCATGCTGGTGGCTGGCCCAGGCATTGCCAGCATCATCTAACAAAAGCCCGTATATATAAGTGCCTGCAAGACCATTATTGGCATCAAAATGTTTTATTTCGTTAAAATTTTCATCTAGCAAATAAATGCCTTTGTTTGTTCCAGCCCAATATTGTTTTGTTTTACTATTTTCTTGCAAATAAAAGCTTTGTATGCTAGGCAATATTTCTTTTACGGGTATAATTGCATTATTAGCATGGTTGTACAATTGCATACTGCCATTTAAATAACTTACAGCTATGCGGTTATTACTTAACATATTTATTTTAAAGGGGTTGGGTTTGCTATTGGCAATTTCCAAGCTACTTTTTTTAGGTGTAAACCAATACAAGCTATTGGATGAACTTAATAAAAATTGACCATTGGATAATGGTAAAAAATCTTGATGTGTGCCTGTAATAGTACCTTCAATTGTGTAAATGTTACTTTTATTAAGACTATCAATAAATATAAATTGATTATTAATGCCAATACTTGCAACATACCAAACCCCACTCCTTTTAGTATCGGTAATAGTATGATAGCTTTTCCCTAACCTATTGTAATCAAATTTACTATCATACAAAGATTTATTTTTTGTGTTCAAAGCCCAATTAGCTACAAATAAAATATCTTTATTAGGCTTTTCAGCAATTGTACCAACCCCACTAAAAGGTATAAAATTGTAAGTTTCATTATCATCAGGTATTTTATAAAAAAGTTTTTCTTTAAAACTAAATATTTTTTGACCCTTACCATCATCTGTTAGCCATAAGCGGCCCTGCTTATCAAACGAGTATTGTATAGTTTGTCTGGATTGCAAATCACCTTTTAGCCTTAACCATTGATAGCTTTTAAAGTTATTACTAGCTATACAAATGCCTGCAGTAGAATTAAAAACAATAGTATTCTTAAAAAAAGCTAAAGCATAAACATTACCTAAAGTTTTACTATCAACATTGGTTACGCTATTAAATTTATTTGTGGTAGTATAATATTGTATTAGACCTTGGCTTGTGCCGATATTAAAAATATTGTTTATCGTATCGAATACAGTTGAATAAATTTGCTCAATATTGCCAATAGAAGGATATGTAGTAGTTTTAGTTGCTATATTATACCTAGCTATTTTGTTTTTACCCGCCAGCCATACATTGCCGTTATTATCCATTGCAGGAAACCTGAAATAAAATATATTATTATTATTCTGGTAAATATGTATGGATTTTATAGTATCTAATTTTAAATTGGCTTCAATTATAGTTTGTTTTGTTTTTACATTATACGTAGCCAGTTTGTAATAGCGGTTAAAGCACCATATTTTATTATTTTCAAAAGCAAAAGGCATGGTAATCTCATCGGGTGCAGTAAATACTTTTTGTAAAGTAAATTTATCTGTAGCTCTATTGTAAATATATAAGCCACGTTCGCTACCTACGTAAATATTACTTTCAGCATCTTCGGCAAAGCCATAGCCTTGCTGTAGGTTTGGGCAGTTTTTAAAATACATATTAAGGTTGTACACTTTTACACGGCTCCCGTCATATCGGTTTATTGCATCGGCACAGGTAATCCACATAAAGCCTTTACTATCTTCATGCCTAAAATAATTACTGCCCTGGCTTAGGCCTTCATCTTGCCCTACTGTGGTTATGCTGTATTTACTAAAGCTAGTTTGTGCTTCACTTTGTAAGGCTGCAATAATTAACAATAAGTTTAATAATAATTTCATTATACACTAGTAATCTTAAATAATAAGTTGCTTATAAATATAAGCTTTTTTAATGGCTGATATTTATATCTATATTAATAATTTTTACCTTTACCTCATGAAATTTCTCTACATTATTCGCCATGCAAAAAGTAATCAAAATTTTTTAGGTAACGATTTTGAACGTCCGTTAAATGATAGAGGTATTAAGGATGCTCCTGAAATGGCAAAGCGTTTGTTGCAAAAAAATATTGCTATTGATGCTTTTATAAGTAGCCCGGCTAAAAGAGCAAAAACAACGGCTATTGTCTTTGCTAATACTTATAATAAATTAAGCGATGAAATAGTTTTAGTTTCTGCTTTGTATCATGCCTCTGTAGATACTTTTTACGAAGTGCTTGAAGCTATACCTAATGAATTAAATAGCATTGCCTTATTTTCTCACAACCCAGGTATTACCTACTTTGTTAATGATTTAAATAGCGGTTTTGCTTTAGATAATATGCCTACTTGTGGCATTGTAGGTGTGCAGTTAAATACTAATGGCTGGGAAAATATTTTGACTTGTAAAAAAGAGTTTTTGTTTTTTGATTACCCTAAGTTGTTATAGACCACCAATGGCACGAATTAACACGAATGTTTGTGTTAGTAGTTTTTTATTTGCCACAGAAACACGGAAGGTGTTTGATAAGTTAGCCGAGAATACGGAAAGACGAAACGGTTTTACAGTTCCTTCTTCATATACACAACATCAGGATTAGGGTTGTTGTAATAAGAACCAGTTTCTTCAAACCCATATTTTTTGTACAATTGTATGGCAGGTTGTAAACGGCTTAACGTATCTAAGCGTATGGTTATGTAGTTAAGGTTTTTTGCTAGTTCAATACACTTTTTAAGTAATTCTTCGCCAATACCTTTGCCTTGGTAATTTTGTTGCACCCACATTCTTTTTAGTTCACAAGTATTTTCATCTATTCTTCTTATGGCAGAGCAAGCAATGTAATTGTTATCATCTATACATAAATAAATACCACCATTATTGGCAGCATACATTTTTCTATTTCATCTAACTCTTTGCTAAAATTTTGAAAACACAAATCAATATTTAACCAAGTGGCATAGTC
>JAGNRZ010000050.1 GCA_017988335.1 Ferruginibacter sp.
CACAGGAAAAACAACTACTTTAATTGAAGCCATTTTACAGTTAGTAAAAAATGGAGAAAAAATTATTGTAGCTGCACCAAGCAATACTGCTGTTGATAATATTGCTAAAGGATTCATTAGCCAACAACTTAATGTGCTTAGAGTAGGCAATACCACTAAAATAGATAGTGAAATTTACTCTTATACTCCTGAAGGTAAATTAGCAGATAGTAAACAATTAAAAGAAATAAAGAATTTAAAAAAGAGAGCTGAGGAGTTTAGAAAGATGGCGTTAAAATACAAACGCAATTTTGGTAAAGAAGAAAGAGAGCAACGCAATTTATTATTTAAAGAAGTAAAAAGCATTCGTACCGAAATTAAAAACCTACAAGCCTATAACGAAGAAAAATTATATGCCGAAGCTGATATTATTTTAGGAACACCCATTGGGTTATATGATGCTAAATTAAAAAAATATAAATTTAATACGCTGTTAATTGATGAGGCTGGGCAATGCATTGAGCCTTTGGCATGGTGCATTTTTCAGCTAGCCGATAAATATGTTTTAGCTGGCGATCACTTACAGTTACCACCAACTGTTTTAAGCAACGAAGCCGCTAGGCTAGGCTTATCAACATCTATATTAGAAGTTGCAATACCTACCATTAAAAATTGTTACTTGCTAAACATTCAATATAGAATGTGTGGTGCTATTGCTGGTTTTAGTAGTCAGTATTTTTATAATAGCGAATTAAACACAGCAGCTCATTTACAAGGCAATCAAAAAAATGTGTGCTTTATTGATACTGCTGGCAGCGGCTTTAACGAAACACATGGTAGCAATGGCATGAGTTTACAAAATGAAGGTGAATTAAAAATTGTACAAAAACTTATTGAAACTGAAAATATTGAGGCGGCAAGTGTTGCCTTTATTTCTCCATACGCAGGGCAGGTAGCTACAGCAAAAGAATTATTGCCACCTACCATTAGAGTTAGCACCATCGATAGTTTTCAGGGGCAAGAAAAAGAGGTTATTATTTTATCGCTAGTACGTAGTAACGATGATGGTGATATTGGTTTTTTAAAAGATTACCGCCGTATGAACGTGGCCATTACTAGAGCCAAACAACAATTATATGTAATAGGCGATAGTGCTACTATTGGTGCCGATAATTTTTACAATCAATTTTTACAGTATGTAGATGCAAGTGGTGAATATAGAACGGTGTGGGAGATGGATGTGATGTGATATTACAATTTATCAATTGCATCAATTGCCTTTTGCAACCTCTCTTCATAATTACCGCTAATATCTACCCAGGGTACATTTTGATTTATCATAGCATCTTTATAATGGTGATATAATTTTTCTCTTGTTACCAAATCCGGATATTCTCTTAGCTCATCTTTTACCCAAGGCAAATCAATATTGCATAGTAAATACAAATCGTATTGCCGCTCTACTATTCTATTTAAAATCCAATGATGGCACTGCCCAAAAACAAATTCACACCATACTTTCATTACGTACATGTCGGTGTCTATAATTAAAGGTGAGTAGTGAGTAGTGAGTGGTGAGGCTTGAAGCTTGTCTATTGCCTGTTGCTCATTGCATATTTGTCCCTTTGCAATGTCTAATAAATTATCAAATGTATAGCTTGTGCCATTTTTTAATAAGTACTCTCTTGCATATTCTTGCACCCAAATAGTATTATAGTGTTCGGCAAGTTTAGTACATAGCATACTTTTCCCGGTACTCTCTGGCCCAATAATTACAATTTTTTTACCCTTCATTCTCTTTTTTATATTTGGTAAAATCAATAATGAACGTAACTACAAAAAATACTAGCATACCAAAACGTAACCATTTTCTATAGCCCTCTTCTGTGGGTACAAATAGTATTAATAAAGTAAGTATTGCTATTAATATAGCTCTAATAATTAAGCTGGTTTTTCTATTTTTCATGTGTTCATTTTTATTTATTTTGGTCACATGTAATTCGCCAAGAAGTTTTTTTATAAATATTACTTTTTATTTTGGCTCATTTCATTCCACTTGGGTTTTGTTTTTAATACTTTTTTATAAATGGGGCAATCTACATCATGTGCATTGGGTAAATAACCTGTGCTCATTAAAAATTCGTTTACAATTTCGCCGCCAGTAAATTTAAATGTTTGTTTAAAAAGTTTCACCCATTCGTCTTTTGTTTTTGGGTGATGGTTATCTATCCATTTTTTAAATGAGCCATGCTGCTTTTGAATAACTAAAATAGCTTTTGCATTTTCAATAGCCGCATTTACTTTTAATTTATTTCTAATTATTCCTGCGTCGTTTAGTAATCGTTCAATATCTTTTTCTTTATAGGATGCTACTTTTTTTATATTAAAATTACTATACGCTTTTCTAAAGTTTTGTTGCTTGTTTAAAATGGTTGTCCAACTAAGGCCTGCCTGATTTATTTCTAAAATCAATCTGCAAAAAAGTTCATCATCACTATCAATAGGAAAACCATAATGCTTGTCATGATATTCCTTGTGCAATGGTTGTTCATCTTTTTTAAGATTATTTACAAAAGTGCAGTAGCTCATGTTGTTTGTTGTTTTGCTTTTTTCATCCAGGTTAATAAACCAAAAATTGCCATTACTAAAAGTATTAAATAATATACGCTTGTAAATACATAATGCTTTACAAAATACAAAGGGATTGATGCAATATTTGTAGCTATCCACCAATACCAGCTTTCTACTTTCTTTTTTACCATTAACCACATGCCTGTAAACGCTGTTGCACTTGCAAATGCGTCTGCCCAAGGTATTACGCCATCAAAAAATTGTTTTTTAAAATAATTTAATGCAAAAAATATAACCAAATAAAATGTAGAAAAAAAGCCAATTTGTTGCAGCCGTTCTTTTTTATTACTAGATGTAATATGTAAGACCGCTTGTTGTTGAGTGTCTTTTTTTAACCACAAATACCAACCAATAATACTCATTACGGTGTAGTAAAAGTTTACAGATGCTTCTCCAAATAAGTTTCCTTTTAGGCTTATGTACACATAAATCATAGTGTTTATTAAACCAACAGGATATACCAATACATTCTCTTTTTTACTAAACCAAACGCTTGCAATGCCAGCAAAAACGGCTACGTATTCGTACCAACGTGTGTTTTGAATATCTGTAATAAATTGATGTAAAATTTGCTCTATACTCAAAGCTTAAGTTTTGTGTAATTACAAATTTAACAATATTGTTTGCAAGTTGAATAGGTGTTATTTTTACAACATAAATAAAACTATGCAAAAGAGATTTTATTGTTAGGGGGTAGTAGGCTGGGTAAAGAATTAGTAATTGTTTACAGTAATGCAAAAAATGCGTTGAGAAAGAAAGCGAAGGTTGCGGCAGATTTGATTGAAATAAAATCAATTTAATTTTTATACCACTTACCTGGGCGTAAATAAATAACCCCCTTTTTTGTATAAAATCTTGTGGCAATATCTTTACCCTCTACATTTTGTACTTGAAAATGTAAATGTGGAAAAGCCGTGTAGCCTGTGTTACCGCTGTAACCAATATGTTGCCCTTGCACAACATTATCACCAACATTTACAATAACACCATCTTTTTTTAAATGCCAATACATGGCGGTACTACCATCGCTGTGCTTTATTATTATGTGATTTCCTTGCGATAAATATTCATCTTTTAAACCACCCACATCGCTATCTGCTTTTGTAGCCGTTACCACACCGCCTCTTGCTGCACAAATTTTACTGCCTTTACGCATTTTAAAATCTAAGCTTAATTCGTTTTGGTGGCTCATTTTGCTATTGTACGCCTGTATTAATATAAACTTGCTACCCTTTGCAAAAGGTAAGGTGTAAATGTGGCTGTTATCTGTTTTTACTCTACCACTTTTTAGGTTGCGTATTTCGGCATCGCCAAGTTGGGCTTGGGTGGTATAGCTGTAGCCCATAATTAGTGCGTATAGTAAAATATATTTCATGTTACTAATTTAAGAAGAAGCTTGTTAATGATTTGTTTTAAAATGCAAGATTACGAAAGGCAAAAAACCAAGTGCCTCATTTGGAAATGTTTGGAATAAATGGGCTAAAATGGCTCAAAAAGGAACAGTTGGGAATACTTTAATCTACTATCTACGGCTAATGGTGGGGAATGGTATAGGGGTTTTATAGATGATGAAGTAGGAATAGGGTAACGATACAAAATTAATGTCGCTAATACATGATTTTTCTATACTTTATAAATTTGGATAATATATAGCTTTCGTATAATATTGTGTTGGCAGTAATGCCTAGTGACACCATCAAAATTATTATCACTTATAAGATTTCACACAATTCAAGTGATGAAAAACAAAATGACACATGATTAAACTTACAATGTTATTATCGGTTCTCTATTTGGCATCGACATGTAATAATAAGTCGACCAAATCAAACTTACCCGACCAGACCAAATTCAAATATTTCGACACTACTAAACCTACGTTAACCAGTGGTATGTATTTAATCGACAGCTACGATGACGATACAATTAACATAGCTCGTAGGACGCTGTATTATTACTTTGACACTTCAAAAATAAATCGAGATTATAAAGACCATTATTTAAAAATTCGGAATTTTTTATCTTTTGAAAATGTTGATTCGATTTATCTTCAAAATTCTAATAGCGAATATAAAGGCTTTTATGATGTTGTTCTTAATTTGAATTCGAAAGGTCAGGAACAGTTTAAAAATTTGACAAAGAAAGTGAATGATTTAACAGAGTCAGAAAAATATGACGGTTTACTAATTGGGACAATTTTAAAGAATACCTTGGTTCAAATAACTCATGTTTTGCAGCCAATTGATACAAATATAATAGTGTTATCCGGGGTTGACTTTAATGAAGCGACAGCAAATGATATTAAAAACTTCATTCAAAAAGAAAGAAAATAAAATTGAAGTAATTTCTGTTTGGAAAATGGCACATGCAGGCAACATTGGGTTTTGTGCAAGTTGGGCAGACGGAACTTGAATTCCCCAACAACACCAAGTCTTTTTTGTTGATGGCAATTTTGTAAACACCGTTTATAAATAAATTTAACTATGGACCATGAACTAAAACCTTTTTGGTGCAGATATTTTAACTTTAATTGGAAGTTTGGACTTTTTCTAATTTTAATTATTTGTATCCCAAGATTTATTTTGGTTCTTTACGCAAATTCTACTGGTAGTTATGGTTCTATCGGACTAATTATGACAATTTCTGCAATTGCACCATTTGTATTTTTGACTAAATATGGTCGAAAAAAAATAGGGATTACTAAGCCAAAAAATTTTAAGTGGTTATTAATTGCCTTTGCTTGTGGTTTAATAGCAAGTTTACTTCTTTATTTTATTGGACAAATATTGTATAGTAATTCATATCAAAATTGGTATCATTATATTGGTAAGTCATATAAAATTTCAGCAACCATTTCTCAAGCAGACAAAAAAGTAATGTTTATTATAATGGCTATTACTGGTATGACTTTTAGCCCAATTGGAGAAGAGTTATTTTTTAGAGGGATAGTTCATACAAGTTTTGCAAAATCAATTGGTGACAAAAAAGCATCCTTTGTTGACGGTGCTGCATTCGCATTGACACATATATCTCATTTTGGGTTGGTATTCATCAACAACAAGTGGGATTTTTTCTTCTTGCCAACAATAATTTGGGTAATAAGTATGTTTTTAGTTAGTCTGTTATTTTTCAATTTTCGAAAAAAATGTGACTCAATTTTAGGAGCTATACTAAGTCATTCGGCATTTAATTTAGGAATGATTTATTGTATTTTTTATCTATTATAATTTGGCAACCCAAAATATGAAACGAAAAACAGCCACCAACAAGTGGGTTAAAGTTATTAGGCGGTCGGAAAAGTAATCAGCACCAAACAAACTTTAAAATAATATGGAAAAATTAAACAAATTATCAAGAAAAGAAGTTATCCAAAATTTAGGGCTTACTACACTTGGGTTTGGATTATTAAATTTGGCATCTTGTAATAATCAACCAGCCTCCTCGGATAAGACAACGCAACAAAACCTATTGTTGCCTTTTTATATTCCACCTATTGCACCTTTAGACCCAGGGATTGTTGGAATGAATGTTAGAACCATTATAAGAAGTTCACAAACAAACAAACAGTTTTCAAGTGTTGAAATGGCAATTGCACCAAAACATATGGGACCACCACCACATTTACATAAAGACTTAGATGAAATAATGTTTGTTTTAGAAGGCACAGCGACTGTGATGGTTGATGGTAAAATTGAAGAAGTTCAAACTGGAGGTTGGCATTTACGACCCAGAAAATTAGAACATACATATTGGAATGCAACCAATAAACCACTCAGATTTATAGATATGTATTTCAATCAAAATTTCGAAGACTTTTTGGAAGAGCTTTATATAAAAATATTTCCAGAAATGATTAAAAATAACTTGACACCTAATGATCCAAAAATTGGAAAAAGATTAGCTGAGCTTGATAAAAAGTTTGGAATTACAACCTTTGCGGAAAAAAGGAAACCGTTAGCAGACAAATATGGATTAATTGCTTAAAAAAATACGGCACATAACCCTATTCGTAATAATAAAAACAAAAAAGCATCTTCGAAAAAGATGCTTAAATTATTTTGTAGATTTCTCTTCCGAAATAATCGGAATCGAAATGACAAGATAATTACTCCGCCTCCGCAACCACTTCCTTTACTTCTGGTATCATGCGTTTCATCATACCTTCTATACCAGCTTTTAAAGTTACAGTGCTGCTTGGGCAACCGCTGCAACTGCCTTGCATTGATAAGTTTACTGTACCATTTTCGTAGCTTTTAAATTGTATGGCACCGCCATCCATTTCTACGGCTGGCTTTACATAATTTTCTAGTAATTCTTTTATACGTTTTACTACATCATCATCAGCAGCACTTACTTCGTTAGTGTTATTACTTTTCATGGCAGCCACTTCTTCATCAATTACTACAGGCTTGCCTTCTTCTAAATAATCTTTTAAAAATTGTTTTATGGTTGGTATTACATCTTGCCAATCTTCGGTATCGGTAGTTTTGGTAAGTGTAATAAAATTGCTTGCAATAAACACCGCTTTTATAAACGGAAACGCAAATAACTCTTGCGCCAATGGCGATGGCTTTGCGGTGGTTTCATCTGCAAAATCTATACTTTTACCAGGGTACAAAAGTTTGTTGGCCACAAACTTCATGGTTTCTGGGTTGGGTGTCATTTCGGTATAAATGCTTACGATGGTATTGCCTGTTTTAATCATAACTGTACTATTTTATGCCTCGCCGTCGCTAAAGCTATGGCGGACATGCAAAATTAACAATATTTGGGAGGGTTTTGTTACGAAAGTTGGAATTGGTTTGCCACAGAAACACAGAATTTGGATTCACCTTCGGTGAATGCGTTGCCACAGATTACACAGATGAACACAGATGAATTTTGAAGATCATTAAATTTTTTGATTAGCCGAAAATTGGCTTGATAAATGAATCTAAAAAATTTGTGAAAATCTGTGTAATCTGTGGCTAAAGATTTACAATATCCTCAACTTAGCATAATTCAACATTATCTTTTTTTCGCCGTTTAGTTCAAAATGTACTGTGGCAATTGGGTTGTGGGCTGCTCCTTCCATTTTAATCACTTCGCCAAAGCCAAATTTTTGATGCTCCACTTTTTGCCCTGCTTGTAAATTACTGGTATCGCTAGCTACAAAATCTGCCGAAGGCGAATGCTCAACTGTTTTTGGTGCAGCAGGCACTATATAGCTTGGTGTAGTTTTTTGTGGGGCTCCATATCGTTTTTCGGCTTGTGCTGCCGTATTTTTATTGGCCAAAGTATTTCCGCCACCACCAAAGCCACGTTGCATTTGTTGCGTAGCATTACCCCAACTATTGCCTGTATTTTTTATACCACCGCCTGCATAGCTTTTATCTACATACTCTTCTGGTATTTCTTCTAAAAAGCGGCTACTATCATTTTGTTGTAATTGCCCAAACCTATAACGGGCATTAGCATACGTAAGCCATAATTTATGTTTTGCTCTTGTAATGGCTACATAAAACAATCGTCTTTCTTCTTCTAATTCTTCTCTGGTATTTATTGCCATAGCGTTGGGGAAAAGTGTTTCTTCTAAGCCACCAACAAACACCACAGGAAACTCCAACCCTTTTGCAGCATGTATGGTCATTAGTTTTACTACATCGCTTTCGCCTTTATCATCATCGGCATCTGTTAATAAAACAATTTGTTGAAGGTAAGCTCCTAAGCTTGCAGAACTTACTGCTGCTGTATTTTTTTGAGCCTCAGTATTTATTATTTCGTTTATTTTATTTTCATCTTCTATTCCAATGCTATCTATTATTACACCATCTTCATTTATTACACCTTGTATTACAGGGTCGTCAACAAATTCTTTTATACTATTTAATAATTCTTGTACGTTTTCGTAACGGGCTAAACCTTCGGTTGTTTTATCGTTAAATAATTCTTTTACAAGGTTGGTGCTTTTGCCTACTAAAATTGCTAGGTCGTAAGCGTTCTTTTTTGTTAACTCACTTTGAAACATTTTTATCATAGTTACAAAGTTGTCTATGCTTTCAAGGGTTCCGCTTTTAAAACCAAACATGGCAGCATTGCATAATATTTCCCAAAGACTTTTGCTTTGTTCGTTAGCTAATAAAACTGCTTTATCTAAAGTAGTTTTTCCTATGCCACGTACAGGATAATTTATAATTCGTTTTAGTGCTTCTTCGTCTTGCGGATTTACCACTACACGTAAATACGCTATCATATCTTTTACCTCTTTGCGTTGATAAAAACTTATACCGCCGTAAATGCGGTAAGCAATACCCATTCTTCTCAACGCTTCTTCAAAACTTCTACTTTGTGCATTGGTACGGTATAGTATAGCAAAATCTTTATTAAAATAATGATTACGCAATTTTTGTTCTTGTATAGTATCGGCAACGTTTTTTCCTTCGTCGTTATCCGTCATGGTACGTACTAGTTTTATTTTTTCGCCATGCTCATTATCGGTAAATAAATTTTTTTCTATTTGATTTTTATTGTTGCTAATAATTTGATTAGCTACATGTAAAATATTTTTTGTGCTACGGTAGTTTTGTTCCAGCTTTACCACTTTTACATCGTCATAATCCTTTTGAAATTGTAAAATGTTTTCAATAGTAGCCCCTCTAAAACTATAAATACTTTGTGCATCATCTCCTACCACACATACGTTTTCATGCATAGCTCCTAACAGTTTTACAATTTCGTATTGTGCTTTGTTGGTATCTTGATACTCGTCTATCATTACATACTTAAACTTGCGTTGGTATTTACTTAAACTATCAGGATTATTCTTTAACAGCAAATACATTTTAAACAACAAGTCATCAAAATCCATTGCTCCATTTTTAAAGCAACGTTTTGCATAGGCATCGTAAATGGCTCCAATTTGTGGTCGGTTGGCTCTAGCATCTTCTTGCTGTATTGCCCAATCGTTTATATATTCTGCACTACTTATTAAATCATTCTTTGCAGATGAAATTCTGTTGTACACCACATTAGGTTTGTAATGTTTATCATCTAAATCTAATTCGTTGATAACTGTTTTTACTACACTTTTTGCATCATCGGTATCGTAAATAGTAAAGTTATTTGGGTAACCAATTTTGTTGGCTTCTGCTCTTAATATTCTTGCAAAAACACTATGGAATGTACCTATATATAAATTTCTTGCCTCGGTGTTGCCTAAAATTTTTTCTACTCTTTCCTTCATTTCGGCAGCAGCTTTATTGGTAAATGTTAGTGCCAAAATATTAAAGCTATCTACTCCATTTGCCATAAGGTGAGCAATACGAGTGGTTAGTACTTTTGTTTTTCCGCTACCAGCACCTGCCACAATCATTAATGGGCCGTTAATATGGCTTACTGCTTCTCGTTGTGGTTCGTTCAATTCATCTAAATAATTATACATGGGGCAAAGTTACGAATAGCATTGCGGCATTTTTTTTATGTGAGAAAGTTTTTTATACCTTTAGTATTATGTTTAAAGAAAGTAAAAAAGTATTATCCTACTTACTCAATCCATTTGAGTTATTGCGTACTAAAAAAGTATTGCAAGTAAATCCTACTTTGGAAAGTAATAGGGTAGAGCCTATTAAAAGTAGTTTTTGTGCCTATGATTATAACGATAAAAAATTTGAAATTAAAAATTTACAAAACGTTGAGGAGTGTTTTGCTTTTATAGATTCGCCAAATGTAAGCTGGATAAATGTAGATGGACTACGAAAAGATAATGTAGAAAAAATATGTGAGCATTATGGCATACATTATTTAATTGCCGAAGATATTTTAAGTATTGGGCAAAGGCCTAAAATGGATGATATTAATGGCTTAATGTTTTGTTTGTTAAACATGCTTTATTTTAATGAAAAACAATCGGCTGTTGAAATTGAGCAAATAAGTATTGTGCTGGGTAAAAACTTTGTAATTAGTTTTCAGGAAGATGCACATAGGGATGTATTTGATCCATTGAGAGAGCGGCTTAAAATGAATAGTAGTAAAGTAAGGCATCAGGGTGCCGATTTTTTATTTTATTGCTTGATAGATATGATTGTAGATAATTATTTTGTAGTAATGGAAAAATTGGGAGAAAAAATTGAAAACCTAGAGGAAGATATTGTACGAAATGCAAATACACGTAGTCTTGCTAAAATAAATTTATTACGTAAGGAAATGATTGTGTTAAAAAGAAGCATTGCACCGGTAAGAGAATTAGTTAATGGTATTCTTAGAAGTGATAATGAATTGATAGAAGATAGAACTGAAAAATATTTTAAAGATGTGTATGACCATATTATTCAAGCTAACGATCTTGCCGAGAACTACCGTGATATGATGATGAACTTACACGACTTGTATTTAAGCAATGTAAATTTAAAAATGAATGAAGTGATGAAGGTGATGGCGGTAGTAACTTGTTTGCTTGCACCAGCAACAGTTATTGGTGGTATTTTCGGGATGAATTTTGACAGAATTCCCTGGGCACATAATCAAACAGGTTTTTATTTAGCTATGTCGTTAATGCTAATTATACCTATAGTTATGATTATTATTTTTAGAAAGAGAGGATGGTTTTAGTTTAAACTAAATAAAAACTTTTTAAATTATTTTCGTTTTTAACACTCCAATTAATAGAGTGTACATTTTTAGACCAATTGATTGCTAAAGCTCCGCCAACATTTACAGTGCCCATAATTATTATGTTCTTTTTTTATTACATTGATAAATCGTAAATTTTTATAATCCCTTTTAATATTTCAGGGAAATCAATTTTTAAGTCAATGATTTTTCCAGTGTGAATATCAAAAACCCAACCATGAACCGAAAGCCCTCTTTCCTTATAAGCCTCCTGCACAGCGGCAGTTTTAATAAGGTTTACACATTGTTCTTGCACATTTAATTCTATCAATCGGTTATAGCGTTTAGATGTATCTTCAATAACATCTAACTCGGTTTGGTGCAAACGATATACATCTCTTATATTTCTTAACCAAGGATTTAATATACCCATATCAGCAGGTGTCATAGCGGCTTTTACACCTCCACATTCATAGTGCCCACATACTACAATATGATTAACTTTTAAATGCCTAACTGCATAATTTAAAACCGACATTACATTTAAGTCGATAGAAATAACCATATTGGCAATATTTCTATGAATAAAAACTTCGCCAGGGTTTGCTCCCATTAAGTCTTCGGCAGTTACTCTACTATCGGAACAACCAATGTAAAGAATTTCGGGGCTTTGCCCTTTGGAAAGATTTTTAAAATAATCTGGATTTACAGTCAATTTTTCCTGTATCCATTTTTCGTTGTTCTGATAAATTTTATTGAAATCCATTCTTTATAATTTTTAAGTTAAAATATTATTTTGAGAAGCAATAGGCTTTAATTGATGTGAGATACTAAGCATTTCTAATAAATCAATTTCAATATTTCTACTAATTGTAGTAATAGGCACATCGTTAAAACTACCTTCAAATGGATTTTCTGAAGATTCGCCAATACGTTCCATGGTAGTAAAAATCCATCCTGATAATGCAGAAAAAGGAATTGTCATCCATACAAATGTTTCACCCATTTTTGCAAACTCCTGTAGCATACCAAAAGGAATTAGAAATACGAATATTTTAATAAACCAAAGATTTAAGCTAGCATATTGTCTTGGATAAGGAAACCCCTTTATTCTTTCACTACCCCCTTGTTGGTTATAAAACTCCACCAGCAGTTTCTCCAGTTCCATGTGCCTAAAATCTTCAATAAAACCTTGTTCTAACAGTAATTTTAAATGAGCTGATTGCAATGCTAAAATTTGAGCTGCTTTGTTGGATTTTGACATTACCTCATTAAATTCCGTTTCGCTTAAATAGGGCTTAATAACATCACTCAACTTATTATTTTGTTCTTCTACCTTAAACCATTGGTCTCGGTATTCTCTATTATGTTTCAAATTTATTGCTTCCCATGCTTTGTGCTCTCTTAATTGATAACGTAACGCTGTAAGCCAAGCAAAATGTCGTTGATATAATGTATAATGAATTTGATTTAACTCATTTACACCAACTGGGGCTTTTGCATGTTGATTACTTACATAATCTCTTACCATAATACCCCAACTACGGCTAAAATTGGTAATAGCTCCCCAAATTCTTCTAGCTTCCCATAGTCTATCATAAGAGGCATTGTTTTTAAAACCAATTACAAATGCTACTGCAGTACCTAACAAAGCAATAGGCAACCAAGGCAGCGTTAACCACTTCCAATTAAATAGTTGGTATAATGTAGTAGGTATGGCAGCTATAAATAGTAACAGTATAATATCTCTTCTTGTCCAAAGTATAACTTCTTTAAATGTATATCTTTTACCTATGTGCATGATAATGTTATTAAGTTTTTGCCAAATTTAAAATTCATATTTAACAAATCCACCAAAATTTTTTGATGTGATAAAATCACTTCTGACCAATTGAAATCCCATCATATTAAAACTAAAACGCTGCTGTCTAAATAAAAAATTATTTTGCTCTACAGTTTGAAATGTATTGACTAATTCAATTTGAGAAAAATCTAGTTAATTAAACTTAGTTTTCTTTAACATATAAAAAAATTGCTGTTTAATTCCCTTCTTGAGTTTTTGGTTTTTTATAAATCGGTACTGTGCTACATGGCTCACCGTACATAATACTTTTGGCTACGGGGCGTAACAGTTTTGTAATTTCAACATACGCAAGTTCTGTTATGGGTAATTCGCCACAGCCTTTTATTACTACTCGTTGGTTTGTGTAGTCGTTACTATTTATTGTAGAAAGATTTTTTAAGAATAGGGTTTTATGTAAAAATTCTTCGTTACCAAAAACAATTTCGTTGGCGTAGGGTTGCAAATAACTTACTACAAGCATATAAGCCCACATAGGTATTATAGCATCTGCAGTGCAAGTAAGGGCAACGTTTTTATTTTGGTAAATAGTAAAGTCAATGTTTTTAAGGGCTTCTCTAAATTCTTTTTCTTTTAATATTAAGCCCATAAATAAATGATCTTTCATATCAAAAACAGCTACCGCTTGCTTAGGATAAAACTCTTCTAAGTCAATAGTAATAATTCCACTTTCGGCAACTTTATTTACAAATACTTCACTCATGCTGCAAAGGTATAGTGGTTTAAAATAACAGTGGTTAAGTTTTACGTTTTGCGTAAACAGGAAAGGATTATGCCGATAAGACGGAAAGACGGGAAATTTTTATTCTCATTTTCTGCGTTTCTGTGGCAATATTTTAATAAACAAAGTCTATTAACCAATATATCCTTGTCTAGAAACAATTGAGCAGATAAAACGGGAAGTGTTTATTCTCATTTTATGTGTTTTGTGACAATACTTAATAGACAGAGTCTATTAACCAATACGTCCTTGTCTGGAGACAAGGACGATAAGAAAAAAACCACCGCTTTTGGCGATGGTTTCTTGTATAAATAAAGTTTATCTAAATTAATAGTATGTACTACGTTTATCGCTAATTTTTGCAGATTTTTTTAAACCGTCCTCAAACCAATTGCCTACAGCTTGTTTACGTAAAGCATTTAATCTTTCATTTTTCAATGCTTGAGCAACTTCTGGTGTATCTGCTGCTTTATCGGTAATGCTATTTACTTTTAAAACATACACACCTGTTTTACCTGTAATAGGTGTTGTTACTTTTGTTTGATTTGTAGGATTAAATGCTGCACCAATTACTTTTGGTTCGTAACCAATTCCATTTACTAATTGAGCATTAAATGTAAGTGAACTATCTGCACCAGCTGTTTGTACTTGTTGATTATAGGCTGTAGCAGCACTTTCTAATGTTGGAGAAGCTCCTAATTTTTTTGTTATTTCAACTGCTTTCTTTTCGTTTTTAATTGCATTTTCTGCCATTGGTCTTGCTGTAGCAGCATCTTGTGTTCCTTCGGCATATACTTTATCTACAGTAGCTACTACAAAATTATCACCAATACTAAATGGCTCACTTACATCGCCTTGTTTTGCTTCAAATGCCCATCTTACTAATCCTCTTGCGTCTTGTAATTGACCCACCGAAAAATCATTTTCTTTAACTGTTTGCGGAAAGCTTGTTTTACTTAATCCTTTCGTTTTTAAGTAAGCATCTAACTTAGCTGCGGTTTTTTCGCCAGCCGCTTTTGTAGCTTCGTTGCTAGCTGCATTAATTGTTGCTTCACTAGCAAAAATATCTTTTGCCATAAAAGCAATTTGGTAACCTGGATTTAGATTTTTTTCTCCTGTTACTTCTATTATATGATATCCAAATCTTGATTGAATTACCTTTTTTGTACCAACAGGTTTTCCGAAACAACCATCATTAAACTCTGGTACCATTGGTCCACTAAAACCAAAATATCCTAAATCTCCACCTTTGTCTTTTGTTCCATCTGTACCGTATTGTTTTGCTAATGATGCAAAGTCTCCACCTGATTTTATTAGATTAAAAATACTGTCAGCCATTTTTTTAGCTTGAGCATCTTCCATTATTTGCTTTCCTGTTTGTGGGTCATTTACGGGAAATAATATATGTCTAGCCCTTGTACTATCAGCCACTTGCTTTATACCTAATATTTTTGCCAATACATATCTAGCACCACCATTTTTATCAGTCTCTACATAAGGACCATATACAGTGCCTTGCGGTATTTTTAATATAGAATCCAATTGTGTTGTTTGTAACCTTGCTTTAGGTAAATAACTACTATCAAATTGAATAGCCGATGCATTACGAGCCACAAAATTTTGTGCATTATCGGTTGTTTGAAATTGCTCTTTTAAAGAAGTTACTGCTTGTAAAGTAGCAGCACTATCCGCTGCATTAGGTAATTGGCTAAATGTTACATAGCTAATTTTTCTACCTGCTTCTTGCTTAAATAAATCTTTGTGAGATGATACATATTTATTAACCTCTTCATCTGTTACTTTTATTGTGCTATCGCTTATTACATTAAATGGTACTGCTACATAAGATATAGTAGCCATTTTTTTAGTTTCTTTTGTATCTTTTTCTTGCATCCAAGCTGGGTAGTATGCAGATGCATTTAATAAAGCCATGTATTTTTGAGAAATACTACCTATTTTTTGTGGCTCTACTAATTGATTTTCTATTTGATCTCTTTGCTCACCTTTTGCTTTTTTTATTGTAGTTAAGGCTTCTTTTACTTTTGCTTGATCCAATACACCAGTTGCAGGATCAATCATATTTTTATCTTGCAACAATGGGTTTTCTTGTGAACTACTTGATAAAATATTTGACAACTCTTTAGATGTAAAATTTATTCCAAGTTTTTCTGCTTCTGCAAAAAATATTTTTTCGGCTACTATTTGATCCCATACTTGGTTTCTTATTTGTGCAGCTTGTGGACCTGTTGGCTTTTGACCATATTGTTGTTCTTGCTGTAACTCTGCTTGGTTTACTTTTTTAGTAAAATATTCATAATTAATTTCTTCGCCATTTACACTCCCTACATCTCTTGTAACACCACTAAATAATTTACTACTACCTTGTTTTGCATCCATTAGTATAAAACCAATTAAGGTTAATGCTAATAGCGACACCATAATAGCTGCTCCCTTTTCACGAATGTTCTGAATAATTTGCATAAAACTGAAATATTAAATTTTGGACGGCAAAAATAGGGTAAAAATGTATATAAATACGGTTATTTTGGGGATAAACACCTTTATTTATAGGGGTTTTATGGTTCTTTCTCACAGACCTGCCTTTTTTCGGCAGGCAAGCTTTGCAGATTGACACAGAAAATGGCAAATAGTACAGAGTTTTACATCTATTTATACTTTGATATTGATAATTATTATAGCTAAAAGATATATGGTAAAATTTTAGTTATATGTGGATTTTATGTAATTAACATACCTATGTTAGTAATGTGGTTTTTGAGTGGATAACTGTGGTTTTGTTATTTTAAAATGGTGGTTAATTGGCGTATAAGTTTGAGGTTAGGTTGTGGTAATAGGTTTTTGTGTTTACAATCTACTTTTTATCCTAAGGCTATTAACAGGGTAATTATTTTTTGTATGCTTTTTATTTTACACAGGTGGTTTTATCCACCCTTGTTTAAAAATATTTATTTTATGCTTGATACATATATTAAGATTGAGTTTATAAAATTAATTTAATGTTAATTAAAAGTTAGTATCTGTTAATAAACTAAAGTTTTTAATTTTACAATAGATACTAAAAATCATCTTTCCACATATTAACATACATAGTAGTAATAGATGATTATATAAATAAATAGTATTAATACATATTATGGTAGATATTAACACAGCAAAACAAAATTTAGAAACCGCCGGATTTTTAAATGTAGATATAGATCCTACGCTTGATTTATTTGCAGAAATTGAAAAATTAAAAAAAGAAAAAAATGCAATTATTTTAGCACACTACTATCAAGAGCCAGATATACAAGACGTAGCTGATTTTATTGGCGATAGTTTAGGCTTAGCTCAAAAGGCAGAAAAAACAGAAGCTGATATTATTTTATTTGCTGGAGTGCATTTTATGGCTGAAACAGCTAAAATATTAAACCCAAGTAAAAAAGTATTATTACCCGATTTAAATGCAGGATGTAGTTTAAGTGATAGTGCACCACCACCTTTGTTTAAAGCGTTTAAGGATAAACACCCCGATCATATTGTAATTACGTACATAAACTGTAGTGCTGGTATGAAGGCTTTAAGCGATATTATTTGTACTAGCAGTAATGCTAAACAAATTGTAGATAGTTTACCAGCTGACCAAAAAATTATTTTTGCACCAGATAAAAACCTTGGAGCTTACATAAATAAAGTTACAGGCAGAAATATGGTATTATGGAATGGTAGCTGTATGGTACATGAAATTTTTAGTTTAGAAAAATTAACCAAATTAAAAATTCGTCATCCACAAGCAAAAGTAATTGCACACCCAGAGTGTGAAGAAGCTATTTTACGAGAAGCAGATTTTATTGGTAGTACTACGGCTTTATTAAATTTTAGTAAGAAAGATGATGCTACAGAATTTATAGTACTTACCGAAACAGGTATTTTACACCAAATGCAAAAGAATAGCCCAGAAAAGACTTTTATACCTGCTCCGCCCAATAACTCATGTGCCTGCAATGATTGCCCTCACATGAAATTAAATACGCTAGAAAAGCTTTATTTATGCCTTAAATACGAATTGCCTGAAATTGTTATGGATGAAGAATTAAGGTTAGCTGCAAAAAAGCCAATTGATAAAATGATGGAGTTGAGTGAGAGGTTTGGGTTGTAAGGGAGTAATACCAATTTTAGCGGCAGATATAGTAGGAAGAAGTATTTTTCATTAGTAAATATTTGAAATACTATTCTTCTTCTTCGTCATTTTCAGGTATTTCTCTCCAAATGTTTAAATAAGTATTATTTAGTTTGGCAATTTCATTTACCTTTTGTTGATTTCCATTCTGCTCATAATAATCGCATATTGCCCACATAAGTCCATTTGTAACAAGAGTATTTGGAATCAATGAAAAATCTTGCTCAATTCGTTTAGAGATTTCTTTGAAATACTTAATATAGTTGCTAATTAATTCTTCATTAATAAACACTTTAGAAACTTGGCTATAAAAGAAATGAAGTTCCATCCAATAAGGATTTAATTTATTAACTTCATAAGATGCACTTTCTGTAGGATTTCTTTTTATCATTCCATTTAGTAATTCAACATACTCATACCATTTCTTTTTAAGTAAACTAGTATTGTGATAATTGTCCTCGTTGTATTTTTTTGAATTTTCATAAAGAAATTGAACAAATTCAATATCATTAAACCATTGAATTAGTAAGTTAAATATCCATAAAACACCCTTACCGCCAAAATAAGAATACTCACAATCACCATAAGTGAAATCTTCGAGGCTAATTCCTATCGAACCCGTCCCTTTTATCTTTAATTCTTCAATCTTTTGAGTAATTCTTTGTTTGCCTAAATGGTCAAAAACATACTCAATGCCATAACAAGTAAAAGC
>JAGNRZ010000051.1 GCA_017988335.1 Ferruginibacter sp.
GCCTTATTGAAGATGTATCTGTAGAAAAAAATGTTTTATCGTTTATAATAAAATTGTCGATATATACATTGCCATCTGGTAGTTGTAAGTTTTCGCTGTTAGGATTTGTCCAAAGCAAACCATCCATACTAGGGAAAGATATAGTATTTGCATTTAACTGTAATGCACATGGGCTACAGCCGCCATTTAATTCAGTAATTTCCATGCCATCGTTTTTGCCTAAATAATGGTAATACACAAAAGCAGAGTTTTTTTCATAGGCATTTATTATATCATCTAATTTGGCTTTAAATAAGCCCCTATTAGTACTAAGCCAACAATATCCTTTA
This sequence comes from Ferruginibacter sp., assembly GCA_017988335.1. Taxonomy (GTDB): domain Bacteria; phylum Bacteroidota; class Bacteroidia; order Chitinophagales; family Chitinophagaceae; genus Ferruginibacter. Next base: position 330 of record JAGNRZ010000051.1, read on the forward strand.
GCATCTATTACAAAGCAATGCGTATGCAATAAAAAATTATTTTTATCTAACGGCATCGGTTTTGTAACTCCTTTTTTATAAATGAAATAACCACCGCCATAAGTACCTGCAAAATAATAGTCGTTGTATTTGTGTAATGTTCGTATGCAATAATCATTAGAGGTAAACAGAGTGTCTAATGTATTTGATTCAATATTGTATTGTATAATATTTTTACATGTTGCATATAGTAATGATGTGTTATTATGTTGTGTTAAATCAAAGGGTTCGTTACTAACATGTAGTGGAGAGGCGTATTTGTGTAAATAAAAAACACTATCTGCTATTATTTTTCCTATACCTAATGCGGTGGTTATATAATATGTATTATTTAGTTTACAAATATTTGCAAAGTTTATATTTTTAATATTCCTGTATTCCTTCACTTGCCTTGTATTGCTATTATAACTAAACAAATTGTTGCCTTTTTTATCAGATGCCTTTGTTGTTACCCAAAATACACTATCGGAAGTAAGTGAGGTTCTATACCCAAAAACCTCTTTAAAAGGGTTGGATATTGATGAGCCTTTACTTTTGGTAATAGTATGCCCTTCATTTGTAAGAATAATGGTGGTATCTAATTTAACTTGGGAGTAATAAGCATTACGGCTATTATTGCTAGCAATCTTATTTTTTATCGACTGTACTTTATTTTCGCTAATAATTATAATACCTTTTGATTCAGTGCCAATAAAAAGTGTTTTAGTAGCCAAATCATACTGGATAAAAAGAATTAAAGAGTTAGTGGGCACTTGGGTACAAATGATTTTAGCCTTTATACAATTATTTTCAAAGCTAAGCAGCCAGGCATTATTTTCAAATACTAAAATGGGATTAGACATACCATTGCTCCAGTATATTTTATGCTTTGGAGTTATGTTAAACTTTTGCCCATTAGTATGTTCTAACGTAATAGTCGTTGTATTAAAAGTAAGGCTATCATTAATTAAGTGAAAAGAATTGTCTTTGCTAAGTAAAATATTTTTATCAGCAACTTTAAATAGATTTTTAAATTGATTAGTCATTACCGAATAAGCAGTATTACTTTTACTAGAGGGGAAGCGGTGTAATTTCTTTAATTCATCTAAAATATAACAATCGCCATTTTGTGTAGTAACAATTTTTGCTAAATGATAAAGCGTAAATTTTTTGCTAATTTCTAAAATATCTTCCGTTATTTTTTTATCAAATAATGCTGGTGCTATTGCTTTGTTTATTCTTGAAAGTATTGCGTTGTTTTCAATAGTTGAAAAAGTAATATTATGATTAGTAACGGTATAAATTTTATTCTCTAAATCAAATGCATAAATTTTATTTTCATCATTGCGTACCATATTGGCTACTCGTTCTAAATTAGAACCCGGTAAATTAGCTTTTGAAAAAACCTTAAAATCTATACCATTAAAACGCACAATACCAGCCTCTGTGCCTATCCACAAAAACTTACTTTTTTCATCCCACTCTAAGCCCTTTATTCCATTAGAGGGTAAACCATTTTCGGTGGTGTAAAATCGTAATTGATACAGGGGTGTATGTTGGCAATAACTTGCCGTTGATAAACAAAAAAGTATGAAAAATAAAAACTGCCGCATATAAGCAGCAACAAATTACTAATTTAAATTAATAGTTTACGTTGTATAGCGTAGCTAATTGCATAAGCTCTTTAATATTGCCAGCGTTAGTTTTTTCAAAAATCCTGTTTTTTACAGTAGAAATGGTGTTCATTTTAAGGTTAAGTGTTTCGGAAATTTCTTTAGTGCCTACACCTTTAAGCACATAATGTAATACCTCCAATTCTCTGGGGGCTAGGGCAGAAAAAGGATTGCCTTTAAAAGAATTTAGGTTGGATGTTCTTGTAATAATTTGATTGTTAAGAAAGCGTCTTAAATTATCAATAATTTCTTCTTCGCCTACAGATTTAAATAAGTAATAATTAATGCCATATTGCTTTAAGGCTTCACCATACACTTCGTTAGGTTGCATAGAAAATACCATAATATTTAACTCTGGATATACTCTTCTTATATTAGGAATAACTTCTAATGTGTTACCGTCCGATAAAATTAAATCTAAAACTAAGTGTGTATATTTCTTCTTCACCAACTCATTCATTAATTCGTGGCAAGTAGCAACTTCTGTTATGTTGGTATAACTAAGGTTTAGCTGCATATAAAGTTTTAAACCTTTTCTTATTATGCTATGGTCATCTGCTATTAGTATTGTGGGTTCCATTCTTATCGAATTAAAATTACTGTACCAGTAAATGTTTCCTTTAAAGCATTATTTAATTGAACAATGTACGTATAAGTACCCATAGGCAATGCTTTTCCTTTAAATGTACCATTCCATGGGTTAGTAGCGTTATTTTTAGACTCATATACTTTTTCGCCATAGCGGTTATACACCGTTACAATACCATTAGGAAACTCAGCCATAGCAGGTATTCGCCAAGTTGAATTTTTGCTATCGCCATTTGGGGTAAAGGCATTTGGTATATAAACTATAGGTAATATTTTTATTAAAACCGAATCGCTAGAAGAGCAGAAAGTAGATGGATTTTCAGCATACAAATAATACATAGTATTACTTGTGGGTTTAGCTAAAGGTTGTAAAATGGTATTGGTATTTAAGGTGCCACCAGGTGTCCATAAATAACTATAGTTAGCCGCTGGGTTAATAGTGGCATTAAGCAATGTAGATGAACCCTTAGCAATAGTTCTATTAGTACCAGCATCTACCAATGGTTTTGGATTAATAAAAATGTTATCTGTAGCTGGTAACGAACCACAGCCATTTACATCGGTAACAATTAACGAAACATCGTAATTGCCAGATTGAGCATAGTTGTGTAAAAATGGTGGTGAATTATTGCTGCTGCCATTGCCAAAATTCCATACCCAATTGTTAATGGCAGATAAACCACTTTCAAAAAGCAGTGGCTTATCTGCACAAAGCGTATCTTTTTTTATGCTAAATGAAGCAGTAGGATTTGGATGTATAAGCGGAACTGTAACTTGAGTAGTATCTGTACCGCAGCCTTGTGTAAAGTTTACTGCATGCCTTACAGGATTAGTAGGTGTAGCAGCATAGCTGTGAGTTACGATATTTGTATTTGTTATTGTGGTAGATGTACCATCGCCAAAATTCCAATACCAACTAGGAGGGTTAGCCGAATTTGGTAAGATAGAAGATGTAAAAGTAAATACACTATCGGCACAAGCTTTGCCAGTAGCTGTTATGGCTGAAACTTGCGGTGAGCCAATACTCACCACCTTAGTAGTATCGCCTACACATCCATTATCTGCAAAAATTCTATAGCGTACATTATAATTACCAATACTTGTAAATGTTTTTGTAGCGTCTATATTTGTTTGCGTAGTAGCATCTGGGAAGTCCCATAAATATCTTGTAATATTAAAAACACCCGGCACATTGGCATTATTAAGTAATACGTTTTCGTTAGGGCAAGTGTTGCCAGCAATGGTAAAATTGGCTGTAGGGCCAGGGCTTACCCTCACAATAATGCTTGAATACTCGGTGTTACTACACCCGTTTATATCGGCAGATGTATATTCTATAGGTATTGTATAATCACCTACGCTTGCAAATTCATAGTTTGGGGTGGTAGCATAAACATAATACGTTCTGCCATTTATTGACTCTGTGCCTAAGGGTACAGGGGCATTATCTGTCCAATCTACAGCAGGTGTAACACCGCTTACTTGGCTAAATTTTAATTTTATAGCTGTAGCTTGATAGGCAATTTTAGCTAAAATTTTTGCAGGTGTTTTAGGGCAGGTAATAACATTATCAACTTGGCCAGTGGTACTGTTTACATTACTTACACCAGCGTAAGAGTTTAGGTTGTTGATATTACAACCAACATTATAACCGTAGCTTTCAAAAAGCCCCAAGCCATATACTGTAGCCGTAAAGGTAGAATCGCAAATAATGCTATGTTGCCCAACAAGAGCAATTTTTTGGATAGCTACAGAGTAATCTGGCTTATTTGGGTGTGTTGCAATATTTGCTGCTATAACAGTGTTCCCATCAACCCTTAATGATGGCAAAGATGTAGTAGGCAAATAAATATTCACATATTCATAATCTATAGCACTTTTATTGTCTGTATAAAATATTACAGATTTTTGTCCTTGTTCAATAGGACTTAAGTAAAACATTTCTGGATCGCCATAAGGAAATGGGGGTTGAGGTGGCATACCAGTTGGTGGTCGCCAACATTGGTTTCTGTTAGGTGTAAACTGAGCAACTGTAATTGGTTTATCCGATTCAATAAAATCACCACCTGTAGAATCTACTAACTCATAATAAAAATTATTAATTAACCCAGTTAGAGGAACTCCATTTCGTTTAACAATCGCTGATGGTGTAGATACACACACTCTATAATAGTTTCGATTTGTTGTTACAATGTCATTAAATTCATTGTTAATTGTATGATAGGTTAAATATCTTGTACCCCAAGACTGCTCAGGAAAAACTTGTTGCATCATGGCTTCTCCACCATCAGCATAACATATCCTAACACCACCAGACCCAGAGAATAAAGCAAATGGGTGACAATTTCCATCTGCGCCAGCAACAGCCACTACTTTACTTCCAGTTAAATCCTTACTAGAATTTCTAATGGGAGACAAATCGCTTACATAATTATCTTTACCAAAGAGATTAAATATTTCTCCTTTATTTAAATTTACAGTATAAGTTTGATTGGGTAGCCATCCGTTTTGTGTTGTATCTGATGGGGTTATTTGTAGACTTGTGTTATCTTCAGATGCTACTACATAAAAGTAACAAAGCCAATAACGATAATTATATGATAGGGCATCTTGTGCTGGTAATTTAGAATTACCCTTTGTTTGTGACCAATTAATTGAATACGCCTTATAGCCGTAAGATTCAACTGGCATCAGCATAGTTGCTGCAGAAAACATATTATCATATTGGTGTGCATATGCCGCAACAGGCACATCGCTTACTATATGTATTGCTCTATTAGATAAACCATCTGTTAAAATACGGGCATCAACAGCACCAGTTTTAGGCACTTTTATCGTGGCATTTGCAGTGTTTGCAGGAATAGTAAGTGTTTGTGTCCAAGTGGTATTATTTACAGATACTGTTACTACTGCAGGCTGTTGACTTGTGCTAATATATAGTGCTAATTCTTGATTATTTAGTACACCTAAATCATTAGGAACTAAAAAATGCCTATTAAATCCATATCCTAACCAAAACTCTTTACCTCTGTTAGATTTATTTTGAGCATCTACCTTAAATAAAAGGAATGTACAGGCAAATAAGGTTGTGTAAAATAAACGTTGCATATTTCAAAGGTCAATATTCCATTTTTTTTAAAGAAGGCTTTGTAGAATTAATTCTATAGACAACAAGGTAAGAATAATCTAACATTGCTCTCTAATTTTCCCAACACCAAAATAATATATAAAGATGAACAAGAACTGTTATGGGAAATTACCTGCTTTTTTGCTGGTAATTTTATTTACTTTAACTAGCGTTATTACAAATGCACAACAAGGGTTTTACAATACCACCAATTGGCGGTTTAGTAATCCAAAACAATTTGGATTTACATTAATTGATTTAGATTTTTTTGATGATAATAAGGGCATAGCAGTAGGTGCTAATGGCGGTATTGCTTATACTAATGATGGAGGTGTTAAGTGGAGTTACGGTGCTTTTACCTATTTTAGCCCTGCAGGTATAATTACATCCACCACTTTTCAAGATGTACAATTTATTACTGCTACTTTGGCCTATGCTGTAGGAACAAACGGCTGTATGGCAAAAACTACTGATGGAGGTGCAACTTGGAGTTTTGTAAGAACGCCTCTTTATGAAAATGCCAAAAACGTAAATACTGTATGGTTTTTAGATGCAAACAAAGGATATATTGGTGGTCAACATAATAATACTCCAGATTTAGCACCCAAATTATATGTTACTAATAATGGTGGTGCTACGTGGGATTCTATAGCAGCGCCTATTGGCGGAAAAACAAGGGTGGGTTACGCTAATAATGTAAATCTTCCTCCATTGGTTTGGGATATTACTGCTAAGGGAAAAGAAATTTATAGAATAATTTTTGTAAATGCTAACCTAGGCTACATTAGCGGCTCTGGTTTAGGTACATCTGAGCCAATTCCTAATGTTGCTTCTACGGGTACCTGTTTACCCACGGGTGCTACTATTACAACAGGTACACACCATGCTAGTTTGTTGTGGAAGTTTTCTAACGGTACCTTAACCGATTATTCAATAAGTAAAGAAAGATTAGGGTATAATGGTGTTTACACTAATTTACCACCAGCTTGCAATTATAGAATAGCGTCTAATACAGTACATACTGCCAGTTTTAAGGCTATGAATATTGTTAATGATACAACAGTATTGCTTGTAGCATCCAATAATAATATTGTTATTAAAGTAAGCACTGGACCAAACTCTTTTACGCCAAATATTGGAGTGTCCGGGGTTACCGAAATTGGTAAATATCAGTTGTTAAATGCACCATTTCCTCCAACAAATAATTCACCAACACAATCGCCTCCAATACCAGCAAGTGGTTCAGTATTCTCTTTTTTAAACCCCATGAATATTGTAAAAGCCACAAACGGTAAATTGTTTATGCCTGTAAACTCTGTCCTCCCTCAATTTGGTCCTACAAATCAAATGATGACAACAGTAGACACTGGCAAAACTTGGGTATCGGAAAGATTTTTACCAACTGGTCAAAATTATAGTGAATTCGGCGGACAAGCGGTAGATATATTGCCTTCTGGAAAAATGGTTTTTGGGGGTGCAAATGGTGTTACTTCAGAGATACTGCCAGGCGGTAGCCCAACTAGCACTTATATTCAATTTGGAGTTGGCTCCTGGAGTAAAATGGATTTTGCTGATTGTAATAATATTATAGCTGCTGGAAATGGATTTATTACCAGAACTAATGATGGAGGTAAAACATGGAATGAAATTGTAAGAGCAGATTTTAATAGCTTAGGAATACAAATTAATTCAGTTGCCTATGTACCCAATAATCCTGCAAAGGCTTATTTTGCTACAAGTATAGGTACAATATATAAATCAGATAACATAAATGCCGCCTCCCCAGTATTAACACCAGTATCTCCAAATCCTACTGAGCAAGCAATTGACGTTGCAACAATAGGTAACGATAGTGTATGGGTGTGTGGTCAAAGTGGTTTTTCTGTGGCAGCTGCAAACAGGTCTCCAAAAGTATTCCGTTCAATAAATGGGGGAACTACATGGACAACCTTTAATGGTTTTTACACAGGCACAACTTCACAAACATTTAAAAATATTGAATTTCCTACAAGATTAGTAGGCTATGTATCAGGTTCAAGAGATACTGTTTGGAAAACAACTGATGGCGGCGTTACTTGGAATAAGTTGCCGTTACCAACACCAGGAGTAACTCCTCAAATATCTTATAGCGATATGTTTGCTTTAGATGCCAATACTGTGTTTCTTGTAGGGCAGGGTTTCCCTCGTAAGGCTGTTTTTAAAACAACAGATGGTGGGGCTACATGGCAAGATATTACAAGTAATATATTAAGCATTATGCCAGTTAGTAATTTAAACTCAGTAGTTTTCCATGATGCAAACAATGGTTATGTGGGTGCAAATGGGGCCATACTAGTAACAAACAATGGAGGAGCTACTTGGCGTTTAGATGTACAACCAAGTGGTCAAAACAATGTTACCATGGGCTTTTCGCCAAAAACGGTGCCTGCATCAATTCCTTTTGCTAATAGAAAATTAATGACCACAGGTCTTTTTGGAAATCATATTTTAGAATATGGTAACCCTGCTAATGTAGATGTTAATGCAGCAGAAGCTATTACAGCTAGTTGTGTTGTAGGAGCAAAAGGGTCGGTAGTTGTAACTGCAACTGGCGGTATTGCTCCATATACTTACAGTATTAATGGTGGTACACCTCAAGCATCAAATACATTCAGTAATTTAAACTCAGGTACATATACTATTACAATTAAAGATGCATTTTGTGGCACACTTACAAAAACTGTTACCGTAGGTACAAAACCTGCACCAAGCATTTTTGCTGGTAATGATAAAACTATTGTAGATGGTGATGAAATTGTATTAGATGGTACAGGTACTGCTACATCTACATCTATTGTATGGTCGCCTAATACTTCAATTATTACTGGAGCTAATACATATACACCAACAGTAAAACCAAGAACAACTACCAATTATTTATTAACTGTTACCGATGCTAATGGATGTATTGCTACCGATAATTCAATCATTACAGTAATTCCTTATTGCTTAAAAGTACAAAATGCTTTTTCTCCTAATGCAGATGGTATTAATGATAGATGGCAGGTAACAAACGGGGCTCCATGCTTTAATAAAATTATAGCAGCAGTTTACAATAGATATGGTAACTTAGTTTATAAAAATGATAATTATCAAAACAACTGGGATGGTACTTACGAAGGTAAACCATTGCCAGATGGTACATACTATTACGTAGTTACTTACAACCTTATTAATGGAAGAGGACAAGTATTAAAAGGAGATGTAACTATTCTTAGATAATTGAAATTTTAAAAAAATAAAATAACTTTAACAGAATGAAAAAAACATATATAATAATTGCAGCAGTAATAATTAACTTAACAGCATCTGCACAACAAATTCACTTGTCATCTTTTTACGATTTACAAGGCTTGTTACACAACCCAGCCATGGCAGGTACACAACAAAAAGATATGGTAGCAGCCACATACCGCAGCCAATGGAGTGGTATAAATGGTGGACCAAAAACGGCTACCATATATGGCTCTTTCAATATTGAAAAATTTGGTGCAGGTGTAGGAGGCTATATTTTTAATGATGTTACTGGGCCTACATCAAGAAGAGGTATTGCATTTGATATTGCAAAGCATGTTAAGGTTAATGATAAAGCCAAAGTATCGTTAGGTATTGAACTAAAATTGCAACAATATGCATTAGATAGAAATAAATTTTCTACAGATTTTATATCAGACCCCGTTTTAGCCAATAATACTAAAAAAATAAAATTTGATGCAGGTTTTGGAGTAGCTTATGTAAGCGATAAATTTCAAATTGGTGCATCTGTATCACAATTAGTTCAATCTAAATTACAATTTTACGGAGGTAATTTAAATAGAAGTGAAGAAGCTAGATTATACCGCCATTATTATTTACACAGCAATTACAAATGGCAGGTAGATGAGGCTACAAAGATTATCCCTAATATATTGGTTACGTATTTACCAAATGCTCCAATGGAGTTTCAAGGTGGCGTAACAATTGAACATAACAATGCGTTTTATTGGGGTGTAGGCGGTAGAGTAAGCCAAAGCTACATGTTAAACGCTGGCGTAATCATTAAAGATAAATTTAGAGTAGGCTACTCTTTTGATGCTTACCAAACACCACTAAGCACATTTGACGCAGGTTTTAATGCCCATGAAATTGGGTTGAGATACGAATTTTAATTGAAGACGGTTACTTTTTTTCGTTTAGTAAAGTCGACATTTATGTCGGCTTTTTTTTATTGCAATAACGCCTTGTAAATAGCTTCATGAATTTTGGGTCTTACATTCATGTTCAATAATTTTTTATTATCACCACCATCGGGGTAAACTCTATTACTTAAAAAAACAAAAATTAAATTATTCGTTGGGTCTGCCCAAGTGCAAGTGCCTGTATATCCCGTATGCCCAAATGTTAATGGCGATGCCGATAAGCAGGGGTAAGGTTCTTTAAGTTTATAGTTATCTTTTTCTGGCTTATCAAAACCATAGCCACGACGGCTGCTGTTACTATGATAAGTTGTAAATAAATCAATAGTACTTTTATTTAAATACTTTTTTCCATTAAATGTGCCTCCATTTAATAGCATTTGCATGATTACAGCAATATCATAAGCATTGCTAAATAAACCAGCATGGCCTGCTACACCGCCAAACATAGCTGCTCCGGGGTCATGTACATCACCTTGCAGTTGTTGTTGCCTAAAAATAGGTTCGTTTTCGGTAGGTATAATTTTAGTAATGTTATGTTTTTGCTTGGGTAAAAAAGTGGTAGTGGTTAAAGCTAAGGGTTTGTAAAACTCTTGTTGCACATATTCATTTTGCGGCATACTAGTTAAGGCTTCAACAATCTTTCCTAAAAAAATAAAATCATTATCACTATAAATATAATTGCCTGTTTTACTTAATGGGCTTTGTAAAATGCGACTGTACATAGTATCTCTCCAGCTATTACGCATGTAAAAATTATGGGCAACAGGTATGGCAAACGAATCACTTGCACTATTTGAAAATAAAGTAGGTCTAGCTTTACCATCGGCTTGTGTAATTTCTTTATAAAATGGAATAAAGGAAACAAGTCCTGCTTGATGAAGTAAAATATTTTCAATAGTTAACTTTTCTTTATTACTACCCTTTACCCAAGGTAAATAATCGCCTAATGTTTTTTGCAAATCAAGTTTTCCTTCATCATACAACTTCATAATTGATAAAGTAGTGGCACAAATTTTTGTAACACTAGCCATATCGTAAATATTATCAAGCGTTACTTTTTGCGATTGATTATAAGTGGTGTAGCCGTATGCTTTATTAAAAGCAATTTTGCCATCTTTAACCACCATTACAACACAGCCCGGCGTAGCACCTTTAGCAATGGCGTCATTAGCTATAGAGTCGATACTGTGTAGCTTAACGGGGTCAAGCCCAACACCATCGGGGTTTGCCATGGGTAAAAAAAAACCGAGGAAGTTAATCCACTACCAAATTTATATTTATCACAAACCGTTACGGGTAGTTTTCCTTTGGCTTGAATCTTGCCCTGCAATAAATCAAAAGCGGCTTGTTGTGTAATAGCATCATCTTCGTAACAGGCTACTATGTTTTTAGCAGTACACCAATTTTTTATGGCATATGGATTACCAAAAACAAAAGTAATGGCATTGGTTTGTGCTTGTAGTTGCGATACTAAATCCACAGCAGCTTTACTTATACCAAAATTACCAGCAGGTACTCTAGCATAATTATGAACGCCAATAACTACTTTTTTGTAACGCTTTTTTATTAACTCTACGGTTGATAAAATGCTTGCGCCATCTTGCTTGTAAGTAAAATTAAAAACTGCTGCATTATAATCACTACGCATTTTTTTAGCAAAAGCATTGTCTGAGCTATTGCCAATATTTATATAAGCAATTTCAGTTTTTTCTTTAGATGCATTAAGTAAAGGAAAAAAATCGTCAGTTGATTTTTCTAAAATGGTTATTGCATTTTCAGCAATAATTCTTTTCATTTCATTAACCTTACTATTAATATCTGCTGTAATATTTTCAACTACTACAGGTTGCAAGTTGGCTAACCCATATTGATATTTGGCATACAATACTTTTTTACAATGTTCATCAATAGCAGCCCAACTTAGTTTTTTCTTTTTTATCGCTTCTTTAATTTTTGCAATAGATTGTGGCACATCGCCAGGCAAACACAGCATATCGTTTCCAGCAATTATACTTTGCACACTAGCTTCACCATCAGGATAAAACTTTTTTACACCCTGCATTTCTAAAGCATCGGTAAATGTTAAGCCATTATAGCCCATTTTACCCCTCATTAATTCTGTAATGTTTTTATAACTGATAGATGTGGGTTTGTTAGGTGTATTATCAATAGCTGGTATAGCTAAGTGAGCAATCATTACGCTACCAATACCTGCCTTAAAAATTTCTTTAAACGGATAAAATTCTAACGAATCTAATTGAGCTAATGTTTTGTTTATTACTGGTAAATCTTTATGGCTATCCACTGCCACATCGCCATGCCCAGGAAAATGTTTGGCACAAGCCATTACACCAGCATCTTGCATTCCCTTCATGTAGGCAATACCGTATTGAGCTACTTTATATTTATCTTCTCCAAAACTTCTATCGTTAATTACAGGATTATTAGGATTATTATTAACATCAACAACAGGAGCATAATTTACTTGTATGCCAGCTCTTTTACATTGCTCTGCCACTATTTTTCCATAGTTATAAATAATGGTAGCATCTTGTACAGCACCCATCATCATTTGCCTATTTAAAGGAATGATGCTATCAAATCGCATTCCTAAACCATTCTCACCATCTATACACATCATTAAAGGCGTTTTAGCAGCAGCTTGTAATTTATTTACCGTAATAGCTTGCCAGGTAGGGTTACCCTGAAATAAACATACACCACCAACATTGAATTTTTTTACCAACTCCATTACTTTGGCATCGTACAATAAAACGCCTTTTGGAGTACGTTCACTAAGGCGTACTACCATAAGTTGTGCAATACGTTGGTCGGGAGTTAAAGAGGCAAAAACACTATCTACCCATTTTTTAGCCGCATTGTTTTGTGCTGATAAAACAAAGGTCATTAAAGACACCGTAAAAACTAAAAATACTTTTTTATTCATATCTATAAAAGTAAGTAATTATCATAGAAACTTTTGCTAAAATTATCATTTAATAATCTTAACTATTTTAACGACTTTTGCACCCACAACTAAAGGATTTTATTTTGCCTGATATTATACAATTATTGCCAGATAACATTGCTAACCAAATTGCCGCTGGTGAAGTTATACAGCGGCCTGCTAGTGCTGTTAAAGAATTGCTTGAAAATGCTGTAGATGCAGGAGCAACTGAAATTAAATTAATAATTAATGATGCTGGCAAAACCCTTATTCAAGTAATTGATAATGGCAAGGGCATGAGTGAAACAGATGCCAGAATGGCTTTTGAACGCCATGCTACATCTAAAATTAGCAATATAGAAGATTTATTTAGAATTAAAACCATGGGTTTTAGGGGAGAAGCATTAGCCAGTATTGCTGCCGTAGCCCAGGTAGAATTAAAAACAAAACGACCAGAAGACGAAACAGGTATTTTTTTAGAAATAGAAAATAGTATTGTAAAAAAGCAAGAACCTATTGCCGCTGCTAATGGCACTAGCATTGCTATGAAAAATTTATTTTTTAATGTACCTGCTCGTAGAAATTTTTTAAAAAGCAACGCTGCCGAACTACGACACATTGTAGATGAATTTATAAGAGTGGCAATGGCTTTTCCTGAACTATTTTTTTCACTAACTAGTAATGGGCAACAAGTTTTTCACTTAGAAGGAGGTACATTAAAGCAAAGAGTAGTACAAATTTTAGGTAATCAATATAACGCAAAACTGGTAGGTGTACAGGAACAAAGCGATTACATGAATATTTATGGTTTTGTAGGAAAGCCAGAAACTGCTAAAAAAACCAGAGGCGATCAATACTTTTTTGTAAACAATAGATTTATTAAAAGTGCATACCTCAACCATGCAGTAATGAATGCATTTGATGAGATGATTGCAAAAGATAGTTTTCCGATGTATGCTTTGTTTATTGATTTAGACCCAGCACAATTAGATATAAACGTACACCCGACAAAACAAGAAATAAAATTTGAAGATGAAAAAATTGTGTATGCTTTTGTTCAAAGTGCGGTAAAGCATGCATTGGCACAGTTTAGTATTACACCCACTTTAGATTTTGAGTTAGACGCTTCCATACAACATTTAGATGCAGTGAGTAAACCTTTTACCGAAGAAAAAAAATCATCTGCTACATCATCATCTCTATACTCAACTTTTACTAAAAAAAATCAAGCCCATTTTGTAGAAAGCAAAAGTGAGTTAAGGCATTGGAAAAGTGCCCTGAGCGGAGTCGAAGGGTATGGGGAGCCTAAGCAAGTGAGTAGTGAGCAGTCATTAGTGAGTAAGGATGTAGAGCATGAAAGTCTTGAAACAATATTTACACCACTTACTTCTAACCATTCACCATTCACCATTCACCATTCACCACTCACTCAATTACACAATACCTTTATCCTTTTACCCACTAACAACGGCTACTACCTTATTCATCAACAAAATGCACATGAACGTATTTTGTACGAACGTTTTTTATTAGCGGTAGATGGTAAGCCAATGGCAACACAGCAAAGTTTGTTTCCGGCAACTATAGATTTGTCTGCCACCGATGCAGTAATGCTAAACGAATTATTACCCGATTTGCAATATTTAGGTTACACTATTGAGCCTTTTGGCAATAACACTTTTGTAATACAAGGCACACCGGCGGATGTGTTACAAGGCAACGAAAAAACTGCAATAGAAAAAATGCTAGAGCAATACAAGCATTTTAGCAGCGATTTAAAATTTAGTAAAAGAGAAAAATTAATTCGTTCGTTAGCGTTGCAACAAGCCATAAAAGCTGGCACACACCTAACCGAAAAAGAAATGCAATCGTTAGTGCAAGATTTGTTCAATTGCGGCACACCTAACGTTACAGCAAATGGTAAACCCACTTATTTGGAGTTTAAGAAGGATGAATTGAATAAAATGTTTGGGCGTTAATACTTCTCCATCACCTCCCCCAAAAATTTCTCTACTGCTTTACGTATAGGTGTAGCGCCTGTTATGTAGTTATTATTTAAAACAGAAAAAATAAGCAGCTTACCTTTTTTGGTAATTAAATAGCCACTTAAAGCACAGTTATTACTAAGTGTACCTGTTTTAGCAAAAATATGACCAGCATATTTTTTGTAGTAAGATGATAGTGTTCCTTCCCCACCCGTTGGCAAAATTACTTTCAATCTTTCTAACCCAAACTCTACTTGTAATTGATTTAAAATTTGTACAAATGATTGTGGGGTAAATAAATTATATCGGCTAAGTCCGCTACCATCTACCCATTTGGGGCGTTGAGCTATTTTTGGCAAATGAAGTTTTAAAACGGTATCAATTAAAACTAATGTTTCATTTTTATCTGCCAAATTATTCCACCCTCTTTTGCTTGCCATAATTAAGGTTTGCTCTGCAAAAAAGTTATCGCTGCGATGCATCATTATTTTGAAGAGTGAGTCGGAAGGTTGTGATTTGATGGTATGAAATCCAGTATTTTGTGTTATTGTTGGGTTAAAAGCATTAGTACCCCAATCAATCATATCTAAATTAAAATCTTTATTTAAAATTTCAATAGTAGTTATTTTTTTATTAGTATAAAATGGAATTTCATTTTTTGTAAAAGGGAAAGAACTAGGAATTAATGACAACCTATTATCCATTCTATCTCGAATTACATCAAATTTTTTTGTTAATTTGACTAAATCTGATGAATCCAATTTAGAGTATCTAACCTTAGCATCTAATAAAAATATATTTGGGATGTTGGGTTCAAAAAATACAGGCTTTATCTTCCAATTCGGAGCAACAAAATTTTTATTTATTTCTTTATAACCATCGGCATGAACAGAAATTAAATTCCCATAAGAAGGAAAAATATTTCTTTCCGCCATATAATCATCATTGTAATCATCCCAAGCCCAACCATAGCCCAAAGCCTCGTCATTATAACTACCACTTACATAAATAGTTTTTTTTTCTCTTTTTAAAAAATCAAGTAATGGTTGGTTTTTAAAATCGGGGTGCAAAAAAGTTGGGTCGCCGGTGGCAATAAAACTAATGGCAGTATCGCTAAAACTCCGATAATAGCCACCCACCAAACTATCCCCCAAATACTTCATTCCAGCATAAAGCGTAAATAGTTTAGTGTTACTTGCCGGTATAAAATATTGTGTAGCATTATGGTTGTACCAATATTTTTGAGTGGCTGGTTCGTAAATGCTTATGCCAATGTGGCCTGTGTTTATTGCACTATCTTTTAACAATGTACTACTAGCCTGTTTGCTAATTTGTTTTGTAACAGAACAGGAAACTGCCAATAAGCAATAGGCAATAAACAAAATAATAATAGTATGGTTTTTATTGCTGCTAACCGTAAACCTCAAACAGTAAACTGATTTTTCCATTTGGCATTAAAGTTATAATTTTCACTAAGATAATTACTATGTTATTTTTTAAACGCCTAAATTTTTTAAAAGGATTGTTTCCGCCACTACTATTATTGGCAGGGCTAATGCTATTTGGCACAATAGGGTATACTATTATAGAGGGATTTAGTTTTTTTGATGCTTTATATATGACGGTGATTACAGTGGCTTCCGTAGGTTTTCAAGAAGTGCATCCGCTAAGTTTTGAAGGCAGAGTGTTTACTATTATTTTAATATTAATCAACTTGGGGCTATTCACTTATTTTATTACGCTACTCTCTCGTTATTTTTTCGATTTAGAATTTATTAAGAAGTATAAACAAATGAAAATGGAAAACGCAATTCAGCAATTAAGCAATCATGTAATTATTTGTGGTTTTGGCAGAAACGGTAAAGAAAGTGCTCAAGTTTTGCATGCCAATAAAATTCCGTTTGTAATACTAGAAGAAAAAAATGAGCTAGAAAAAGATCTTGATTTTGAAGTAAAATATTTTATGAAAGGCGATGCTACAAAAGATGAAGTGCTAAACGAAGCAGGTATAAAAAAAGCAAGAGCTATTATAACTACCTTACCTATTGATGCCGATAATTTATTTGTAGTACTTACAGCAAAACAATTAAACAACAACATTAAAGTAATTTCAAGAGCATCAAAAGATTCATCAATTAAAAAACTAAAAATAGCTGGTGCCGATAATGTAATAATGCCCGATAAAATTGGAGGAGCTCACATGGCTACTTTAGTAATGTTGCCAGATGTAGCTGAGTTATTATCAATAATGGGTACAAAAAATAATTCAAATTTTAAAATTGAGGAGCTAAAAGCTAGTAAACAAATTTTATTATCCGAGCTAGACTTATGGAACAAAACCAATTGTACCATTTTAGGTATTAAGGACGATGAGAATAACTATACACTTAATCCAGCAAGCGATTATATTCTTCAGCCTAATCAACGCATAATTGTAATGGGCAGCGATGAGCAAATTGCAAAAGCAAAGAAGCTAATTTAATTATTAATAACAAACATAGATAAGTCCTCCTTTAGGGGCGGAGGGGTTAATTACCTCTCCTGTGCTCTCAACCACCTCTCAGGTATATCATTGTGGCTGGCCATTACATAATCTTTATAACTACAAGCAATAAATTTTTGGTTAGGTAATTGCATCCACCATCTACCTGTTTTTTTACTTTGTAAAAAAATAGTTTCTACCTCGGTAAATGTGCAATGAAATTCGTTAAATGAATTTCTATCTTCTAACAAAGCTTCTTGTAAGCCTTTATTTACACCATCAATAAAATACCAAAGCATTTGTGCAATTTGTATTGCGGTTAAATGGTGGTTATCTTTTATTGGATGATATCCATAAATACCAAGACTGCTTGTGTTATTACTTAACCCTGCATATTGGGTAAGCACACAAGCCTCTTCGCCAGTAAAGCCATTAGGACTTACTGTATTGGCAGGTGCATCGCTATGCTTAATAGCACTAATATCAAAACTTACAAAATTGCTATTACGTATAGCAGGCTCTATTTCTTCTAAACTTTCTTTGGCGGTGCCTACTCTAAAGCAATCAAACCTTAGCTTATCAATTGTTTGTAGCATGCCTGGGTGTACAAAATAACTTTGAAAACCTATATGATTATAATGCCTTACTAAATTAGGCTCACCAGTAAGCATTTCTAACAAAAAGTTTTCGCTACGCAAATTGCTTTCATTTTTTAAATCAATGATAGCATCAATGCAGGTAGCTTCTACCACTTGTTGTAACTCCTTATAAGCAAAATATTGTGCCAAGGTAACATCATGGCTGCCGCCTAGTATTACTACCTTTTTATTTAATCGTAATAATTCAGCTACCACCGTCTTTACTGCAGCATAAGTATCTTGTAGCGTAGCCCCAATTTTAATATTACCAATATCGGCTATGGTTATTTGTGTATGCCAGTAATGTAATTTATATAATTGTGTACGAATTGCATCGGCTGCAAATTGATTGTTGGGTTGGCCTGTACCTCTTACTTCATTAACGCCTACCATTACTATGGTAGCGTTTTCTACATCAGGAATATGTTCTTCAAAAATAGCGATATGGT
>JAGNRZ010000187.1 GCA_017988335.1 Ferruginibacter sp.
GCTGTAAGCCGTGAAAAAACACAAAAACAATTTGTAACTAAAATGATTGATACGTTGTTTGCTGGCAACTCGGCAAACTTGGTGTTGCAAGCCCTTGGTGGGCATAAAGCCAGTAATGAAGAGCTTAATCAAATACAAGAATTACTTAATCAACTAAAGCAAAATAAATAATTGTATGGCTTCTTTTGCCTATAGTTTTTGCATTGCACTATTGCACAGCGTATGGCAAGCTGCTTTATTAGCGGTGGGCTATTCTATATTTATTGGTTTACATAAAAAACTTTCTACACAAGCAAGTAGAAATTTACTTTTACTTCTTATAAGCACACAAACTTTACTATTTATTTTTACACTAGTAGGTAGTTATTTCAATTATAATGAGGTACAATCTTTTTTAATAAATATTACACCCTATTTTCCCCAGCCACAAAATGCTACAACACTTTACCAATGGGCATTTGCATTGTATATAAGTATTTTTTTTATAAAGATGGTAAAGGCCATATACTATTGGCAGCTATTTAAAAAAGAGCTAACTAATAGTTATGTAAAAGCTGATATAGACATTAGACTTTTTGCTGCGGCAAAAACGTTGCACTTGGGTATTAAAAAAAAGGTACAAGTTTGGTACAGCCATAAAATTAACACACCGGTTACATTTGGATTTTTAAAACCAATTATTTTATTACCCTTTAGCCTAGTTAATCAATTAACCATACAACAAACAGAAGCTATTATTCTACATGAATTGGCTCATATAAAAGCTAACGACTATTTAAGTAATTGGTTTATTACCGTTGTAGAAACTTTTTTCTTTTTTAATCCTTTTATAATTACACTTTGTAAAAAAATACGTTTGCAAAGAGAAATACAATGTGATACTATTGTTTTACAATATAATTATTCGCCAATTGTATATGCAGAGGCATTATTAGTAGCAGCTAAATATCAACAAGCAAAATTGAATTTTTCTTTAGCCGCCGTTTCTTCTAAAAAAGAATTATTACATCGTATACAATACTTTACATCAATTGTAAATACACAAAAAAATAAAAATCCGTTTGGGTTATTATTAGTATTTGTAATAGGGTTGTTATTATTTTTATCGGTTACTACTATAGGCATTAAACACCAACAACCCTCTGCAAAAGAAATACTTAGTTTACCCTTATTAGGCGTAGAGGCGGATTGGTTGGGCAGTTCGACAAATTTTGTAGAAACAAAGCCAGCCTTTATTACAAAACCCATTTTAACTACAAAGAAAAGTACAACAGTAAAAAAAATAAATTCACCAACCATTGCTGTTATTAAAATAGAGCCTGAAACAGTTGAATACAAATTGGTTAATGTAGCTAATAAAGAGAGTGTTGAAAATAGCCAACAAATAATTATTGAAGAAGAACAATCGGGCAACAAGCCAGCCCTAATGATGATTTATAAAGCCACCAACATTAATGGCGAATGGGTGCTTGAGCCACAAATGATAATTACAAAAACTGTACAAGATTCAATTAAACAAAATAGAGACAGTACTTTACCTGAACTCAAAATAGAGCAATAAAAATAAGCGTATAAAAAATAAAAGCGACTTTTTTAGTCGCTTTTATTTTTTCGTTTATTAATAGTGAATACTATTTGTGTAACTCAATCTTTTTTACAAAGTTTGATTTAGGTTGTGCACCTACTAATTTATCTACCACTTCTCCATTTTTTACAAATAGAATAGCAGGGATACTAGTAATGCCATAGTTCATGCTTACTTGAGGATTATGATCTACATTTACTTTTCCAATATTTACCTTTCCTGTGTACTCAGTAGCTAATTCTTCAATTACTGGACCAATAGCACGGCAAGGGCCACACCATTCTGCCCAAAAATCTATAACGCTTAATTTATCGCTATCTAAAACATTTGTTTTAAAGTTAGCGTCTGTGAATTCTAAAGCCATAATTATATTTTTTATTTTTATTGTAGAGGACAAATTTAAGCCCAAAGCTTTTAATATGTTGTTATGACATATCCACATAGTGTGAACGTGACAAAGGGGCTTTTTGGGTGTCAAGTAGGCAAGTTGAACCGCAAAGACACTAAGGCGCAAAGCAATAATTTCAAAACCTTAGCGACTTTGTGTCTTTGCGGTGAAATAAAATTACCCCATCACCACACTCACTTCCACATCTTTATTCTCATTTAAAAATACAGCCATTTCGTCGTTCATTGTAAAACCTTTTTCAAGGGTGTATAAGCCTATTTTGTGATTATTGCGACTGTCTTTTATGCTAAATTTAATATTGGTTTTGCCTGGGTATTCTCTAATATTTTTTTGCATAAAATTTACAAAATCTTCATTTACAAATTGTGGCTCTACTTCTATAACTACTTGTTTGGTTAAAGCAGACTTTACTGTATCAAGCAAGTGTAGTTTGCTTAATTTAAACTCATATTGGTCACTATTGTATCTGGGTTTAAAACCTCCTTCAATCATTACAATCATGCCCTTTTCTAAATAGTTAGTATATTTTACATAATCTTCACTCCATAAAAAAAAGTCGCTTTTACCACTATAATCTTCAATAAATAATACACCATAGTTTTTGCCTGTTTTGGTTAAACGATGTTGTGCATCTACTACCAAACCAGCTAACCTAAAATTTTGTGCAGGGCTGCTTAATGTATTTACTACATTTTTAAACTCCACAAAATCTGCCAACGGCGTAATTCCATAATGCCGCATTTCAAATTTGTAATTATCAAGTGGATGCCCACTCATATACATACCTGTAACTTCTTTTTCGTAATCTAACTGCTGTATTAATTGCCAAGGTTCACAGGGTAGCAATTTTGGAGGCATAATTTCTGGCATGGCCATATCGCCAAATAGTGTATTGGTGCTACTTGCAGAGTTAGTTTGATAAACACTACCAAACTTTATTATTTTTTCAAGATTAACCACATCGCCAGGGGCTTGGTAAAAATATTGTGCTCTAGTAAATTCATTAAAGCAATCAAATGCACCAGCATATACCAAACTTTCTAAAGATTTTTTGTTTACCGTACGTTGGTTAACTCGTTTTACCAAATCAAATACATCTTTAAAAGCTCCATGTTTATCTCTTTCTATAATAATATCTTCAATGGCTTTTTCACCCACACCTTTTAGTCCACTAAAACCAAAACGTATTTCACCTTTTTGATTTACCGCAAAACCATTTTGACTTTCATTAATATCTGGCCCTAGTACTTTTAATCCCATGCGTTTACACTCTTCCATAAAAAATGTAATCTTATCAATGCTGCCAGCATGGTTTAGCACTGCCGCCATATACTCACTAGGGTAGTGGGCTTTTAAATAAGCGGTTTGGTAAGCCACATAAGCATAACAAGTACTATGACTTTTATTAAATGCATATTGGGCAAAGGCTTCCCAGTCTGTCCAAATTTTTTCTAGTTTATCTTTATCATGATTTTTTGCAGTAGCTCCATCCACAAATTGTGTTTTCATTTTGTTCAACACAGCAATTTGTTTTTTACCCATGGCTTTACGCAACACATCGGCATCTCCTTTACTAAAACCAGCCAACTTTTGGCTTAACAACATCACCTGCTCTTGATACACCGTAATACCATAAGTTTCTTTCAAGTGTTCTTCCATATCTGCCAAATCGTACTCCACTTGCTTTTTACCATGCTTTCTATCAATATAATCTGGTATATAACTCATAGGGCCAGGGCGGTACAAGGCATTCATGGCAATAAGATCATCAAATTTATCGGGCTTTAACTCTCGTAAATACTTTTGCATGCCAGGGCTTTCAAACTGAAACGTACCGTTGGTATCACCACGTTGATAAAGTTGATATGTTTTTTCATCATCCAAAGGAATGGTATCAATATCAATAACTACTCCATGATTTTGTTTGATGAGATGTAATGCCGTTTTTAAAATACTAAGAGTTTTTAAACCCAAAAAGTCCATCTTAATTACACCAGCTTCTTCAATAGTATTGCCCTCAATTTGCGTAAGCCATAATTCACTTTCCTTACTTGTAGCAACAGGTATAAGTTCTGTTAAATCTTTTGGTGCAATAATAATACCAGCGGCATGTATGCCTGTATTACGTACACTACCTTCTAAAATTTCGGCTTCTTTTAAAATTGTACTTTGTAGGGTATTGCTATTGTAAATTTCTCTTAGCTTTTTAACATTTTCTACATCATCGGCAATTAAAGCTTCCTTTTCTTCTAATGATTTTTCACCATCTTTTGCATCTTTAATAGTATAAGGTGCATGTAATAATCTTTTTAAATTAATACCCGGCCGTTCTGGTACTAATTTAGAAAGAGCTCTACTTTCTGGTAAAGGCAAATCCATTACTCTGGCTACATCGGCAATGCTACTTTTTGCAGCCATAGTACCATACGTAATAATTTGTGCCACCTGATTTTTACCATACTTCTGCACTACATAATCAATTACTTTTTGCCTTCCTTCATCATCAAAATCCGTATCAATATCTGGCATGCTCTTACGTTCAGGATTTAAAAACCTCTCAAAAAGTAAATTATATTTTATTGGGTCAATATTGGTAATGCCAATACAATACGCCACCACACTACCAGCCGCAGAGCCACGACCGGGGCCTACAAATACCCCCATTTCTCTACCAGCTTTTATAAAATCACTTACAATTAAAAAGTAACCAGCAAAGCCCATGTCTTTAATTACACCTAATTCAAAATTTATACGTTCTTCTGCCTCTGGTGATAAAATTTTGTACCGTTCTTTTGCTCCAGCCCAAGTAATACTTTGTAAGTAGTCATCTTGTGTTTTAAAATTGGATGGTACTACAA
>JAGNRZ010000188.1 GCA_017988335.1 Ferruginibacter sp.
ATAAAAGCGGTAAAAAAGGATTAATTGGTTTATTTGCAGGCGAAGTAAAAAAACTAAGTAAGGGCAAAGCAGATATGCAATTGGTAAATAAATTATTAAACGAAAAATTAAAGTAGAATCTCCCACTAAGGCACTAAGACACAAAGTGAAACTTTATATTTAGTACATTTAGAAAATTAATTATTAAATCAAATTTTTATAAAAAATAAAACCCATGTTTGTGCCTTAGTGCCTTTGTGGGAATAAATGAAAGAAAATGAAAAAAACGCTCTCTCTCCTTTCTATTACTTGGCTACTTTTTAGTTGTAGTAACAACGAAGATGTAAAAGGGAAATTTACACTAACTGGTAATATTAAAAACGCAGCTACACAAAATGTATATTTAGAAGAATTATATTTTAGCGATAAGGCTCCATCTATTGTAGATACTGGCACTATAAGTAATGGCAAATTTGAAGTAAGTGCTATTGCACCAGAGCAAGGATTTTATAGAATACGATTAGAAAAAGATGAGCAAGCTTATTATTTTATTAATGATGCCAAGCAAATAAATGTTACACTTGATAGTAAAGATTCTACTTTAAAATGGCCTGTATTTACTTCGCCTGCCAATAATTTATTAAGAGAATTTTCTTTAAAGGTGGATAGCTATATTGTTTCTTTACAAGGTTTACGAAATAAGTTACAGCAAAACAACACTATAAAAATTGCGGATAGTATTAAAAAGAAGGATGAACTAAAATTTGAGGAAGAAAAGGTATTATATAAAAACTTTATTCTTAAATATATTGATACTACTAACAGCCCTATAATGGCATTATACATTTTAGGTTTTTTACAAAACGAAGAGCCTAATAATTTACAAAAACTATTGAGTAACCTGGAAAAACGTTTCCCAAGCCACACGGCACTTAATTTTAAAATAAAAGAATTTAATGATAAAATAGCAAAGCAAAATGCAAAACCCAAAGGCGGTGCACTAGCTCCAGAAATTACTATGCCAGATACTGAAGGAAAATCATTTTCGTTAAGCAGCTTAAAAGGTAAATATGTATTGGTAGATTTTTGGGCCAGTTGGTGTGGCCCTTGCCGTGGCGAAAACCCAAATGTAGTAGCGGCTTACAATAAGTTTAAGGATAAAAATTTTACCATTTTAGGTGTATCACTTGATGACAATAAAGAAGCCTGGCTAGAAGCTATTAAAACTGATAACCTAACCTGGAAGCATATTAGCGATTTAAAAAAGTGGAATAGCCCTGTAGTACCCACTTATGGTATTGAAGGTATTCCTTATAATGTTTTACTTAACCCTAATGGCGAAATTATTGCTAGTAATTTAAGAGGGGAAATGTTGCAAAGTAAATTGGCTGAGTTAATTAAGTAAAACAAAAAATGAGGCTGTCTAAAAACAAAAATTTAGGCAGCCTTATTTTTTATGGGTTGTTGTATAAGCTGTAGTTGTTTATTTTTTGTGTGAAGGGACATGAGTTGTGGTATATAAAAAGATTACTTTTTGCGGCTTTTAGGCTGCATTTTTTGTTTGTAGGCTTGCTTTTTTGCGTAAGTTTTGTGCTAAGGATAATAGCCCTACTTCTACGGTTACTTTTTTAAGCCCTCGTAACATAAAGCGTTTAAAGTGATGGTTGTGTTTGATATTGCCCCAGAGGGGTTCTGTATCATAACCTCTTTTTTTTCGATGAGCTATGCCTTGTTCGGATTGTAAGTTTTGATTAGCTTGTTGTTTATATTGGTTGAGGTGCTGATTAATACTGATAATTCTATTCCCTTTTGCCTTGTGGCAGGCTCCATTTAAGGGGCAAGTGCTACAATTTTTTGCTTGATAGTGGGTAATGGTTTGAGTAAAGCCTGTACTGGTTTTTTGGGTGTGTGTACCTATGTTATGCATGTGCTGGCCCATAGGGGATACATAATAATCTTGTTTTGCATTGTAATACAACTTATCTGCTGCAAAGGGGTTTTTAGCTTGTATGTTTTGATTTTGTTCCCTATCGAACTGAGGATATTTTACAAAGGCTGTAATATGGTTTTGTTGTAAGTATGTATAGTTTTCTTCACTGCCATAACCTGCATCGGTTGTGGTGGTTTGTGGGGAGGTCGTATAACATTGTTTGTAATCTTGGATATGATCTATTAAGGTATTGGTATCATTGGTGTTTTGGTGAAGGGTATAATTGACTACAAACTGATTGTTAGTACTGGCTTGTACATTGTAGGCTGGTTTTAATTGACCATTCTTCATATGGTCTTCCTTCATACGCATAAAGGTAGCATCGGTATCTGTTTTACTGTAGCTGCTTCTGTTATCGCCTATAATGGCTTGTTGGTGTTCGTATTTGTCTAGGTTGTTTTCAAAGTTTTTTTTTACATAGTTCAGCTTTTGCTTAAAGGTTTTAGTTACGGGTTTATCTTTAATAGCCGCATCTATTTTAGCCACTACTTCCTGTACTTTTTGTTTGTCAATAGCACTAAAATCGGTTGGGGTAGTATCTTGTAACTCTACATCGGCAATGCGTTGTGCATAGTGCCACATGGTATCTAATTGCTTGGCCATTTTTTCTTTATTGGTTTTGATGGCATTGCCCCATACAAAACTGTAGCGGTTGGCATTGGCTTCTATCTTGGTACCATCGGTGTATATCTCTTTGATGCTTAAATAAACCCTCGGCTGCTAATAGCTCTACTACTTGGGTAAATATCTTTTTTAAGGGGCTTTGTAATCTATCGCTTCTAAAGTTGTTGATGGTGTTATGATCGGGAGTGTTCATGGCGGCTAACCACATAAAGTAGATATTGCTTTTTACAGCTTCTTCTAACTTACGGCTGCTATATACATTACTCATATAACCATACACTACTACCTTTAATAGCATTAAGGGATGATAGCTGCTACAACCTCCACCGGCATAGGCTGCCAGTAAAGGCACTAGGTTTATTTTATTAATCACTTCATTGACTACTCGTACAGGATGATTAGGGGCTATCAACTCAGCTAAACTAGGCGGTAACAACATCGCTTGGTTTTGATGGTAGGATTTAAAAACTGGCTGTACTTTTTTGGTGCGTTGGCTCATATCGTATAAGACTATTTACCACATCAAAACATTGCACCTAATACTCTCTTTAGTTATCTACAGGTGTGAATTAAAAACAATAAAAAAAAGCTGCCCTTTTGAGACAGCCTCCTTTAGTATAAATGATTTGTGATATTTATTTTATTACGGGTATTTATTTTTTATCTTGGGTAGCCAGGGTTTTGCTCATAGTTTTGATTTACTTGCGTTTCACTTAGTGGTATAGGCCAAATGAATCTGAAATCACTATAAGGATAAGAAGGTACAGAAGGGACTAATAAAGTATTACCTATGCCACATGAGTAAAGAGCAAAAACAACTGCAGGGCAACAAGGATTAGCACCACCAATAGCCATCTTCGCTGGAATACCGCCAGTATTAAAGTTTGCATCAGTACCATTTCGGTGTATATCTCCCCAACGTTTTCCCTCTCCAGCAAACTCAATTCGCCTTTCATCTAAAATTGCTCTGATAAATGCTGTAGAATTTCCAAATGACCCTGTAGTATAGCTATTTACTGGAGGTGTTGTAAAATTACCTGGCCCTCCAGGCAGTGCCCTATTTCTAACATCATTTAACAATTGCAAGGCTTTGGTAGAAATACCATTTAGTCTTGCTTCTGCCTCAGCCATTGTTAATAAAACTTCAGCCCACCGTATTTGAGGTGCAGGGTCAGATTGACCTACTGCATCTGTATACTTTGAAGTAACATAATATGCCAAAGCTCCACTACCAGCTATTGACATTAAGTTTCTACGCAAATCATCACATCTAAATGCTGGCAAGTTAAATAATATAGGACTAACCCTTATTACTCCTCTACCCCCTATTGCAGGATTACCTGCCATTTGAGCAAGAGCACCATTTGGTCCATTTTGATCAGTTGTTGCATTTCTTATTGAAAAAACTGTCTCATTTCCCTGCCAGCCAGCCGTAGTAAAAGGTGTATTGGGCGCATTCTCCAATTTCCAACCTCCAATTAAACTTGTAAAACCAGGATAGCTACTCAATGAAGGTGTTGCAGGAATCAATTTATTCCCTTCTATTAAAACGTTTGCCCAATCACCCATGTGCAATCTTGCTCTCATTTTTAAAGCAATTGCCGCAGCTTTTGTAGCTCTGTAAGTTTTGTTTGCAGCAGCATTAAATGGTGCTGGTCCGGCCGCATTTGTAGCTGGTAAATTAGCTTCGGCAAAATCTAAATCAGCTAATAATTTTGTGTAATTATCAGCAATAGTTGTTCTTTTTAATGCAGCAGCAGCAGCAGCAGCTATCGCTCCATTCACTGCAAAGTCTCTATAAATAATGCCCAACTGTGTACCATTTCCATCTCGATAAGGTCTAGCAAAATTTATCATTAACTCATGATGAGCCATTGCTCTTAAAAATCTCATCTCACCAATATACACAGGAGCCAAAGTACTTGAAATAATGCCCTTACTTGCAGCAATATTAACGCCATCAATTGTTAAGTTTGCTTTATTGATTAAGGCATAGAGTGTTTGAAACATGAAATCATTGTTAGGGGAAGCATTGTTAAAAATTGACTCATAGGTTAGTGAATAAAAAGAAACCGTTAAGCCCATATCTTCACCTCTCATATCACCTTGTTGTATGTTTGCCGACCCAAAAGGATATCCACGAATAATATTACCTGCATAAAATCCACTTTGTGCAGCATCATAAACGCCATTTACAGCAGCTTCAACTCTTTCTGCAGAAGTATAAACTGAATTGTCCGTTAATTC
>JAGNRZ010000189.1 GCA_017988335.1 Ferruginibacter sp.
TGTAGTTTTTTAGCGATATATTTTGTTGTATGTTCATTTTTTTTACCACAGATTAACATAGATTTTTCCCACAGATTAAAAAGATTATTTATTGCCGCAGAAACACAGAAATTTGTATTTGCACAAGCTTTACTCACTACTCACTACTCACTACTCACTACTCACTACTCACTACTCACTACTCACTACTACACTGGATCCACATCTACCACTACCACTACACTCTTAAACACCGCCTCACTCTGCAACAAATTTATATGATTACGAATAACTTTTTTATATGTACCACTCATGCCTTGCTCTTTTGGTAATTTAATTAGCACTTCCATTAAATATTGATTACGAATTCTATTAATTATTGGGGCGGCTGGGCCTACTATATAATCTTTTAAATCTTGCTTTAATAAACTTACCAGCTTTTCGGCCGCTGCACTTACTTTGCTAGCATCTTTATGCTTTAACGTAAGCAAAACAATTCGGCTATAAGGTGGGTAAAAAAATTGTTTTCTATTTTCAATTTCAGAATTATACAACCCTTTAAAATTATGCTGCTGTACCATTTGCAATACAGGATGCTTTACATTGGTAGCTTGTATTATTACTTTACCTTGTTCATTTTTTCTACCAGCTCTGCCGCTTACTTGTTCCATTAATTGAAAGGCTCTTTCATTTACTCTAAAGTCGGCAAAGCTTAATAAGCCATCAGCATCTAACACTCCTACTAAACTTACATTATCAAAATCTAACCCTTTTACCACCATTTGTGTGCCCACTAAAATATCTATTCTTCCTTGTTCAAATAAGTGTATTAAATTATCATGTGCTTTTTTACCTCTTACACTATCCACATCCATTCTTGCTACTTTATGTTTAGGAAAATCTGCATCTAAAGTTTCTTCAATTTTTTCTGTACCAAAGTTTTTTTCAAGCCAAGTATTTGTGCCACAAGCAGGGCATGTAATTAATTTTGGGTACTGACTTGCACAATGATGACAATGCAACTTATTACTAAACTTATGCAGCGTAAGTGACACTGCACAATGATTGCACTGAGGAATAAAACCACAAGTACCGCAAATTAAATAAGGATTATACCCTCTTCTATTTTGAAATAAAATTACTTGCTTGTTATTATCTAATGCTTGTTGCATAGCCTCTTTTAATTGAGGGCTAATCATTACCTTTCCCTTTTGTGCTACTTGCCTTGTATCTATAATTTCTATGGCAGGTAATTTAATGCCACCAAAGCGTTCGTTTAATTCAACTAAGCCATATTTATTTTGCTTTGCATTAAAATAGCTTTCAATAGAGGGAGTGGCACTGCCTAGTAATACTTTTGCATTAAACAAGCTGGCGTAATAAATAGCTGCATCTCTAGCATTATATTTTGGTGTTGGCTCTTGTTGTTTGTAACTGGCATCATGCTCTTCATCTACAATAATTAAACCCAAATTTTTAAATGGCAAAAACAATGAGCTTCTGGCTCCTAATACAATTTGTATTTCTCCTGTTCGTATTTTATTCCACAATTCAATACGTTCGTTATTATTAAATTTAGAATGATAAATGGCAATATTGCCACCAAAATGCTTTTGCAATCGCCTAATCATTTGTGCAGTTAAGGCTATTTCAGGCAGTAGATATAGCACTTGTTTACCAGCTGCAAAATATTTTTCAATCAATTTTACATATACTTGTGTTTTACCACTGCCTGTAACGCCATGTAATAAGCAAACAGATTTTTCTGTTAATACTTTTTCTACTTCATTAGCCGTTTGTTGTTGAGCATCGCTAAATTCAAAATTTATATTTACATTTTTGGGTATTGTTTTTATTCTATCTACCGCTCTTTTCTCTATCCATAAAATATCTTTATCTACCAGCCCTTTAAGTTGTGCTGCTGTAGCGCCTGCCTTTTTTAGTAAAGCACTTTGTATAACATCACCTTCTGTTTTTTGTAAATGCAAATAGGCTAATAACAACTCCATTTGCTTAGGAGCACCTTTCCAATCGTTTAGTTTTTGGCTAAGCTCATCTTCGTTATTATACACCGGATTTAAAATTACAAAACTCTCTTGCTTTAGCTTGTAACGTTCATCCATTGCCTCCCACACCAAACATATTTTTTTATCAATTAATTTTTTTATGATGGGATATACATGTGTAATATCTAAAATTTGCTGTACCTCAGTTAATTTTAATTCTTTCTTTATAAGTAAGGCTTCGGCTACCAAAAATTCTTCATCGCTTAAGTGAGAAAAATCATCGCCGGCTTCTTCATTAAATACCAAAATGGTTTCGCTACTTAATTTAAAGTGAGTGGGTAATGCGGCTGCCATCACTTCGCCTTGGCTACACATATAATACTGGGCTATCCATTGCCAAAGTGCTAATTGTTGTGGATATAATATAGGCTCATCATCCAGTACATTTAATATTTCCTTAGTAGTATAGCTAGGTTGTTCTGTAACTATTGAACTTACAATACCAGCATATTTTTTATTTTTCAACTCTACCTCTACCCTACAGCCTACTTGCACTTTATTAAATAAATGTGTAGGAATAGCATAAGTATATACCGTAGGTAATGCTAATGGCAAAATAACATTTGCCCAATGCGTATATGCTATTGTAAATAATATGTTGGGAGATGTTTGCATTGTATTATGAACCACTAAGACACTAAGGTACGAAGATGCACAAAGATTTTAGTTGCCACGAATTTCACAAATTAACACGAATGTTTTTAAAAAGTAAATTGCATTAGTATATCACTTTGAAAAATAGTAAATTTTAAAAATACATATTATGCTTTATTCGTGGAATTAGTGGTATTAGTGGTTATCTTTTACCCAACTAGCTTTATACTTAATTAAACCTTGTTCCATTTGATTATACACGGTTTGCTTTAATGTTTTTACATCATTTAAAGTTAGCCCTGCCACCGGCACTTCATCTAAATATACAATACGGCACTTGCCTGGATTTAACGAAAAAACTGAACTGTAATTTAACCTATCATACACATCTAAAAAAAGCAAGGGCTTAATTGGTGTTTGTGTTTCAATAGCCACTCTAAAAGCTCCATCATAAAATTCTTTTAAAGGTTTGTTAGTCATATTAAAAGTACCCTCCGGACTAACCACTATAGAAATACCTTTACGCAACACCGCTTTTAATTGCAGTACACTTTTTGCTCTATTTACTGCATCACTTCTATCTACAGAAACAACAGCATTTTTATACAAAAAACCAAAAATGGGAATTTTGCCTAGTTCTGCCTTACCTAACACCCTAAAATGTTGTTTAGGAATAGCTTTCATAATCACTGGAATATCTAAGTAAGAAATATGATTAAATACAAATACATATTGCTTTGATGGGTTTAATGGGCTTTGATAAATACGTTTTATATAAATACCGGCCATAAATAGTACAAAATGACTCCATATTTTACATAAATCGTATATTATATTACCACCTTTAATTTTACCCAAAAAAGAGGCTATTATAACTAATGGAAAGATTAATAGCAGAAAAGCTACGAATAGTATAAATATATAGCAAGAAAAAATTGCCCGTAGAATTGATGTTAAAATTGCCATTTCAAAACGAAATTAATGAGAATATCTATCTATAAAACAAGTATTTATGTATTTTTATTACCCAAGACAGCAGTTCGTATATATATTATAGCAGTTTTTTCTGTAAGTACCTCCCAATTTTAAGTAAAAAACCCTACCTTTGCCTCCCGAAAAAACCGAATATTCGGTTCGGGACTAAATTTGTTAAATTATGTTAGCAGTAGTAAAAATAGCTGGTCAGCAATTTAAAGTAAAAGCAGGCGACAGCTTATATGTACCTCATATCGAGGGCAAAACAGGCGATAAAGTAGAATTTGCAGATGTATTAATGACAGAAAACAACGGTACAGTTGTAGCTGGCAGTAGTGTAAGTGCAAAAGTAACTGCCGAAATCGTTAGTGACTTAGTTAAAGGTGATAAAGTAATAGCCTTTAAAATGAAAAGAAGAAAAGGTTTCCGTAAGTTACACGGTCATCGTACTCAATACACACAAATTAAAGTAACAGCAATAGCGTAAAACGTTAATTGGTTAATCAGTTAATTAGTTATTGTTTTTACTATTAAACAACTTAACTAATAAACGTATAAACATAAAACATGGCACATAAAAAAGGTGAAGGTTCCGTAAAAAACGGAAGAGATTCACAAAGTAAAAGATTAGGTGTAAAAATTTTTGGTGGTCAAGCCGTTGTATCTGGTAACATCATTATACGCCAACGTGGTACAGTTTATCACCCAGGAAAAAATGTAGGAGTAGGTAGAGATTTTACCATTTTTGCATTAACAGATGGTTTGGTAGAATTTAAAAAAGGTAAGGGAGATAGAACAATTGTATCGGTAGCTGCTGTTGAGGCAACTGCATAATTTTTTATATTTTTTTTGGTAGTTTAAAAAATATTTATATTTTTAAGTATTATTTACTAACCAATTAAATTAAAAAAAATGGCAACAAAGAAAAAAGCTGCAAAAAAAGCTGCTCCAAAAAAAGCCGCTGCAAAGAAGGCTGCTCCTAAAAAAGCTGCTGCTAAGAAAGCTGCTCCTAAAAAAGCTGCTGCTAAGAAAGCTGCTCCTAAGAAAGCTGCTAAGAAAGCTGCTCCTAAAAAGAAGTAGTTTAAACTTTGCTAAAAAGCAAATTTATAAAAAGCCCCAACTTGTTGGGGCTTTTCTTTTAAACACAATACTGTAAAGCGTTTCAGCCCTACCTCTTTTTTTAAGTCTGTGTTATTGCTTGTTGCTTTTCTTCATTC
>JAGNRZ010000191.1 GCA_017988335.1 Ferruginibacter sp.
GTTTTATTAGTTATTAAACATGCTATGTTTTGTACACAATGTACAACTGCACTTTTTTTGCTGAAATAATTTTGGCTCAAATTAGGATAAAACAAGACTAGATTATTTTTTAATGGTCATAAAAGCATACACCTAATTAGTTTTAAATACTGCTAATTAAGTTG
Source organism: Ferruginibacter sp. (assembly GCA_017988335.1). Taxonomy (GTDB): domain Bacteria; phylum Bacteroidota; class Bacteroidia; order Chitinophagales; family Chitinophagaceae; genus Ferruginibacter. Next base: position 165 of record JAGNRZ010000191.1, read on the forward strand.
TCATAAATTGTCATATAAAAAATATAAATCAATAATTTAAAAATTTACAAGATCGCCTACTTACTTTTGTAAGTAGGCTAATTCTTGATTTATCCCAGTAATCCAAAAACCTGATGGTAAGTGCTGCTCCTGGACACTGGGCATTACTATTACTAAAAAATAAGCAAAATAAAGCTAAGATGAATGTAGATAATTTAATCATAACTACTTGAATTTTGTTGAAAAAAAATTAATGCCTGTAGTGTTTTTAACTGATTACTAAGCAAAATAAGCATAATTACTATATTAAGTTGCTCTAAATCTTACACTATTCAACCAACTGCTTAGTTGGTTGAATATATTATTGATTATCAATAATATAATTTATTTCTATTCGTCAATATTTTATGCTTTTTTAAAGTATTTAAAGCATTTTTCTTGCTTTCCGAAGTTCATTTGGGGTACTTTTTGCATATTTTTTGCAATATTTTACTAAAGTGGTAGTAGATGCAAAACCAGCTTTTGCACCTAATGCTTGTAGCGTATAATAGTCATACTCATTGTTTTGTAGTAATTGCAAAAAATATTGCATTCGATAGTAATTTATATAATCGTAAAAACTATCTTGCTTTGCATAATGCTTTATTGTTTTTGACAAATTAAATGTTGTTGCACCTAAATATTCGGCTATTTCAGCTAATGTAATATCTTTCTTAATATATGGCTTATGGGCTTCCATATATTCTTCCAATTTAAGCCAGATTTCCTTTAATTTTAAATGAGTATTGGCTTCCTTATTAGATAATTCACTATTATTTTCCTCTTCGCTTTGCACAAACTCTTCATTTAGGGTAGCATTAATTTCAATACAGCTATTACTTTCAATCTTTTCGCCATTATTATCATTAGTAACTTCTTGTGGAGTGTAAGTATCACTTATTTTTTCATTTGCTTGTAAATATTCGTTGGGTAAGTATGGTTTTAGAACAGTAACGTACCCAAAAACCAACAAAACAATAGCTACAAATATGTATATGCAATTATATATATAATATAAGGTAGTATTTATTGAGAATATTATCTCAAATACAAAAGCTATAGCCCACAAAAACAATAATGTGAATGTAATTTTTAGTATTATCCTAAGCCAATTATACTTTAACTCAATTGCATTTGAGAGTAAATTTTGAGATTTTGTAGTAAAATATCTTACTTGCTTAATTGCTTGGTACGTACATATTAGGTTAAATAAAAGTGCTAACATTGTTCTTACATAGTAATAAATGGAATTGTTAGCCCTATAAAAACGAGTTTTTACATCTGCAATATTATAGTAATTGTAAAAACAAAAATAACTGAAACAACACAACTCAAGTATCGCAGGAATAAAGAGTAATAATAGTATTTTATTTGATGGCTCATAGTTTGGGTTTAAATAACTACATACATATAAGTATATAAATGGGGTAAGTAAAAAACGTATCGGAAAATCTGGATAGGAAAAAAAACTAAGCCATCTGTGTGGATAATACATAGAGAAAAATTCAGTAACTAACAACAACAATACGATATACTGAAAAAAATAATATTTTGATGCTTGGTTTTTCTTTACTCTTTTGTACGAAATAAACAAAAGTATTAAGCCATTGATAACAATATAGAGGTACAATAAAAAAAAACTAACCATAAATAAAAATCTAGTTTACACAACAGGTTGCAAAATATACTATTTATAGCTACGACTATTTTACTATTAAATGGATAATTGATTTTTTTGTAGTAAAAAATCGATTATGTAGTATTTTTACTATTCCTAAATTACAATTACTTCCCTGCCACTTCTTTCTCTATCTTCTCGATCTTTTTCTTCAATTGCTCCAGTTCCTTTTCGGCAGCTTCAATTTTTTTATTGATATCAGTAAGGCGTTCTAAAAATTGATTGAGTAACTCATTGGTGCCGGGTTTTGCATTTTTAAACATACCTGTTTTATCTTGTATGTTTTGTCTTGCCGTGTAAAGTCGTTCCATACCTTCTTCTTTACGGGCTAGGGCTCTTTTTAATGTTTGCAAAAGGTTTTGTAAATGTTCGTTGTTTTCTTTTTTACGTTGGGTAAAATATTCGTCTTGTTTTTTATTAAGTTCGTCAAAAGCGGTACGTAGCTTGCCAAATAATTCATCTTTATGTTTTCTATTAAGGCGTATTTCTTTTAAATCGTTTTGTGCAGCAGTAAGTATTGCTCTGGCATCTTTAAATAATTCGGATGTGTTACTGCTTACTATAGCAACTTCCACTGTTTTTTGTGCAAGTGTATAATTGGCATCATTTTCTTCATCTGCCTTTGTTTTTATTGTAGTAAAGGCTTCGTTTAGTTTTAAATAAAACGCATCTCTACTTTCTTTACTAAGATTTGTAATATTAGTAATCTCTTGTAAATTTTTTAGCATAGCAAAACCATCACTAAAATTTAAGGCTAAAGCTTTAGGTATTGTTTCATCATACTTTGTTTGCAATGTAACTGCTTGTTCTGTTTTTACAACATTTTGGTTGTTACGCCATTCATCTTGCCTAGCATTAATAGTATCAAATGCACTGCGTATTCTGGCAATTAATTCATCCTTTTGCCAGCGTAATAAATTGGCTGTAAATAATTCCTTTTGTAATTCAATAATCTCTTTACGAGTATCATTATAGTTTTCGCTGCTTTTGCTTTGTGCATATAGTGCTTCTACCCTTGCCCCTAAAATGTTATAGTTGTTAAATGCAGCATCATCCTTTACTTGCTTCAATTTATCAAACAATGTGGCTAATTCATTTTTTAATTGCACATATTCCTCTGTACTAATGCCATGCTCAATAACACCTTGCTCTAATGAAATATTTTTTGTAGCTGCTACTGCTTTTTTAATTTGCTCATCTATTTCTTTTGCACTAGCAGATATAGCTTGTAACTCCTCATTACTACTACCTGTAGTTATTTTATCAGTTAGCTCTTGAATATTTTTTGAAAAAAGGGTGGCTTGCTTTTGATTAAGCTGTTGCTGAATTTTCTTTTGAGCCTTTTTGGCTAAATACTCGTTTTTATCTTTTTGCGAAGCTATAGTAGGTACTAAATTTTCAGCGACATTCCAATGGTATTGTTTTTTTTCAATTGTAAATTGTACATCTTCGCCAACTAACCATTTTTTATATAGCACTTCTATGTTTTCATGAAAGGCTAAAGCATCGGCCGTATGGTCTTCGCTTTCAAAATAAAACAGTTGCTGATTATAAATATCTTGCTCATTCCATTCAATGGCAGCATATTGAGTGTTATTTTCCTTTACACTTCTAACAATTTCTCTCATACAAAAATTTGAGAGGCAAATTTAAAACAAATAGAAAAACAATACACTTTTTTAAATAAATATAGATAGTGGGCAATTATTTATTAAAACTCCTTCTTATCGGCTATACATATTTTACTATTAAAAATCCAGCATTTTAAAGTAAGATTATCATCAACTTTTATTTCCCACTCATAATCAAATTGGCTTTCCACTGGCTTGTGCTTTTTAAATAATTGCTTAGCTATTGCAATAGCTTTTGCCTTTGTTTTATATTCTACTATAAACTCATACAAGTATCTTTCGGTATCTGGGTTTTGCTCTTTATCTACAAAAGTAACTTGATAGCTTACCTCCTTTACATCTCCTTTTACAAATTTTTCATACCCATTAATATCATCATTGGAAATAGCAACTTTAGGTCTGGCTTTTTTTAGGGCAGTTTCTGGCATACCTAGGTATAATCCTTTTACTTCTTTAGGTAAATATTGTTGTTGTTTTGCGCTATTGTTTTGTGCAGATGACCATAAACTGAAGAAGGCTAAAGTAACTACTAATAATGATTTCATTTTTTTAAATTTTATTAAAAGTAAGTTATTTGTTTATTTATGCTATACCCTCCAAAGGGTATTTTAAAAAATAAAAAAGAGGATGTTAAAACATCCTCTTTTAAAGTATCATTAATGAAAAATATTAATGTTGATGATTGTGCATCATACCCGCCAATGCTTCAGGTGTTACAGTTGCTTCTTTTGGGGTTACTTGGCTTTCCATCCAAGCAAACAATTTTTCGGTAATTAAACGGCGATAGCTAGCATCTACTTGCTTTTCATCTTTCATCATTCTGTCTATATAACTTTCTAACCAGCTGGTATCATCACCCAATTGCATGGTACCAAAGTAACGCATTACTTCTACCTTCATGTACTCTCTTAATTCTTCGTTAGCTACATTTAGGTTATTATCTGTAATTAATTTATCGCTTATCAACGTCCATTTAAGCTGACCGCTAAAACCAGGATATTCCGCTTCAGCTTCCTCAGCCGTTTTTGGCTTTTCGCCACCATTTTGCAACCAACGCTTTAAAAAATCTGCAGGAAATTCCATTTGAGTTTCATCTAACAAATAATGATATAATTGGTCTTGCAATTGATTTTTACTTTGTCCATCCCAATACTGTTGTATTTCTTCTTTTAAGTTTTGCTTTAATTCATCCAATGTTTTTATTTCTTTGGTAGGATAAACTTCCTTAAAAAATTCTTCGTTTAATTCTCTCTTTTCAACCAAGCCTACTTTAGCAATATTTAAATTAAAATATTTATC
>JAGNRZ010000190.1 GCA_017988335.1 Ferruginibacter sp.
TAGATGATTACAACCTTTTAGTTTAAGACTGTTTGTTTGTTAAAAAAGTTTACTCATCAATCAAATATTTTTCCTTTATTTAAAATATTATTAGGGTCAAATGTTTTTTTAATGCCCCTCATTAAACTAAATGTAATATCGTTAAACATTACTGGCATATATTCTTTTTGAATTAAGCCAATACCATGTTCGCCGCTAATAGTGCCCCCCAATTTTTTTACTAATTCAAATAAGGCTTTTAATGCTGGTATTACTTCGGGGTTGTTAAGGCTGTAAATACTTCCTTCTTTTTTAATACGAATATGCAAATTACCATCACCAGCATGGCCATAGCAAACCGCTTTAAAATTATATTGCTCACCCAATTGCTTTACACCTTTTATAAGTGCCGGCAACTCTGCCCTTGGCACTACAGTATCTTCTTCAATAGTGTAACCATCAAGCTTTACAGCTTCGGCAGCCCTTCTTCGTAAAATCCATAAAGCTGCTTTTTGTTGAGCATCATCTGCAAAGAAAATTTCACCACAATCATATTGTGTTAGCAATTCACCTATGGCTTCCATTTCACTCATCAACACTTCCACATTATTTCCATCTACTTCAATAATTAAATGAGCTTCCATTTCATCGGTAACAGGTACTACCGTATTGCCCCCAAGCATTTGGCTTGTAATTTTTAATGCATCAATTTCTACAAGTTCTAATGCACTGGGTGTAAAGCCTGCTCTAAAAATAGCACTAACGGCTTCGCCAGCTTTCTCTAAATTATTAAAAGGCACCAACATCAATAAATCGTATTTAGGATGTGGTATTAATTTCAAAACTATTTTTGTAACAATACCCAAAGTACCTTCGCTACCCACAATTAGTTGCGTTAAATTATACCCAGTACTATTTTTTAGCACATTAGCTCCTGTCCAAATAATATCTCCTGTTGGTAATACAACTTCTAGGTTTAACACATAATCTTTTACCACTCCATACTTTACTGCTTTTGGTCCACCACTATTTTCGGCAATATTGCCACCAATAAAACAGCTACCACGGCTACTAGGGTCTGGCGGATAAAACAAACCTTTTTCTTTTACCGCATTTTGCAATACTTCTGTAATTACACCAGGCTCCACTGTTACTTGCAAATTGCGTTCATCTATTTCAATAATTGTATTTAATCTTTCAGCACTTAACAACACACCACCAAAGTTTGGTAATGCACCACCACTAAGCCCTGTACCTGCACCACGGGGAGTAACAGGTATTTTATATTCATTACATATTTTTAAAATTGCACTTACCTCTTGGGTAGTTTTAGGTTTAATAACTGTATCTGGTAAAAAATGAAGATTTTCTGTTTCGTCGTGGGCATAATTATTTAATGACTCTTCATCAACAAAAACATAACCCTCGCCAACAATTTGTTTAAACTGTTGTAAACAATCTAATACCTTATTTTTTGTTTCGCTAATTAGCATGTAAAATTATTTATGCAAAAATCGGTAAAAAATGGATAAGAAAAATTCTTTACAGATTAGGAAGGATTAATTTAATGCAACGACCTGCCAGCACTCATTGGCTAACGTTTCTAGAAAAAAAATATTTAAACGTATTAGATTGCTGTTGGTTAAAAACCAGACGGCGGTGTAGAAAAAAATGGATAAGAAAAGCCCTCCGAATAATCGGAGGGCTTCGCAATGTTAATTATATAGCCTACTGTGCCAACGATATCCTCACCTGCACACCTGCCCTAGTATTAGTTTGTGGTGCACTTGATGATATGTAAGGTATCAATCTGCGTTGATCAAAAAATAATTTTACAAGTATTCTATTATTCAAAGTATAATCAATGCTTGGCTGTATGGTAATTTCTTTACCCCCGCCAGTGGCAAATGTGCTGTTTTGGTCAAGGCGGCTATTGGCAGTTACATTATCTCTTATTTTAAAATCCATTCTAAAGTTAATTTCATTTTGCAATTGATTTTTATTGCCTGCTGGTGCTCCTGGTGTATTGGTATCTACCTTACTCCACTTGTTTAACAACCTAGGGAACCAACCTAAAAAGCCTGGCACCTTCATTCCTCTTTTTCTATAACCAGCTCCTATACTAAACTCTGTACTGCGTACTTCACTTAATTGAAAATCTATTAAGCTTAAACTTAGTTGACGAGATTTTGCATACTCCAATTTTAATTGCAGTTGATTTGTAAACTGCATATCTATACCAATTAATGGGCTAAACTGCTCACCAATACTTACGTTTGGCACTAAAAAGAAAGGCACAAAGTTTTTAGATAAGGTATCAAAGAAAGATGGATAACCAAGCCTAGATACATCTTGATAAAGTAAGGCTGATGTAAACCCATTCATACTTAAGTTACCTGTATAGCCATGCGATAAAGAGAAGTTGGTAAATATTTTATCCATGCCTTTCACTCTTGTCAAACCATTATAAGTTAAATTCCAGTTAGGCTTAGGAATTATGGCTCTAAACGGATTTGATTTTATGTTTGGATTTTTTTGATCAATTAAACCTACTTTATCTGGGCTTTGCCCTGTATATGCCGCAATAAATGATGGAATTAATACATCGGTAGCATATTTACCATATCCATATTTATATCCATCAGCTCCAGTAGGTCCTTGTTGACTATAAAGGCTCTTTGCTCCTAAGCGTTGGCTCATTATCAATCTATAATCTTCAAACTTTTTAAAGGTGGCCGATATTTTATTTGGGTCAAATTTTTCAAACAAGGTTTTAAATGAAATATAAGTTACATCAAAACCACCACCAGCATATGGATTTAAATGATGGAACCTATGATTTGTGCCACCACTTGTATCTATATTTCTAAAGGTTTCAGTATAATTTTTATTAAATGTTTTTCTTACGTTAACCGAAATATTTAAATCTCTTATGGGTTCTAATTGTGCTTGTATGGTAAATGTCTGATCAAAATTTTGCATAAACAGGGTATTAAAATTGGTATCCCTGGTTATTAAATTTCGTTGTGCTGCTTTATTTAGCCAACCACTATCAGGCTGTCGGCCTAAAATAAAATCAAAGCCCGGTGCCATACTATTAAAGTTTTGCCCTAGCATTCTTGTGCTATCCATATAGCCGGGCAAACGAGTATTAGCATTTTCTGATAATGAAATAGTAGCTTGTTTTAAGCTAGTTAACAACTTCCCCAAAAACTTACCTACACCACCTACATAAGGCATAGCTCCTTTATCAACAATACGTCTTGTTTTTAAAACTTTTTTACCACTTTTAAGGGTTACACTATCTTTTACTTTTTTAATACGGTTCCGCCATCTTTCTTTATCCTCAATATTAGATTGAGTTTCCAACTGGCGAAGCCATTTTGATTTTTGATACAGTCTTGTAAAATCAAGCTGTGCTGTAGCTTCTTTTTGTTGGCTATTTTCTAAAATATTACCTAACTCAACCGCTAATCTTGATGCTCCAATCCAACGATAAGTGGTACGATAATTTACATTCATCGTTGTCCAATCAATTAATGGAAATTTACCCGTTGGTAAGGCATACGTAAAATTAGCTGACTGACTGTACAATGTATTTCTACCTCCATTAAAGAAATTTTTACGAACAGTATCTTTCTTCGCTTTAGTATCTATACGTCCAAAAGGTTCATCTACTCTTGAGTTGTTAGTAGCCGTAAAATCAAAGTTGATAGATTTTGTTAAATCCCAACGCATGATATAATCTCTTTGAAACGTAAAGTATTTATCATACGTTTCTGGAATAGTGTATTTAGAAACTCCTACACTACGTGGCCTTATAGCCCCAAACTGCCTTACCACTTGTGCTCTAAAGCTTAGTTGAGATGGAATGGGGTTAAAATTAAAATCTTTAATTAAATCAAACCACTTGTGTTTTGTTTTTCTAAATATTTTTTTGAAAGGCTCGATAGACTTGGGTTGTGGAGCAAAATTATAACCCATACCACCATTATGCCTTATTACTTCATTGCTTTCAATTAACGGTGTATGTGTTTTTGTTTTAAAGTAAGAATAACTAAAATCAAAATTTGATACATCATATATCTTTGGCTTCTTAGTACTTGTTCTGTTTTTTCTTACATTGGTAAAACTTACTGTAGTGGTTGATGTAAAATCAATAGCATCGTTACGTATTGAATCTCTTTGAGCACTTGGTGCCGCTTTTAATTTATCCTTTAGCTTAATATCACCGTCGTAAGGGTCGTACTCTGGTGAACTTATTTGTTGAGAATAACTAGCAGATACAGGAATTGAAATAGCTACTTTTTTAGGCAACAATTTACCTAACTCTAATGTAGCTGTTGCATCAAATTGCACAAAATTATCCCTATACCTTTCATTTACTCGTTGCTCCAAAGTACCAAAGCCTTTGCTATGTGCATTGCCTGATAAGGTAAGTGTACCTAAATCAGCTAGTGTTAAATCTACCCTACCTAATGCTGCCCATCCTCCTTCTTCGTCAAGGCTAGATAAACGTAATTCATTCACCCATATATCTGCACAAGCATCAGCGGCCGAAGCATTAGTATTTTCTATACCTATTAATATACCTTTTACCTCACCTAAGTTAGGGTTACCCATTACAGAATACATTTGGCCATTAGCTTGTAACTCTCTAAATATTTGTAACGGATTAGGTGTTGTTGTATTTCTTTTTTGCTTTATAGCAATTAGTTTTTGTAAGTCTAAATCTAATGAGTTGGTTGGCAACCATAACGAGTTGTTATATGCCTCTGTGTCTGGTCCACTAAGGTTCAACGGAGTTAAAC
>JAGNRZ010000192.1 GCA_017988335.1 Ferruginibacter sp.
GTTTTACCATAACGATCTAACTCAATCAATATAAATCGATAGATTTAAAAAATTATCTTAAGGGTGGTTTAAGGATTTATAATTTTAATAGTTTGTACACTCCTATTGTTGTATTTGTGTTATCACCAAACTTAATACTATAGGTTCCTGTTCTAAATTTTCTGCAATTGATAATTTGCTTGGTATTACCCTTAGTAATTGAAAGTAATCCATTATCTACTTGCCTACCTGTAATATCAGTAATAATATAGTTGATTATTTTTGTAGATGATGAGGTAAATTGAACACTTACCTCATTTATTATAGGATTAGGATAAATATTCACTATTTGGGTCTTTATTGCATCATTTCTTAATGTTATGATTTGCGAAAAAGTAAACGTACCATCATCATTAATAATTTTTAAGCGATAATAATTATCCCCATAAAAAAACAAATTATCTACAATACTATATTTTGTGATGTTATTTGAATTAAGCGGTTTTACTGTTGAAATAGTAGTAAAAATTATTCCATCATCGCTTCTTTGTACTTCGTATTTTTGAAGTTTACTTTCATTTGTAGTAGTCCAAAGAATGGTATTCCTTTCTTTATCTCCAATACCGTAAAATTCTATCAACTTTATTGGCATTACACTTAAAGGTCGAACAGACAAAACTAATGCTCTTGTATTGGCCGTATGAGTTGGCCAGTTTGTAGCCTCTTGTATATATCTAGTACCACACACTGTGTATGTTTGTCCTTGTACTAAGTTGATAGTACCTCCACTTGTTGTAATATCTGAACCTACCTGTACACAAGAACTATTATATACTTTTATAGTAGGATTAACAGCTGATGCAATAGCACCAGTAGGAGAATTGGTAAATTGTATTCCGCAGTAGACTTCTGTTAAAATACCGTTAGCTACAAATGTTCCGCACTGCGTTAAAGGTACATTAGGCAACATTTCATATCCACCATATTGTGAAAGTGGATTTAGTGCAATTGAATTTGCAATGCTTACGGAACCACCTTGTGGATATACTGCTACGCCATTTGACTTTGCGGAAGCACATGTGCTATTAGGTTGCAAGTTTTCTGTAAAAGCTGTATTATTTGAGTTTGTAGAAGCCGATGAGCCACTTGTAAAAGCAAGGCTATCTACTAATTCATTATTCACATAAACAAAAACATTATCGCCGCCAACAGTACTAGCAATGCCATCGCCAAAACCGTCGGTTAAATTAACTACAATATTTCCACCGATAGTTGTACACGGGGCAGTAAACTGATGCCAACGAGTAGTTGTAGTGCTAACAAATGAAGCAGGAGAAAGAGTAACACTAGTACCATTTACAGTACAACTTATTGTATTCTCAGTATCAACATACTGGTCTCCGTATACTCTTATAGTGATATTGGCTTGCCCAGAGGGGCATTGGGAATTTCCTAAAATTGAAAAAAAACAGGACAGCAGAATGAGAAAAAAGTGTTTCATAACGTTAGTTTTAGATAAATTATAAAAATGGATAAATTATAAAATAATAGTACATCTCCTTAAATAGACGTTGCAAAAAGCAAATTGGTTGCAAATGATGTATAAAAAATGATATATAAATAATTGAAAAAACGAATTTGATTGTTTTTTTACTCAACCTTTATAAAAGGTTACGGGGTAATATTATTTCAGATAGATCAAAATTAATGATTACACATAGAATAATAGAGTATTCAAATACTAAATATGCTGCAAAAAGACCAACGTGTAGTAATTATTTTACACTATTACGCTGATTTAAGTTTTAAAGAAATTAGCGACCCTACTAACTGTAGTATTAACACAGCTTTAGGTAGAATGCGTTATGGCTTAATTAACTTACGTAAAATGATGACAGAAAAGCAAATTGCTTTATAAAATTTTTATCCCTTTTTGAAAAAACTGTAACTCCCAAATGTAAAAAACCCTCTTAGTGAGGGTTTTTTATTTTACTTCTTCATCTCCCCCAAACCACACTTTAACCACTCTGCAAATTCTGTAGGGCTTGGTGTGTAATATTTTGTTTTTGTTAATAGCTTTTCATTTGGGTTTATTATGGCATATTGAGGTTGGCTAGTTGCTCCAAAATTTACCGTTTGAAAAGTTGCCCATTTATCGCCTACAGTAATAATGTTTTTATTGGTAAGACTATCAACTTTATATACTGTTTGCTCGGTAGCTGGCAATTTAGTTCGTTCATCTACATAAAGAGATACTACTACAAAATTATTCCGCATTATACTATCTACTTCTTTATCAGTCCAAACCAATTCTTCCATACGGCGGCAGTTTACACATGCCCAGCCTGTAAAATCTATTAATAAAGGTTTGTTTTCTTTTTTTGCTAAGGCTAATGCCTTTTCGTAATCATTATGTATGGGTTCAATAACTTTTGTAAGTAGCACATGGTTTTTGTAAATAGTGTACGATAATGGTGGTGGAAAACCACTTAACAATTGCATCTTAGCATATTTGCTGTTGAACATTCCTGGCATTAAATAAATTGTAAATGCACTAAATAATACAATAAAGAAAATGCGAATGCCACCAAATTTTTTAATTGGAGAGCTATGCCCCATTTTTAAAATTCCTAACAAGTATAATACTATTAGCAATCCAATAATTACCCAAAGCCCCACAAATATTTCTCTTTTTATTATTCCCCATTGCATAACATTATCTGCATTGGCTAAAAATTTAACTGCTAGTGCTAATTCTACAAAACCTAATACTACTTTTACATCGGTCATCCAACCGCCGCTTTTTGGTAAACTTTGCAACCAGTTAGGGAACATAGCAAATAAAGCAAAAGGTAAACCCAACGCTAAACCAAACCCAGCAGCACCTGCTGTAAGCGGCCATGCACCTTGGTTTGCAACATTAGCTAATAATGTTCCTAAAATAGGGCCTGTACAACTAAACGATACAATGGCTAATGTACCAGCCATAAAAAATATACCTCCTAAATTGCCTACGCCACTTTTACTATCTGCCTTGTTGGCTAAAGAAGATGGTAAACCTATTTCGTACAAGCCAAAAAATGATAAAGCAAAAAATACAAATATGGCAAAAAAGATAAGGTTAAGCCAAACATTGGTACTTATATTATTAAAAATTTCTGGACTTATAGTTGTGCTAGCTAAATGAAAAGGAATAGTAATAGCCACATAAATTAAAAAGATAAAAAAGCCATATAAAACCGCATTACGAATACCTGTTTTTTTATCCTGCGATTTTTTGGTAAAAAAAGTTACCGTTACAGGTATCATTGGAAAAACACAAGGTGTAATTAAAGCAATTAAACCGCCTAAAAAGCCTAAAATAAAAATGGTGAAAATGCTTTTGTTTTGGGTATCATCATCACCACAAGTGCTTTGAGGGGTTTTAAGATCAATTGAAGCAATTTTTATTTTTCCGTCGCTTGCTTCACCTCCTTCTAAACCTGTATTAAACGCAAAAGGAGGGTCACTCATAAACTCATCTCCTTTATTATAAAAAAAAGTAAGATTACCTAGCAATTGCGATGGCACTTTATCTTTAAAATTTATTACGGCTTTCCATTCCACATCGCCAGTTTGTAATTGTACTTTTTTATTCTCAAAAATAGTTGATGCAACCGTTTGGCTTTGGCTTATGGCAGTAAAGCTTTCTACATTAATTGATGTGTCAACAAAACTAATTTCTGCAGATGTAACCCCATCTAAATCTTGCCCGGGTGTATATAGTTGAGTATTAGCTACTGCTGGTGCTTTAAGCAATAGTTCGTATTTTTTTTCGCCTATTTTTTTACTACTAATTGTCCATTTATATGCAGATGAATCTGTTTGTGCAACACTATTTACTGCTAAAAAAAATAAGGCAACTACAATAGTTATAATTTTATTCATCTGATTAATATTTACAAAAAACGAGTTCTTTTAGTGAACCCGTTATATTATACATTGAAAAATTTTATTACTGTAAACTAATTTTAAATGTTTCGGTAGCTGGTGGCAAACATTTTTTATCATCGCATGTTTGAAAATCAATTGTTCCACTAATATTAGTTTTTGCTTTTGTTTTTAATTTTACTTTTTGAGTAAACACTACTTTGTTAGCGTATTGATTGGCAGATATTTTTAACTTTTTATCTTCAAAAAACTCCAACTTACCTGTTTCTTTAATTTTACCATCTAACTTAACCAATGGGTTATTATTAAACTTTATTATTGTTGGCATATTTACTGCATTAGCAGGTTGTGTTTGAGAATACAAATGCCAATTGTTTTGTATTGTAGCTGTTATCACAACCTCATACTCCTTGTCTGCTATTTTTTTTGAAGCGTAAGACCATTTTATTGGCTTAGCTAATTGTGCATTGGCCAATGCTACAGTTACTATCAAACTTAAACTTAGTAAAAACTTTTTCATGTGTTTATTTTTATTGATTTTGGTCACATGGAATTCGCCAATAAACATTTACGGTTGCTCCGAATATTCGGAGTCAACTTTTTGTTATGGCTCATTTCATGTGTTTATTTTTCAATTTATATATGCAAATAAACGTCCATTTTAGTTTTATGGATGTTTATGGCTTGTTAATTTATTCCAAATAAGTGATTAAAGACCTTTCTGCCATCTTCGTTACCCAATAAAGCACTGCTAGCTCTTTCTGGGTGAGGCATCATACCAAAAACATTTCTTTGTTTATTACAAATACCTGCAATGTTGTGTAT
>JAGNRZ010000193.1 GCA_017988335.1 Ferruginibacter sp.
GTACTAAACTTTGATAAAGCTATAAAATATAATGATAACTCTATAGCTCTCATTACAACTGGCTTGGGGTATGGTTTAATTAGTGGTTTACCTAGTTTTTCAAAAAAAATTATTATTAATAAAATTGACACCTCAAATTATTTTACAACTCCTTTGTGTCCAACTCTGCAAATAAATACTCCTGTTCAAGATATTAGCGTTATGAATGAAGATTTTATATGGGATATTGATAATAATAATGTTGATATTGAATGTAAAGATGCAACAACCACAAGAAATTATATTACTGCTAATGGCAATGTACATTTTAGATATGAATGCCCAAGCTATATCGATTCTTGCAGTTTTTTAAAGTTATCTGGACCTACTAATGTATGTGATATTTCAATTAACTATATGTATAAGGTTCATAGAAATAAAGCTTGTAATCAATTAATTAATTGGAATTTACCTCCCAATATTTCAATGATTCAACAAACAGACTCAACTATAACTGTGAAATACAATAGCATTGGAACTTATACAATCGCTGCTAGCATTCCAATTGGGTGTATTCCTCTTAATGAATCAATTGTTATACAAGTAAAATCAAGTGCTGAAGTTTTAGACTTAGGCAATGATAGAATAATTTGCAAAGGTGATAGTATCAAATTACAGGCTGGCAATAAATTTTTATCCTATAAATGGCAAAACGGAAGTAATGATTCTGTTTTAATCGCAAATAAAGAAGGATTATACTGGGTTGAAGTATCAGATTCATGTTCAAATGTATTTAGAGATAGCATCATTATATCTTTTTTTCCAAATCAGCAAGTTAATGTTGGCTCAGATAGAATAAAGTGCAACGCCGATACAATACACATATCTGCAACGGCTGGCTTCAAAAGTTATACTTGGCTTCCTCCTTATCAAATTAATAGCACTATAAGCCAATCTGTAATTGTAAACCCTCTAATAGATACTACTTATTTCTTAATAGCGAAAAACGATAACAATTGTATTAGTAAAGATACTGTAAACATAAAAGTACATAAATCAAGGCAACTTAATTTGGGGGCTGATACTACAATATGTCTAAATAAAGATTTAACACTTAAAGTACCTACATCTGATTTCACAAATATTTTATGGAGTAATGGGTCTACTGAGTATTTTATAAAACTTAAAGACTCAGGTCTGTATTGGGTAGTTGCAAAAGATAATAATAAATGTCTTTCAACCGATAGTGTTAAAGTCGCTTTAAAAGAATGCAATTGGGGATTCTATATTCCGAATATTTTTACACCAAACAATGACAACAAAAATGATTTTTTTAAACCAATAATTTTAGGAGAATTAGTAATTTTTAAATTTTCCATATATAATAAATATGGGCAATTGGTATATAATAGTCAAGACTATAGATTAGGGTGGGATGGTAGATTTAACAACAAAAATCAAAATGAAGGCAGTTATGTCTGGGTTTGCACTTATCAAATAAAAAACAAACAACTAATTTCTGACAAGGGAAGTTTTATACTTATTAGGTAAAAGTTTTATAGTATTAATTTATTTTACTTATTCCTAGTTACTAATCTTTCGTAAATTACAACATTCATTAAAATTAAAAGCATTCCATAAAAAGTATCTTCAAAAGGAATGGTATAAATTCGTAATCCTAAATTTTCGGCATTGTTATACAACACCACTGGAATTGCGGTTAAAAAACCATTTACTATTAAAAAAGGAATTAAAATAATAGCATAAGAAATTAAGAAAGAAGTGATATCAAAACTTTTGAGTTTATGCTGTATTAACTTAATAAACAAAATAAAACAGCCACACAAAATAAATGTATAGCCAGTGTAATATTTTTGATGAAAGATAATACCTGTTACCAAAAGCAAAATTCCTAATACCCAAAATATACTATTTGCCAATTTTTTATTTTGCCATTGAGGAAAGTAGCAACGAATGCATTCATACACAAATACACAACAATAAGGCACTACAAAAAAGAATAACACTTCTTCTATAGGTAGATTAATTAGTATAATGCCAGTAATATAGTTTTCATTGAAACTCCATACTCCTTTGTAAGTAAAAAACACATCCCAAACTATGTAAAACAATGCTGGTAGCAACATTGCAGGAAACAGATATTTCCATTTTTTGTAAAATGCTACTTTTTTATCAAAGCTTAAGGCTAGTGGCCCAGCTATTGATAAACCAAGAATTATAAAATATGTGTAGTGATTGTTCAATTAAATAAAGCCTCACCCCAACCCCTCTCCAAAGGAGTGGGAACTAGTAGGGGCATATTTTAATTTTAAAATTAATTTTTAACCCAATGAAATAATCCAGAACAAAAATTACAAAGTATAATTATCCATTCCGTAACTTATCTGCCTTTACTTTTTCCCAATATTTTTTTGCTACCCATAGCATACCAAAACTTTCGCCATGCTCTTTGCCCAAATGCTTATGATGCATTTTGTGTGCCCAGCGTATGGTTTTAATATAGGTATTGTTACTACGAGTAAACCATTTTATACGTTGATGAATAATTACTTCATGCACAATAAAGTATGCCAACCCATATAATGCAATACCAAAACCAATAGCAGCTACCCAGTATAATTTATTTTGCAAACCTAACATTATGCACAACCAACTGGGTATAGCAAATATTAAAAAGAAGGCATCATTTTTTTCCCACACATGCCCTGTAGGTTTATGATGATCTTCGTGTAAATACCACAAAAAACCGTGCATTACAAAACGGTGTGTACACCAAGTAATGCCTTCCATCAAAAAAAAAGTACCTAATATTATTGCTATAAAACTAAACCAGTTCATAAAAAAGTGCGTAAGAGTAAAAAGAACATTGCTTGTATTAATAACAAATGTATGGCGAATTTGTTTTGCTTGGTAAAGTTACAAAAATGAAAAATAGTAAGTAGCCCTACACTTATACCAAACCAACTTACATAGTTATAAAATGGTATTATCTCTAATTTCCATTGCCAGTAACCAAGCTTTACGGCTACAGGTTCCATTATCCAATCTAAAAAAACAGCAATGGTAGCGCCATCAATAATTACCGAAATAGCTTTTAGTGATTTTGGAGTGGTAACAACATCTTGTGGCATTTTACTTAAAGCTTTTTGTAGCAGAGTTTGAGTGCTTATGCCACAACAATAAATTACAATAAACCAATTTACACCAATAATTAATGGCACATTTTTAATTTGAACACCTAATACTTTGCCATAGCTGTATTCGCCAAAAAGCATAGCTGTATTTACCCCAATAATTTCAACCACAATTCCTACCACAATTGATGTTAGCATAAATAAGTAGAAGAAAATATTTTTTTGTGGCTGTGTATAAATTATCAAAGCAAAAGATAAAAGTAAATTAAATGGAGTGGCGTTAATAAAAAAAGGATGCTTAAAAAACAAAATACCCACTAACCCAATTGTATGAAAAAGGATGGCAATAGAAGTTGCTATTGCTGCCTTTGAATAAAATATGTTTTTCAAATTATGTATACCACATTTTTTAATTAACTAAATCGCTTACAATTTTTGCACTTTTTAAACATAGTGGTATGCCACCACCCGGATGCACACTACCACCGCAAAAGTATAAACCTTTAATATTGTTTTTAAAATTTGGATGACGTAAAAAAGCAGCTAGCTTACTGTTACTGCTTGTTCCATACAAACTGCCAGCATACGAATCGGTCGAAGCTTCAATCTTTAAAGGATCAAGCAGTTCTTCAACTTCTATATATTCCTCTATATTAGTTTGCAGCACTTTATTAATTTTTTCTATAATTACAGCCCTTGCTTTTTGCTTCAAGGTTTCCCAATCTTGCCCTACATTGGCTGGTGCATTAATCATTACAAACCAATTTTGCTTGCCAGCAGGAGCTTGAGATTGTTCTATTTGCGATGTAATGTTGATATAGACTGTAGGGTCGTTATATAAAGTTTT
This sequence comes from Ferruginibacter sp., assembly GCA_017988335.1. Taxonomy (GTDB): domain Bacteria; phylum Bacteroidota; class Bacteroidia; order Chitinophagales; family Chitinophagaceae; genus Ferruginibacter. The sequence continues at coordinate 3,982 of JAGNRZ010000193.1, forward strand.
GTATTTGAACAACCCTTCAAACTCGGCTTTATAATTTTTGCTAAATAAAATATTGTGTAATTCAAACTCTTCAAATTTTTTGCCAATACCCCAATAAAATACCAAGGCACTACTACTTCTTTCTTGCTTTAATGCTTGTGTTGCTCTGTGAGAATTATGCAGCAAATTTTTATAGGTAAAATAAATATCGGCATTACTTACCACAATATCGGCATTCACATTTACATCATCTACCACTATACCTTTTACATTACCATCGTTATGAATAATGCGTTGCACCTGTTTGCTAAAACTAAATTGTACGCCTAGTTTTTGAGCTAGTTTAAACAAGGCATTTGTAATACTAACCATACCGCCGGTGGGGTAGTAAGTACCTTCATTCATTTCTAAATGCGGTATAAGGCTTAACATACCTGGTGCTTTGTAAGGGCTGCTACCATTATATGTAGCATAGCGGTTAAATAGTTGTACAGCTTCGGCAGATTTTAAGTTACTTGTATTATAGCCATGCAATGTTTTAAAAAGATGAGATAGTTTTACCGATCTAAATGCCTTAACAATTTTTTTATTAACCCATGTTTTACGCTTGTGTAAAGAATGATTTAAAAATACCTCACCTACGTTGTTATATAACTTATCTGCATTGTTTAAATATTTTTTAATACTATCTGCATTTTCGCCTAATTGCTCTTGCAGCTCATTAGCAAAATCAGCAGCATTAGCATAGGCATGTAGTACTTTACCATTT
>JAGNRZ010000194.1 GCA_017988335.1 Ferruginibacter sp.
CTCCTCCACTGTACAACAAGCCCAGTGCTTGTATTTTAAACTGTACGTTTCGTATTTAGAATTTTGTTTTATTAATTTTTAAAACTCCTTAATGTTTATCAAATAAGCAATTAGGGAAAAATCTATTTTTAAATAATACAAAATTTTAAACAATGAAATCATTATCAATATTTGCTGCAATATTATTCAGCTTATTTACATCTAATTTATTTGCACAAACAAGTGTAAAAAAAGAAACTATTAAAGTATGGGGCAATTGTGGCATGTGTAAATCAAAAATTGAAAAAGCTGCAAAAAAAGCTGGAGCTAAAACTGCCAGTTGGAACGAAGAAACAAAAGAGCTAAAAGTATCTTACTCAGCTAAAAAAACATCTAATCAAAAAATACAAGAAGCTGTTGCTGGAGTAGGCTATGATACACAAGATTTTACAGCAGATGATAAAGTGTATAACAATTTACATGGCTGTTGCCAGTACGAAAGAAAAGCAAAAAATTAATTCACTAAACCACAGATACTTCAGCAGGCTCAGTTCACAGATTTTATCCAATAAATCTGTGTACCTAATCTGTGTAAACCTGCCTGCTGGCAGGCAGGTCTGTGGTTAAAAAAATTCAAAAAAATGAAAAAGATACTTCTAATTGCATTTGTTTTTGTAACCACATCAATAAGTGCACAAATAAATAAAGTAACATTACAAGCTAGTGGGCTTACTTGTAGCATGTGTAGTAATTCTATCAATAAATCTTTAAAAACGTTAGATTTTGTAGAAAATGTAGAAGCCAATATTAAAACATCAAGCTTTATACTTACTATAAAACAAAATAGCAATGCCAATTTAGATGCTATTAAAGCAAAAGTAGAAGATGCAGGATTTTTTGTGGCGAAAATGACGGCTTCAGTAAGCTTTAACAATACAACCGTTAAAAATGATGAACACATAAAAATTGGTAATGAGGTGTACCATTTTTTAAATATTACAGCACAGCAATTAAATGGTGAGCAACAAATTAAAATTTTAGATAAAGGCTTTGTAACAGCAAAAGAATATAAACGTAACAACAAACTCACAACAATGAACTGCTATACCACTGGTAAGGCTGCCAGTTGTTGTGCAAAAGAAGGTATAACCGAAGGACAACGCATTTATCATGTAACACTGTAAACTATGAAAAATATTATAATTATGATTACAGTGTTGCTATTATGTAATACTGTAAAAGCACAAGAACTATTTTCTTTTACTGAGCCTGCAAGTAATATGGCTGCCAAAAGTATAGGTGTGAGGTTAAATAATTATTTTATGAAAGATATTCATGAAAATAAAATTAACTATCATGTATTGCCCGAAGTAATGGTGGGTCTTTCAAAAAAAATAATGATACATGCAGAAGCCTTTCTTAGTAACAGAGATAATAAACTAACAGCAGAAGGCGGAGGTTTTTATATGAAGTATAGATTTTATAGTAGTGATGACATTCATAGCCATTTTAGACTAGCTACGTATGGTAGATATAGTTTTAATAATACGGCTGTTCATCAACCGGCTATAGATTTGCTAGGTCATAATAGTGGGTATGAAATTGGTATTGTGGCTACCAAATTAATAAATAAAGTAGCCATTTCTTCTTCAATCTCTACTTTGCATGCAAGTGATAACGGTAGCAATAAGTTTATATATGGCAATAATAATAGAAATGCAGTTAACTATACTTTGTCTGTAGGAAAACTTTTATTGCCTAAAGAATATACCAGTTATAAGCAAACAAACGTTAATGCTATGCTAGAATTACTTGGGCAAACTAATGTATATGCAAAGGAAAGCTTTTTAGATATAGCCCCTGTAGTTCAATTTATTATCAATAGTAGGTTAAGAATAGATGCAGGTTATCGTATTCCAATAAATACTAAATTGCATCGTACTGCTGCTGAAGGGGGTTTATTAAGAATTGAGTACAATTTTTTTAATGTTTTTAAATAATGTAGAATATATGAAATGAGCCATAACAAAAAGTTGACTCCGAATATTCGGAGCAACCGTTATTGTTTATTGGCGAATTACATGTGACCAAAATCAATAAAAATGAACACATGAAAAAAGGAATTTTATTTTTAGTTTTTGTTTGTTGTATTGCATTATCGCAAGCCCAAATTACTATTGGAGAGTTAGCTCCAGAAATTAGTTTGCCCGATGCTAAAGGCAATACTGTTACACTTTCATCATTTAAAGGTAAAATAGTATTAATTGATTTTTGGGCTAGTTGGTGTGGTCCATGTAGAGTAACAAATCCTAAAGTTGTAAAGCTTTACAATAAGTATAAAGCAAGTGGTTTTGAAGTGTTTGGTGTTTCTTTTGATGAGAAAACTTCTGCATGGAAAAGGGCTATTAAAACAGATAAAATAAATTATAGCCAAGTAATTGATACCAAAATTTGGGAAGGAGAAGTAGCTTACAAATATGGCATTGAAGCTATACCCACTACATTTTTATTAGATAAAGAAGGTAAAATTGTGGCAATAGATTTAGAAGGTAAGGAGCTTGAAGATGCTATAAAGGCATTACTTTGATTTTGTGTTAAAGCGTATAGAGCCACCTACCGTAAAATACCAATCGGGTGCAGCTTTACTAATACCAAAGCCGCTGGAAACATCTAATTTAAAATTGTTATTTACAAAATAAGCAAGGCCCCCATCAATACTATGTTGGGGGCTTTCGTTTTAGATAATGCTTTCAAAAAATTAAGGTATAATCTTGTTATCCAGTTCAAGTAACACATACCGTTAATTTTACATTTCCAATTGGCATTTTTTACCTGAAAAAGTAAAATTGTTTTAGTTAATTACAATTCAATTATTTACTAAGAAACCTTATTCACTAAATTCTCTAAATTATTTTCTGTAAAAAAAGTTTTAGTAATGGCTTCGGCTTCATCCAATATCACAGTTAATTTTTTGTATTTCTTCCCTAAAATAGTATACGCTTTTGCATAAGCTTCGTCATCTGTGCAAGAGGAGGTTTGTTGTATAGCTTCTTTTAATTCTGTAATTATTAATCCTTCATCTTTTAAACTACCCAGTTTTGCAATTACCCAACTTAGAGCTAAAAAATAACCTTTATTTAATTGTACTGTATTTTTATTGTCATCAACTAAAGGAAATGTATTAAAAGGCGATTTTAAAATCTCACTCGTCATGTATTTCTTTAAATGTGGGGCAGTAGCTTTAGTAGTAGAAAATTGAATAGCACCACAAAAAGCATGAGGGTAAATACTTAACCACCTTAGTTTTCGTCTTAATTCATGTACATCTTCCTCTACATTATCAAAATGATATTTTGTTTCAGTTACAAACTCATTAATATTGTAAATACTTTCTCCATAAAATGCTGCTATTTCTTCTACTTCTTTTTTTGCTATAAGCCAATCAGCATCTTGTAGTTTTGTTTTTATTTTATTTAAACGTTTGCCGTCAGCATTTATCCATCCTTTTTCAACCAATAATAAATTTAAGTCGGTATTTTTTTGCAGTACCATTTTGGCAAAGTATTGCTTACATGCAATAGGTACATTTTTATTTGTTGTACAATATTCCACTAACGATTGGTAATAATCTACGGCACCCAACCCATCTTCAATTAGTTTAAAATGCTCTTTTAATTTTGTAAATTTTTTCTTGTTATGCAATTCGGTATATACTTTTGCTAAACCCTCAAGCATGAAAAATGGAGTACGGGCATTATTTTTAAACAACCATGCCGAGGCATTTCTTTGTTTGGCTGCTTTGTTCAGTAATGCTTCCACTTGTTGCAAAAAGTATTCAAATCTTTTTAGTCCTGTATTCATGTTTTAGTTTATTATTGTTGAAAAAAAGCAATGCTACCGCCAACCCATTCTTTATCTTTATTATATCTAGTGCCAATCATTTTTCCTTTACTTAATCTAGCTAAATTATGCACAGCTATTGGTCTATCCCATCCATCTTTCCAAAAATAAAATAATCGTATTTCTGCTTTTGCAGCAACATCTAATGTATCAATTACATCTGCATATTGTACTTTCTTTTGTAACATCCAATTTTCAGGATCTTTTACAGCATCAATGTCTGCTTGAGTAACATCAATTATTACACCCATGCCTGCAAATGAAAACAGTGGTTTTAAAACATAGTTTTCTAAATCGTTTGGTATTTGTTTTAATTCGTTTAAAAAAAATGTTTGCGGCACAAAAGGATGATGAATAAAAGGTAATGTAAATTTACTAATGCGGTAAAACCAATTAGGGTGTGGTACCCACTCTACATCGTAGTTTACGGTTAAGTCAACTATGCTGCCAAGGTTTTCTTGTTTATCTAAATCATCAAAAATTAGTCGGTTGTAAATACGATGAATAGGTGTTTTTACACCATCCTTTTCGTAATACAATTTATTACCTTCTGCAATTAATTTTGTTAAGCAAACGGTAGTTATACCCAACAATTCTTCGGTACATTTAAAATCAATTCTTGTTTTTTGTTGCTCTGGAAAAATTTCTAATAAAATAACATTAGCAGGATGGTGTTGCCCTACAATAATATCTTTTAAATCTTGTAAATATTTTTCTTTATTATAACCATTTAAGTATGATGAAAAGTTATTTGGTAAATCAGCATAAGCAGCGGTAATTTCACTATGAAAAGCCTGAAAAGCATATAGAGTAG
>JAGNRZ010000196.1 GCA_017988335.1 Ferruginibacter sp.
CAAAAATAATCAACTATATTATTACTGATATTACAGGTAGGCAAGTAGATAATGGGTTACTTTCAATTACTAAGGGTAATACCAAGCAAATTATCAATTGCAGAAAATTTAGAACAGGAACCTATAGTATTAAGTTTGGTGATAACACAAATACAACAATAGGGGTGTACAAACTATTAAAATTATAAATCCTTAAACCACCCTTAAGATAATTTTTTAAATCTATCGATTTATATTGATTGAGTTAGATTGTTATGGTAAAACAAATGTAAAAACCCTCAATAAGAGGGTTTTTACATTTGGGAGATTACAGTTTTTTTCAAAAAGGGATAATATATTATAAAGCAATTTGCTTTTCTGTCATCATTTTACGTAAGTTAATTAAACCATAACGCATTCTACCTAAAGCTGTGTTAATACTACAGTTAGTAAGATCGCTAATTTCTTTAAAACTTAAATCGGCGTAGTGGCGTAAAATAATTACTTCACGTTGATCCTCTGGTAGCATATCAACTAGGCGTCTAACTCTATCGTGGCTTTGTGTAGCCATTAATTTTTGATCGGCACCTGGTTCAAAAAAGTTCAATACCTCAAAAATATCTTTGTCATCACTAGTTTTAATAGTAGGCGTACGCTTTACTTTTCTAAAGTGATCAACACACATATTGTGTGCAATACGCATTGCCCAAGGTAAAAATTTACCTTCATCGGTATATTTACCTGCTCTTAAAGTATCAATTACTTTAATAAATACTTCCTGAAAAATATCTTCAGCTAAGTACCTATCTTTTACTAATAAATAAATACTAGTAAATATTTTTTCCTTGTAACGCATTACAAGCGTAGATAGTGCATCGGCATCTCCATCTACATACAAATGAATAAGTTGCTGGTCGGTTAAATTGACTGGGAGTTTCATAACTTCTACAATTTTTTGGTTTAGGATGTTGTTTGTTAACAGAAACCAATAATGTTTATTTAGCGTAGAAGTCTATTTGATAGGCTTTTTGGCTTTTCACTTTATTGGATATTGGTAGTGTAAAATTATAGAATATGTATGAAAAATACTAGTGTACAAATACTCAATTTTTTGTAGTAATTGTACTATTGTATTTTTACTAGAATAAATTTACAAAAATTATACAATTGCTATAAACTTGAAGTGTTTTTTAAGAAAGTTTTCACAGTTACAAGTAATTGCTTGTAGCTCAGTTAAAAATAAACTGTTTTACACCAATAATTTATTTAGATTTATAATTAAATGATAAACGATAACGGAATTGTAATAAAAGGGGCAAGTGTTCATAATTTAAAAAATGTATCTGTAACTATACCTCGAAATAAACTTGTAGTAGTAACTGGAGTATCAGGCAGTGGCAAATCTTCATTAACTATAGATACACTTTTTGCAGAAGGCCAACGCCGCTATGCAGAAAGCCTTAGTGCTTATGCAAGGCAGTTTATGCAGCGTATGAATAAGCCAGATGTAGATGACATAAAAGGGCTATGCCCAGCTATTGCCATTGAGCAAAAAGTTATTACTCGTACACCACGTAGCACTGTAGGTAGTATGACGGAAATTTACGATTACCTCCGTTTGCTTTTTGCAAGAGTGGGTAAAACTATTTCGCCAATAAGTGGCAAACAAGTAAAAAAACAAGATGTTACCGATGTTATCAACATCTTTAACACATTAAACGATGGCGATAAGGTTTTTATTTTAGTACCTTTTAAAATAAATAAAAATAGAGATGTAAAAGAGGAATTGAATATTTTATTACAAAAAGGATTTTCAAGAGTTTACCAAAACAATGAAGCCATTAAAATTGAAGATATACTGGAAGATAAAAAACGAACAACGAACAACAAACAACCATCAACTTTTGTTCTTGTTGATAGGATTGTAAAAAAAGATTTTGATGAAGAAGACTTGCACAGAATATCCGACTCTGTAAATACAGCATTTTACGAAGGCGAGGGTGAAATGCAGCTAGAAATTAACGGAGACAAAAAAATAATTTTTAGTAATAAGTTTGAGTTAGATGGAATAATATTTGAAGAACCTGTGCCCAATTTGTTTTCATTTAACAACCCATATGGTGCATGCCCTACTTGTGAAGGGTTTTCTCAAATATTGGGGATTGATAAAGACTTAATTATTCCCAATGTTCAACTAAGTGTGTACGAGGGAGCAATTGCACCTTGGAAAGGCGAAAAATTAGTATGGTGGAAAGATCAATTTATTAAAGCAGCAAAAACTACAAAGTTTCCTATACACAAACCCATTATTGATTTAAGTAAAGATGAGCTACAGTTACTTTGGAATGGTGGAAATGGAGCTTTAGGAATAAATGATTTTTTTAAGGAAGTAGAAGCTAATTTGTACAAAGTGCAATACAGAGTTTTGTTAAGTAGATATAGAGGTAGAACACAATGTACAGATTGTAATGGCTATCGCTTACGTAAAGAAGCATTGTATGTAAAAGTAGGCAACATGCACATTGGAGAGCTTTGTGAAATGCCAGTGAAGGATTTAAAAACTTGGTTTGATAAATTAAAACTTAGCGACTTTGATACTACTGTTGCCAAACGAATTTTAATTGAAATTGAGCATCGTATAAAAACATTGCTAGATGTTGGTTTGGGGTATCTTACCCTTAATCGTTTAGCCAATTCATTAAGCGGTGGCGAAAGCCAACGCATACAATTAACACGTAGCCTTGGTAGCAACTTAACTAACTCATTATATATTTTAGATGAACCCAGTATTGGCTTGCATAGTAGAGATACTAACAGATTAATTAATGTGCTGAAAGAGCTTAGAGATTTAGGCAATACTGTAGTAGTTGTTGAGCATGATGAAATGATGATGAAAGAAGCTGACTATATTATTGACATGGGGCCACTAGCAAGTCATTTAGGTGGTGAGGTTGTAGCTGCTGGTAATTACGATGAATTAATTACAAACGACAAAAGTTTAACAGGTAAATATTTAAGTGGTGTATTAAGTATTGAACCTCCAAAGCAAGTTCGGAAATGGATACGTAGCATAACATTAGAAGGGGCAAGACAAAATAATTTAAAAAATATAAATGTAGAGTTTCCTTTAAATATATTGTGTGTGGTTACTGGCGTAAGTGGCAGCGGAAAAACAACATTAGTAAAACAAATTTTATATCCAGCATTACAAAAATTAAAAGGAGAGTTTACAGATAAAAGTGGGCTGCATAAAAATATTAAAGGGGATATTGATTATATAACCCAAATTGAAATGGTTGACCAAAACCCTATTGGTAAAAGTAGCCGTAGCAATCCGGTTACTTACATAAAAGCTTATGATGAAATAAGGGATTTGTACAGTAGCCAACCCATGAGTAAAATTAGAGGGTTTATGCCAAAGCATTTTTCGTTTAATGTAGATGGTGGAAGATGTGATGCATGCAAAGGCGAAGGCGAGCAAACTGTAGAAATGCAATTTTTGGCAGATGTACATTTAACCTGTGATGTATGCAATGGAAAACGCTTTAAGGAAGAAGTGTTAGAAGTAAAATTCAATCATAAAAATATACATGAGGTGTTGGAGATGAGTGTAGATGAAGCTATAGCTTTTTTTGTGAGTGAACCTTCGGTGGCCAAAAAAATACAACCGTTAAGCGATGTAGGTTTAGGGTATGTAAAACTTGGGCAAAGTAGCGATACACTTAGCGGTGGCGAAGCTCAACGGGTTAAGCTAGCTAGTTTTTTAGGCAAAGGAAAAGCACAAGGCAGTGTACTTTTTATTTTTGATGAGCCTACAACGGGGCTGCATTTTAATGATATAAAAAAATTATTAACCAGCTTTAATGCTTTAATTGAGCAAGGGCATAGCATTTTGGTAATTGAACATAATACCGATGTTATTAAAAGTGCCGATTGGGTAATAGACCTTGGCCCAGAGGCTGGTGATGGTGGCGGTAGTTTAGTATTTAGTGGTAAGCCTACCGATTTAAAAAAATGTAAAGAAAGTTTTACTGCAAAATATTTGTAAAACAATTTTTATACCAGCTTCATATTTTCATAGCATCATCGTTGCGTCGCAATCCGTTCATCGGCAATGCAACTATTGGGCTTTTATCATAGCGTAGATAAAAGTAAAATCTAATAATCATTATAACAAAATTATTTAAACAACATTTTTTTATATTTACAATATCTTTTACCAAAAAAACATTTCAAAATGAAAAAAATTATTTTAGCTCTATTCCTAATTTACACTACAAATCTGTCATTTTCACAAAACAATAATTGCGAAGATGTAAAAAAGCAGAATGCCAAACTAATTGACAAATTATTAAGTTATGGTATTAATATTAGTGATTCGATAATAAAAATAAAATCATTTAATTCAGATATAAACATAAATTTCATTAAATGTATAGGCGATAAAAAAAATCAAACTGTTACGTTATATCTAAATGCCGTTAATAATGAATTACCAAATCAAAATTTTTCAGTAACAAAAAGCAGTAATATAGATGTTTTTAAGCCGGTAAATTCTAGTGCCTTCGACGAGATAGGTCAGGGGTTTCGACTATATCAAATGAGTATTGGTTCTAGTGGTCTTGAAAAATACAGCGATTATGTATCTGCCAAAC
>JAGNRZ010000195.1 GCA_017988335.1 Ferruginibacter sp.
CTCTTTAACAAGCTTGGCCAAGGTAGCCCCAGCGGCAGTTATTGCTACTTTTTATAGACCATTTTTGTGGGAAAGTAGAAGTATCAGTACTTTACTTTCATCTTTTGAAAGTTTATTTTTTATGTTTTTTACATTGAGTGTTTTAAAAAAGTATGGTATAAAACATTTTATCTCTTGTTGCCGTAAAGAGCCTGTTGTAATTTACAGCCTTTTGTTTTCATTACTCTTTGCATTATTCGTTGGAGCTACCACTCGTAACTTTGGTTCATTAGTTAGATACAAAATTCCTTGTTTGCCTTTTTATTTAATTGCATTTTATGTTATTCAAGATAGAGGTAAAAAAAATAGCCCCGAAGTTATCGAGGCTGCTACTACTTAATTTTATTTTACCTTAAGCACCTACAGGTCTTCCAGGGTTAAGCATATTTAAAATTGAATACCACGTATTTTTTAATCCATTACCAAAGTTGCTATTATTGGGTTTAGCTTTTAGTCTTGTTAAAATAGATGTTGGCGTTGCTTCAAAATTATTTTTAAATGCATCAGCTATAGGCCAAGCAATAAAGCTTAATTTTTTAACCTTATCTGTTTTTTGATATAACATGACGACACCTACAAAAGCTACAATAAAGCAAGCATAATTAAACATTGCTACCAACTTGTTGCTAAACTTTACCTGATGTATAAAAAAACGATTACGAATGTAATAATACATTTTCCAACCGCTGCTATAATCCCAATCTTGTTTTAAGGAAAAAGCTGTTGCTGGATGATAATGAATGCTATCTGAAATGGTACAAACTGGTATTTTATTTATTTTAGTTATACGATAGTAATACTCAGTTTCATCACCCCATAAAAAGAATTTTGGTTGTGGCACACCTACTCTTTCTACAATTTTACGGTGTAGCATAGTACCATTAAATGGATGACCAATACCTTCAATTACTTTTGTATCTACTTCATCTAAAGTTTTATAGTGTTGTGTTTTCCACACAAACGATTTTTTATCTTCCTTATCAATTACTGCACAATTCATTAAACGCATTTGCCCATTGTCTTGTGCTAATAAATTTTCTAACGCTGTTGGTGTAGGATAACCATCATCATCCATTAACCATATCCAACTAAAGCCATTTTTATATGCCCAGTTAATACCTGTACTAAAGCCTCCACTTGAGCCTACATTTTTCTGTGTTATAAATTGTAAATCTGGCTGATTTTTTAGCCACTGCTCAGTATTATCTGTACTGCCGTTATTTACCACAAATATGGCATCTAACTTTTGAGTTTGATTGCGTAATGCATTAATGCATTCGGCAAGAAGTGTACTACGGTTGTAAGTTACAACCACGGCTATTACCTTCTCCATGGGATATTAGAGTTTGGTTTTAAAAAAGATTTTGGATATCTCTTAAACGCCAAACAATATTAAATATTGCCCTATGGAAAAAATATTTTTACCCTTCTACATTGGGGAAAACAGGTGGCTTTGCATTGTTCTCCAACGCATTAATATATTGAGTAGCATAATGTAATGCTTCTCCTATTACATGGTGCATATCCATATATCTATAGGTAGCTAACCTTCCTAAAAAAGACACACCTTGTAACTGTTCTGCATTGTTGCGATACTGTAGTAGTAAGTTTTTATCAGCTTCTAATCGTTTAGGATAATACGGTATATCTGTTTCGGTAGTTTCTTTACTAAACTCTTTAAAACAAATTGTTTTATCAAATTTTTCCCAGTAGGTAAAATGCTTATGCTCTGTTATTCTGGTATGTGGCACATTAGCATCACAATAGTTCATTTGTGTTACGCCTTGGTAATCACCATCAGCATAAAAGGTTTCAAAAGTAACGGTACGGTAACCCAATCTTCCATGTTTAAAATTAAAATAAGCGTCTATTGGGCCTGTATAAAAAACATGGTCGTACTCACTAACATCGGTAGAGGGTTCAAATTTTTTGTTTAGTGTAATTTTTATGTTAGGATGATTAATTATTTCTTCCATCAAATTAGTATATCCATTTATAGGAATACCAGTGTAAATATTGTTATGGTAATTATCATCGTAATTAAATCGAACTGGTATTCTTTTTAATATAGATGCTGGGAGTTCGGTAGGCTCACAACCCCATTGCTTTTTTGTATACCCATAAAAAAAAGCATAGTACAATTCTTTTCCAATAAAACGTAAAGCTTGTTCTTCAAAATTTTGTGGGTCTTCAATTGACTTATCTGCCAACTCTTCTAAAAACACTTTGGCCTCATTGGGAGTAAATGATTTATTAAATAATTGATTTATGGTGTGTAAATTAACAGGCAGCGAATAAATTTTTCCATTACTCATTGCTTTTACTCTGTGTACATAAGGCTTAAATTCAACAAATGAATTTACATACTCCCAAATTTCTTTTTTATCAGTATTAAAAATATGAGGCCCATATTGATGAACCATAATGCCTGTTTGCTCATCTTTTTGTGTATGGCAGTTACCAGCGATGTGGCTACGTTCATCCCACATTTCAATACTACAATTTGTTTTGGTAGCTAATTGCTGTGCTAAAACTGCTCCTGAAAAACCAGTACCAATAATTAAATATTTTTTTTGCATGATAAGATTTAAAAATTTTATTGAAGCATAGCTTCGTAAACTTTTTTATAGGTGGCTACAGTGGTTTCTAAATTATAATATTCTTTTGCACCATTACGAATAGCATTAGCATTAAACAAAATTGTGTTGCTTGCAATACTATTTACAACATTTTGCATAGTATCATCTGTAAATGTATCTATTACATACCCAGCATTGTAGCCCTCTACAATTTCTTTTACATCGCCTACGCCGCTATTGGTAATTACCGGAATACCCATTGCCATAATTTCGCCATGCTTTGTAGGCGAAGATGACATTTTTGAGTAACAAGGTTTTATAAAAAATAATGAGTAATTACTGAGCGATAATAATGCTGGCACTTCATGCCTAATACCCATTTTTACTACAATTCTATCCGCTGGTATAGCAAATTCTGCAGCAGCATTTATAATATCTTGATGATTATTATTGGAGATAAATAAAAATTTTGCATTAGGTATTTTGGTTAAATACAGTTTGCAAAACTTCATCATTTCTTTGGTTAAATACCAACCGCCAATTGAGCCTAAGTAACTTATTACACTATCTGTTGACGAAATATTTAATTCCTTTCTAAATTTTTCAACTAATGCACTATCTAGTTTTTCTGGATTAAATAATTCCATATCTACACTGCATGGCACTACCTCTACTTTTACAGGTTGCTTAGGAATGTGCTCCCAACTTAAAATTTCTTTTTTTGCTTTATGAGTAAGGCAAGTGTTATAGTCTGCAATGGTTACACACTCGTCTTCTTTCTTTTTGAAAAAATTATACACCGTTTTGTATAACGGATTTTTTAAATTCCACATATTGCCATCTACACGTTCATCTGCCCAAAAACCACGTATGTCATTCATAAATTTTACACCGTACTTCTTTTTTAAATGCAAAGCCACTAATTGTGGCAAGCCTACTCTTGTATGTACAATGGTAAAGTTTTTTTGCTTGTGCAGTTTTATTGCTGTTTGCTTTAGCTTTTGATAATCATAAACAGACGAAAGTATAGGTGGATTTTTATGATAAAGGATAGAAACCCAATCGATATTGTAAGGCGCTATTAATGACTTAACATAGTTGTTTAGCTTTTCGTATTTATCAGGCTTATCGCAACTTAAAATAGTAAAATGATAACCATATTGTGTAAGGCTTGCTAAGTAAGGTATTACTTGGCTTTGTCCTAAAGGATCAGTCATTCCATCGTAAGAAATAAATAATACTTGTTTAACGTCACTCATCTTTTTATGTAATATTTTCCTGGTAAATATTTCGTAGTTGTTGTAAATGATGTTGCAAAGTATATTGCTTCATCACCCTTTCCTTTGCAAGCTTTGCTAAATTTTCTCTTTCCTGTTTATTATCTCTTAACCACTTTAATTTAGTTATAAAATCATCTACATTATTTAAATCAAAATACACAACCGTGTTTTCACATTGTTCATTAAAAGAAGGAATATCACTTAGCATCATAGGTATTTGCATGGCCATGGCTTCTAATACACTCAATGAAAATCCTTCAAAAAAAGATGGCATTACATATACATCATAGTCTGCCATTAATGCTGGCGCATTTTGCACTTCGCCTTTTAGCTCAATATTTACACCACTTTCATCAATTAATTGTTTTACAATTTGATGCCTTGCTCCTGTACCACAAATATGTAATACAATATTTTCATCCTTCAGCTTTTTAAAAGCTTCCACTAAATACTCTTGATTTTTAGGGTAGCGTATGGCGCCAATGGTAAGTAGTTTAAATGGTTCATTTGGTTTTACTTCATACGATTCTTTTATTCTCTTAATTGCATCTACATCTACAAAAGTATAAAGCAGGTATTTTTTATATGGTGTATGATTATAAAATTTATAATACCCGTCTAAAGCAGATTGCGATACTCCTATTATGATGCTTTTATGAAGTTTATATGTAAATTTTTCCAAAGCAATCAACCATTTCTTTTTATAATCATCGGAAGCATTTACATTGGTATGTAT
>JAGNRZ010000197.1 GCA_017988335.1 Ferruginibacter sp.
CTATTCTTCTTATTATTATCTTGTAACAATGGAACCCATAAAGAAGTTGATGTCAACACTGTCCCAAACTCTTTAAAAAAACCTAATGACTCAATTGCCCCTGATAACATAGTTATTAAAAAAGATACTTTAATTGCTACTGCTACTTTGCTTAGTAAAGCTTTTTCTGAAAATGAAATTTCGGCTAACAAACAATACAAAGACCAAATAATAAAAGTTTCTGGCACTATTAAACAAATTAATGTTGGCATTTCTGATAAAGCTTATATTGTTTTAAAAGGAGTAGATAGATTTACTGAACCATTTTGTTATTTAAGCCATCTTGAAGATGCTGAAAAACTAAAAACAGGAGATAATGTTACCTTTATTGGAGAATGTACTGGCTTATGGGCTAACCTTATTTTTAAAGATTGTAAATTGATAAAAACTCAATAATCCACCCACTCAAATACCAATTTCACCAAGTTGCCAAAATAAAAAATACTTTACTAAATAAGTTTGTATTGTAAAATTTAACTTATGAGTAAAGTAATTATAGCTATTTTGTCTTGTGCAACAATACTACTTAATGCCAACGGTCAAACAAAAAAAATAGCTTTTAAAAGCCATAGTGGTAATATGGCAAATTTTGAAACTACTTTCAGTAATAATTTGTTTGATATGGAAAACTCTAATTTTGGAGTTGCACCAGTTAGAGAAATTATTGACGCCCAATTAGACAGTGTAATTTTTATTTGCGACACAGCTGCCATAATGGTTACCAGCCAATATTGCCGCAAAAGAGATAGAGTAACCAGAGTGGAGCAAAAGCAAACCCTGTGGAGTGCCGGTAAAGATTATGTTTACCATCACCCGTTATTTTCACGTAAACATTCGTTGGACAGTATTAAACAAGTGTTGCAGTTACAATACTATTTTAAAAACCCAATTAGTAAAGTAGTTTTTATAGGTTACGATAATGGCGAAGATACTTGTGGCTATAATCCTATTTCAAAAACTGGCATCCCTCCTACTTTCAAAAGCGGCAACAACTACAGTTTTTTAGGGAAGGAATTAGTAGTACTGATTTCAGGAGTTTTTTTATTTGCAGCTTTTGTAACCTTACTTATAAAAACTAGTATTTACAAACCTAAAAATATTATTACACAATATGCTTAAAGCAATACTAGGTTTAGGTATAAGTTTGTTTTTGGTATTATGCATTTTATTAGTACCCTTTACGTTTAATTTATTTCCTTATCAGCAACTAATAACTGAGTTTGTTTTTAACAAGCTATTAAATAACGCACCTATTAGTAGCGATAGCAAAGGACTGTATATGTTAGTGCTATTATTATTTGTTGCGGCACATTTTATAGCTATCATTCTTACACTTGCTAAAGTTAACATAGCCAGATTACAAAAAATTAAAACCACTTGCTATACTATTTGTATTTACTACTTTGCTATTATTTTTATTAAATATGGCTTTGACAAAGTGTTTAAATCGCAATTTTACCAACCTGAGCCCAATACACTTTACACCAACCTTGGTAATTTGGATAAAGACATTTTATATTGGAGTACAATTGGCTCATCTTATTTATACAATATTATTACGGGCAGTATAGAAATTATTGCAGCTATATTACTACTAATTAAAAGAACCAGAGCCTTTGGTATTGCCTTATTATTTATTGTATTGTCGCAAATTGTATTAATTAATTTTGCATTTGATATATCGGTAAAATTATTTTCGATGTTGCTGCTGTGTATGGCTATTTATGTGGCTGTACCTTATTTGCGTATTTGGTTTGGGGTGATGATTGGAAATGAAGTAAATAGAGTAGATGAAGTAAATAAAGTAGATAAAGTAATAAGTAAGCTGATTTTAAAATTGATGGTGATTGGTTTATTATTTTTAGAAGGGCTTTATCCTTACATAAAATCAAAAAACTTTAATGACGATAATGCCAGCAGGCCTTACTTGCATGGTGCTTATGCCGTAACACAGGTAATAAACAATAGTGATACTTTACTAGCACAAAGCTATCCCTTTAAACGCTTCTTTATTCATCGGAATGGCTATATTATTTTTGAAGATAACTATGAAAATATGCAAGATTTTAAATTGCAAACAAATACGATTACTCAACAATTACAACTTACCGATTATAATGGCAAACACACTACAATAAAGTATAATGCTGGAGATAGTTTAATTACATTGAACTATACTTTAAATAACAAGTTTTGTTCGATACAAGCAAGGCCACTCAACTTAAAAAAAATGCCTTTGTTGCAGGATGGTTTTAACTGGACGGTGAATTAAGCTTAAACTAAAAGTACCGTAGTTTTAAAAACTACGGTACTTTGTAAATATTTTTTTAGAGTGAGCCACCCCAAATATTAAAACCAACCTTTAAACTTCCTAAAAACATCATTACCATTTGTAAATAGCATTAAACCAATAATGATAAAGAAACCGATTGTGTTAGCTTTTTCTAAAAATTTATCTGGTACTTTTTTACCAGTAATCATTTCAAATAAAGTAAATAAGATATAACCGCCATCTAACATTGGTATTGGTAAAAAATTCATGAAAGCTAGAGCCACACTAAAGAAAGCTGTAATGCCCCAAAAATATTCCCAGTCCCAATGACCTGTGAAAGCTTGTGTCATGCTAGCAAAACCACCCATGCCCTTCCATGCTCCTGTTGATGGAGAAAATATTAATTTAAATTGGTCTATATACTCTCCCAATTTTTGAAATGTTTTTGAAACCCCTGCAGGTAAACTTTCAAAAAAACCATATTCCCTTTTATAAATGCTCAAATACCCTTGGCTTTGCAAGGTGTCCATATTAGATTGAACAAAAAAGCCAATAGAATAATTCTCATCTAATTTAGCTAAAGTTGTATGATGCTTTTTATCACTCTCTCTAAAAACAGTTAAACTAATGAATCTTGATTTTAACTTTTGTAGTTTATTTACTAAATGATTATGATTAATAATTGTATCGGTATTAACCCTTACCACTTTATCACCTTTCTGTAAAAATTTCGCAACACTACTTTCTGGCTTAATTGAATCGACTACAGATTCTATTGCTATATTTATTAGTCCTTTTTTATTTAACTTTCTTGTAGATAAAAATCCTAGAATACTATCTGGGATTTTAGTTGTGATATTTTTACCATCTCTAATAATATCAACACTTACATCTTTCCCTGATAAAAAAAGTTTTTTACTTACTTCATCAAAATATTTAATGCTATCTCCATTTATCTTAGCTATTTTATCGCCATCTTTAAATCCAAATTTATACATCACACTATCTCCAACAGCAATACCATTTTTTAATGAACTATTAATTATTCTCTTCTCTCCCCACACAAATAAAATACCTGCATAAATTACAAAAGCTACAAGTACGTTTACAATTATACCTCCCATCATTATCAATAAACGTTGCCATGCTTTTTTGCTACGAAACTCCCATGGTTGTGGCGGACTTTTTAATTTTTCAGCATCTTGTGTTTCATCTTGCATTCCATCTATTTGCACATAGCCCCCAAGTGGAAACCAACCAATACCAAATTCTGTATCGCCTTTTTTCTTTTTCCATAATGCAAAATTTAAAAGCGTAGGTACTGGAAATAAAAAATCAAAAAACAGGTAAAACTTATTTACTCTGGTTTTAAATAAACGGGCAAAAAAGTAATGCCCCCACTCATGCAATACTATTAGTAAAGAAAGGGATAAAAGGAATTGGGCTATTTTAATAAATGTATCCATTAAGAATTTTTGATTTTTTGATCTGTGATTTTTTGATTTTTAACTGCAGTGACTTAAAGTCGCTGAGTTGTTGTTATTGTAATTTAATTATGATGATTTTATTATAGTTTGCATTTAGTTAAAGCGCTTGCTTTAAACGTTGAATAAAGCTGTTTTAGTACAAGTGAGATTTAAAATTCACTTCTACCAGAAGTAAATTTTAAATAGAACAAGTTCACAACGATGTTTAATAGTAGTACAACCGCCTGTTCCATAAATGTACTTTATAGATTTATCAACGAAGCCGCAAAATTACGGGCTTCTGCATCGCTATCAAAATATTCCTGTAGAGTTGGTTTTTCAATAAAAGCTACGTTTTGCATAGTTTTTTCAACAATGGCTGTCATATCTAAAAAGCCCACACGGTTGCGTAGAAAGGCCCACACGGCAATTTCGTT
Organism: Ferruginibacter sp.; assembly: GCA_017988335.1. Taxonomy (GTDB): domain Bacteria; phylum Bacteroidota; class Bacteroidia; order Chitinophagales; family Chitinophagaceae; genus Ferruginibacter. Next base: position 4,215 of record JAGNRZ010000197.1, read on the forward strand.
GGCGGCATTTAGCACACAAGGCACATTTCCGCCTTTATACAAAGCCTCGGTGGCTAGGGCTAAATTTCGGAAAGTTTTAACATCTGGCTCCTCAAAACCAAGTATTGGGTATTTTTTAAAATCTAACCTTGGAAAATTGTTTTGAATACGCCTAGGAAAACCCATGGCATATTGTATGGGCAACTTCATATCGGGCAAGCCCATTTGTGCTTTTATGCTACCATCAGTAAACTGTATCATACTATGTATAATACTTTGTGGATGCACCACTACTTGTATTTGCTCTGGCTTTAAATCAAATAACCATTTGGCTTCAATCATCTCAAGCCATTTGTTCATAAGGGTTGAAGAGTCTATTGATATTTTTGCTCCCATTGCCCAATTGGGATGTTGAAGCGCATGCT
>JAGNRZ010000198.1 GCA_017988335.1 Ferruginibacter sp.
ACTTTTTTTTATGTTATTTGCATTTAGTTATGTAAATGCACAATTTCCTCTCCCTTACTGCTCAGAGGCATATTCAAATGCAGTAGAACCCATAACCTTGGTACAAATAAGAGGATTAAACAACGCCACTTCGGAATTGCCAAGCTCCCCTGCACATGAGAATTTTACTAGCACCACTACATCGTTAATTATTGGTAATACATACCCAATAACCGTAAAAGGCTTTACGGGAGGCAACTTTACTAACTACATAAGAGTATTTGTAGATTGGAATAGTGATAACGATTTTTTTGATGCTAACGAAAGTATAGATATTGGTACCATTACAAATTCAACAGGCTTAGATGCAATTTTTGTAACTGGAAATATTACAGTACCTGCTGGGACAGTACAAGGTAGCAAGCGAATGAGGGTTACTAAAAGATTTGGATCTTTTCAAGCACCATGTAATATTAACGGCTGGGGGCAGGCCGAAGATTATACCATTAACGTATATAATTTAAGTCCATATTGTACTAGCAGTTTTCCCTCCGATGTAGAGCCCATAACCTTTGTGAAATATTTAAGCATGACTACAAATTCAAGTGCCAATATAAATGGTACTCCCGAGAATGAAGATTTTACATACTTAGTAGCCCAACGAATTAGTCCAGGAAGAAGTTTTGATATTACAGTAAGAGGTAACACTAATGGAAATTATACAAATTATATAAGCGTTTTTGTAGATTGGAATGAAGATTATGACTTTTTAGATGCCAATGAAAATTTTAATATTGGCACCATTACCAATTCAACAGGTGCAGATGCAATTGAAGTTATAGGTACAATAACGGTACCTGTAGGAACTCCATTAGGCTTTAAACGATTAAGAGTAACGAAAAGATGGGGGAGTTATTCGCCACCTTGTAATAATTCTGGATGGGGGCAATCCGAGGATTATACATTGAAAGTATTTAGCGTAGCACCTTATTGCGAAAATGATTTTCCGCAGGCTGTAGAGCCTATTACAAGGGTAGATTTTTCAGCTATATCTCTTAATACTGCTGATGGTATAAATACAACAGCCGCTAACGAAGATTTTTCAAATATGAATGGTATAGTAGTACCAGGGGGTAATTATACAATAGCCGTTAAAGGAAATACTAATGGTAACTACACAAATTATATACGATTGTTTGTTGATTGGAATAATGATTTTGATTTTTTAGATGCCAATGAATCTTATGATGTAGGTACTATTACCAATAGTTCAGGGGTTGATGCTGCCATTGCATCTGCAGTAATTACCGTTCCTGCAACAGCTACTTTTGGTAATAAAAGAATGAGGGTTAGTAAAAAATTTGGTAGTTATCCTACCCCTTGTGAAAATAGTGGATGGGGTCAGTCCGAAGATTATTCACTAACTGTACAAGCCTCAGTAGATGCGGCTATCTCTACAGGTAATCTTTTTTTAAAAGGAAATTATACAGAGGTAGGCTTAAATGCATGTGGTGGGTGGGGTACATCTAGCACTACACCTGATGGTTACCATGCTAGAAGCGGTGCTATCAATAATATATATTATAATAATAAATTAGCATTAGGCTTTGTAGCAGATCCTGATAAAGATGGATGGGCTACAGGCTCACCTAGCAAATACAATGGAGATTATTTTATGCCTCAGGCACCATGGATAGGCTGGGGTGTTGTTTTTAACGGTGATGAATATGGATCTGAAAGAACAAACTCCGACAGAACTAACCCATATGAAATTAAATGTAACAAATTAATTGCTGCACCTACAGGCACTCCAGTGTTTTCTGGTGCTAATATATTTACAAATGTTACCGGTTTAAAATCGGAGGGTAAATGGGAAGGAGCAAATAATGGATTAAAAATTCAAAAAAATGTTACGGTAAGAAAAGACAAAACTTATTTTACAGCAACTATAAAAGTGTTTAACACCACAGCTAGTACAATTAATGGGGTATATTATGGCGAATATGTAAACCCGGATAATAATGCTTTTTATGGCGACCCGGTTAACTCAGGTACATTAAATACAAATAATACCATCGTAAAGCAAAACCCTACTGATGGTGAAGCACTAGTAAGTGCTGTAAGCTTCAATAATATATATTTAGGGCTAGGAAGTAAAGACTGTAGGGCAAAAGTATTTAGGGAGTTAACCAATAATGTTACTCCAATAAATTCTAATGTAGAAAATTGGTATAACCAAAGCTTACCAAGTTTTGGTTATACAGGTTCGGATGGTAATCAAAGTAACAATCGTTTTATAGGCATTGCCTTTAATTTAGGTAATTTGGCCGCAGGCGATAGTACAAGTTTTACCTACACATACATTTTAAAAGAATCCGATTTTGGAGAAGCACTTTTAGAAACAGAAGCCAACTTTAAAGACAATATTAATAACATAGTTATCCCTAGCGATGGTACAATGACACCATGTGCAAATAGCACCACAAATGTAAAAATTTTAGGCGGCGATTTTAATACTTGGACATGGAGCCCAGCTACAGGCTTAAGTACTACTACAGGTACAAATGTAGATATTACAGTAGGCACTACCCCTATTACCTATACAGTAACAGGTGTGGGTAGTTGTGGTACTAGGCAAATAAAATTAAATGTAGCACCCATTGATATTAGTAATGTTACTACCACCCCATCTTCAGTTGTAAAATGTATATTGGAAGCTCCAGTTCAAATAACTGCAAATGGCGGCAGTTTTACAAATGCAATCGTATTCGATGAAAAATATAATAGTCAAGCCAATTTTTGGGATAAAATAAATAATACCACTGGCGGAACTCCTGCTAATGCAGCATGGACGTTAAGACCTAATGGCTATAGTTACAATGCTTTAACATTTAATAGTAACGATAACTCTCAATTTTATTTAAGCAATAGCGATGAAGCAGGTAGTGGCAACTCAACTAATACTATTTTAAAATCTTCGGCATTTAGCACACTCAACTATAGTAGTGCATACATATCTTTTTATCATTTTCTTAACGAGCCCAATGCTGGCTTATCTACCGCTACAATTGAAATAAGTACAAATGATGCAACTTGGGATGTATTACAAACATATACCACTACGCAAGGGGCTGCCAATAGTTTTAGTAATCCTACTATCGCTTTACCTCTAGCTTATATTAATCAACCAACCGTGTACATTAGGTTTAAGTATGTAGGTACTTGGCGTTGGTATTGGGCAATAGATAATGTAACATTAAAAGGAGATGGGCAACCACTTGTATGGAATCCTCCAACGGGATTATTTACAGATGCGGCAGGAACAATTCCTTATACTAGTGGCACAATAGCCACTACTGTTTATGCTAACCCAAGTCTTACTACTAACTACACGGTAAATGCTGCAAATGGGGCTTGTACAAAAACTAATACAGTAAATGTTATTGTAAACTCAACCAATAATAATTTGGCGGGTGTAGTGGCTGCACCTACTTGCCAAAGTAAAATTGTAAATCCACTAGGCTCAGTTTACAATGCTACAAATTGTAATTTAATTGCAAAAGTTACACCTAGTGGTGGCAGTGCGGTTAGCGGAAGTATTAATACTTGTGTTACACTAGATAATTTATCAGGTCCATTACCAACGTATAATGCCGAACCTTACTTAACAAGGCATTTTGATATTTTGCCAACTATAAATCCAGCAACATCCACCGCTACAATAACACTGTATTTTACCCAAGCAGAGTTTGATAATTATAATGCAAAAAATGGTTTGTGGCCCGATTTGCCTGCTAATCCTGCAGATGCAGTAGGTAAATCAAATTTAAGAATTACACAATATCATGGTACACCTAATACCACACCTTCTTTACCTAATCAATATTCATTAAGTACAGGTTTGTTAATTAACCCTGTAGATGCAGATATAATTTGGAATGGCAATTTTTGGGAAGTAAGTTTTAATGTAACTGGCTTTAGTGGCTTTTATGTGCATACTAATTTGCGGTGGGCATTACCCGTTGATATTAAATACTTAACTGGTAAAAAAAATAATCAAGGTAATCTCTTAAATTGGAATATTACTTGTGGTGATAATGCTGCCATTACTATGATTTTGGAAAGAAGTGGAAATAATAATTTGTTTAACGAAATAACTACAAAAACTACTTTAGCAACTGATTGTTCACAAATATTTAATTACACCGATGTTACGCCTTTAAGCGGAGTAAATTATTACCGCCTAAAAGTAATTGATGAAAAAGGTAAGGCAAAGTATAGTAATGTAGTAATGCTAATTAATGATGCTACAAGTGTTGAAATCATAAGCCTTGTACCAAACCCCATTACTGCTACTGGCTTATTTAAACTTAATATTTCAAGCCCTTTGTTACAGCCTTGTACCATTCAAATTTATGATGTACAAGGAAGGCTTATGAAACAACAAAATGCACAACTTAAAGCTGGGCTAAATACAATTGATATGAATGCTGTAAACTTTGCGGTAGGTACTTACAATATTATTTTATCTTCTAATGATAAGCCAAAATCAATACGATTTGTAAAACAATAAAATAAAACTTTATAATAAAGTAATGCCCCATTTTAATTACAATAAAATGGGGCATTTTT
>JAGNRZ010000052.1 GCA_017988335.1 Ferruginibacter sp.
TGGTTATGTTTTGCCGGCTGCAATTGACAAAGGAATTTATTTTGCTTTAGCAAAAAATAATTCAAGTGTTATAAATATTTATGCTGCAGATTTTGATGAAATGTTAAGCGTAGATCGTAACGAAATTCAGCCTATAAGTGGATGGAAGAATTACGTATTAAGTATATTAAATCAATTTAAAAACCTAAATAAAAATATCGAGGGCTTTAATTGTGTTTTTAGTGGCGATATACCAAGCGGTGCAGGCTTAAGCTCTTCAGCGGCGGTGGAAGGTGGATTAGCTTTTGCATTAAATGATGTTTTTAATATTGGGCTTTCTAAATTTGAGTTGGTACAACTTTGCCAAAAAGCAGAGCATGGCTATCCAAATGTAAAATGTGGCATTATGGATATGTATGCCAATATTTTTGGAAAACAAAACCATGTGCTATTAATCGATTGTAAAATTAATACACATGAGTACTATCAAATACAATTAGGTAATTATAAAGTTGTATTATTCAATACTAATGTAAATCACTCATTAGCAAGTGGTGAATATAATATAAGAAGACAAAATTGTGAAGAGGGTTTAGCAATACTTAAAAATGAACTAAACATAAATTCATTTAGAGATATTGAAGATGTATCAATGATTGATAGTTGTAAAACTAAGATGCGTAATGAAGTGTTTAATTGCTGTAAATATGTAATTGAAGAAATTTGGCGAACAAAAAAGGCAGCAGCTTTTTTACAAAATAATAATTTGACAGAGTTTGGTAAATTAATGTTTAAAACACATGAAGGATTAGATAAACTCTACAATGTAAGTTGTGCTGAATTAAATTTTTTGGTAAATGAAGTAAGTGGTAATAGTAATGTATTAGGCGCAAGGCTTGTTGGCGGTGGTTTTGGAGGCTGTACAATAAATATTATTAAAGATGATGTTGTAAATGATATTATAAACGATGTTTCCAAGAAATACAGTAAAATATTTAATAAAAATTTGAGTACTTATATTGTTAACTTATATAACGGAACAAATAAATTAATGTAAACAGAATTAAATTTTTGATTCACCTTTAAACAGTTGCTATATGGGAGTTTTATTAGGTGTTATTTTCCACTTTTTAGGTGGCTTTGCTAGTGGTAGTTTTTACATGCCCTACAAAAAAGTAAAAGGGTTGAGTTGGGAAAGATTTTGGATAATTGGAGGTTTGTTAATATACGCTAAGATAAAAGTTCAATAAAGATATATTGTATAAGAGTGCGACGCCAATGAAGTTCAGTAATGGTATAATGTTAGGTCAAAAAAAATAATCAGTGAAAATCTGAGCAATCTGTGAGATAAATAAAATGAAATTATAAATGAATAAGAAAAAAACTGTTGTAAATGACAACAAAGGATTTAAGCATGTAAGCTATTTGTGGAACGATGCCGAAGCTAAAAAATTAGAAGGTGATGAAGTAGCACTTTTAGTTTATCGTTCTAATTTATTAGGAGCTGATTTGCGACTAACAAATTACGGTGGAGGTAACACAAGTTGCAAAGCAATGGCTAAAGACCCTTTAACAGGTGCAGCAACAGAAGTAATGTGGGTAAAAGGCAGCGGAGGTGATTTAGGCACTATGAAACGTAGTGGCTTAGCTGCTTTGTATGTAGATAGGTTGCGGAGTTTGAAAAATGTATATCGTGGTATAAAGCATGAAGATGAAATGGTTGAATTATTTAACCATTGCATTTATGATTTGGCAAGTAAAGCGCCAAGCATTGATACACCTTTGCATGGCTTTCTTCCATTTAAACACATCGATCATTTACACCCCGATGCTGCAATAGCCATAGCCGCTGCAAAAGATGGAAAAAAAATTACTCAAAAATTATTTAAAGGAAAAATTGGTTGGGTAGGCTGGCAAAAACCTGGTTTTGATTTAGGCTTGCAATTAAAACAATGCCTTGATGAAAACCCTGGCATTCGTGGCATTATGCTTGGCTCACATGGATTATTTACATGGGGCGATACAGCATATGAAAGTTATATAAACACTTTGGAAGTAATTGAAGCATGCTCTGTGTATCTTAAAAAGAATTATGGAAAAGTAAAGCCAATATTTGGTGGTAAAAAAATTGAATCACTTAAAAAAGAAGATAGACAAAATAAAGCAGCACATCTTGCCCCAATACTTAGAGGCTTTTGTTCATCAAACCAAAATATGCTAGGGCATTTTACAGATGATGATAGAGTGCTTGAATTTATTAATTCAAAAGATTTGAATAGGCTTGCACCCATGGGTACTAGCTGCCCCGATCATTTTTTACGTACAAAAATTTCACCATTAGTTTTAAATTTAAAACCTAATGAAGATATAAGTGATGTAGTAAAAGTGAAGGAAAAATTGCTACCACAATTTGAAGCTTACCGTAAAATGTATAATGAGTATTATACAAAATGCAAACATGCAAATAGCCCTGCTGTAAGAGATGCAAACCCTGTTGTAATTCTTTATCCAGGTGTAGGAATGTTTACGTTTGCAAAAGATAAACAAACTGCAAGAGTAGCAGCCGAGTTTTATATAAATGCAATTAATGTAATGAAGGGAGCAGAGGCTGTTAGCAAATACACATCATTACCTAGGCAAGAGGCATTTAATATTGAGTACTGGTTGTTAGAAGAAGCAAAATTGCAACGTATGCCAAAGCCAAAACCATTAAGTGGTAGAGTAGCTTTGATTACAGGCAGTGCTGGTGGTATTGGAAAAGCAATTGCAAAAAAGTTTATTGCAGAAGGAGCTTGTGTGGTATTAAATGATATGAATGCCGATAGATTAGCAGAAGCATCGGCAGAATTTTTAAAAGAGTTTGGCAAAGATAGTTTTACTACAAGCGTATTGGATGTTACAAAAGCAAATACCATTAAACAAACAATGCAAACTGCTGCGTTAGCATTTGGCGGTGTAGATATTGTGGTGAATAATGCAGGGCTATCTATTTCAAAACCTATTGAAGGACATACAGAAGCCGATTGGGATTTGTTATATGATGTATTAGTAAAAGGACAATTTTTAGTAACACAACAAGCCTTAGCTATAATGCGTAAGCAAAATATTGGAGGCGACGTGTTGAATATAGTAAGCAAAAATGCTTTGGTAAGTGGACCAAATAATGCAGGCTATGGAAGTGCTAAAGCTGCACAATTACATTTATCAAGATTGAATGCCGCTGAATTAGCTGCTGATAAAATTAGAGTAAATGTAGTAAACCCAGATGCTGTAATTGCAGGCAGTAATATTTGGAGTGGTGGCTGGGCTGAAGGTAGAGCAAAGGCTTATGGAGTAAGCGTTGCAGAGCTTCCAAATTATTATGCAAAGCGTACATTGCTTGGCGAAATTATATTACCTGATGATATTGCTAATGCATGTTTTGCGTTTGTTGGCGGCTTATTGGGTAAAAGTACTGGTAATGTTTTAAATGTAGATGGTGGTATTGCAAATTCGTTTGTGAGATAAAGGATGAGATATTTAGATATTGGGATATTAAGATATTTGTATAATATGTTTTCATAATCATGAGTGATACAATTTTATTAGAAGATTTAGAGATTTACCAACTTGCAATGGAAGTAGGAGAAATGGTTTGGCAAATAGTAGATAAGTGGGAATATCTAAATAAAAAAAGTGTAGGCACACAATATACTAGTGCTGCTGATTCTATCGCTGCTAATATTGCAGAAGGATATGGAAGATATTTTTATAAAGACAGAAGACAATTTTGCTTTTATAGTAGAGGTTCATTATTAGAAACCAAAACTTGGACAACAAAAGCATTTACACGAAAACTTGTAGAGGAAAAAGATTATTTTTTATTAATTGAAAAGTTAAAAACTTTACATCATAAACTAAATATTTATATAAAGAAATTAAAGGAAAACATAAGTAACAATAAAAATGAATAAATATTCTAATATCCTAATATCTCAATATTATCAATATCAAAATATCAAACTATCATGATTATAAATAAATCTTCCATTGCTGCACATAACGAAAAGTTGCACAAACAGCATCAACAAAAATTTCAATATGCATCATCATGTTTTGATAATGTAGAAGCTGCTATTAAAAAGTTAATTGACTTTCAAGTGGCCATACCATCATGGGCATTAGGTACTGGTGGCACAAGGTTTGGCAGATTTGCTGGTGCTGGAGAGCCTGCTACTTTGGAGCAAAAAATGGAAGATGTAGGTTTACTGCATACTCTTAATAATTCAAGTGGGGCAATATCTTTACATATACCTTGGGATATTCCAAAAGATTATGCAGCCATAAAGCAATTGGCTACAAGTTTAAATTTAAAATTTGATGCAGTTAATTCTAATACCTTTCAAGATCAACCGGATCAACCATTAAGTTACAAGTACGGCTCCTTACAAAATGTAAATAAAGCGGTACGTAAATTAGCTATTGAGCATAATATTGATGTTATAAAACATGGTGTTGAGCTGGGGTCAAAATCATTAACAGTATGGTTGGCAGATGGAAGTACATTTCCTGGGCAATTAAATTTTAGAAAGGCTTTTGAAAACACTTTAGAAAGTTTGCAAGAAATATATGCCGCCTTGCCAAGCGATTGGAAAATGTTTGTTGAATATAAAGCCTTTGAACCAAATTTTTATTCAATGACGGTAGGAGATTGGGGGCAATCATTATTGTATGCAAATAAATTAGGAGCTAAAGCCCAAACATTGGTTGACTTAGGGCATCACCTGCCCAATGCCAATATTGAACAAATTGTTTCATTATTGTTGATGGAAAAAAAATTAGCTGGTTTTCATTTTAACGATAGTAAATACGGCGATGATGATTTAACAGTTGGTAGTATTAAGCCTTATCAATTATTTTTAATTTTTAATGAATTGGTAGAAGGCATGGATGCACAAGGCATGAACCATGCTACTGATTTAGGTTGGATGATAGATGCAAGCCATAATGTAAAAGACCCACTGGAAGATTTACTGCAAAGCGTAGAAGCTATTATGATGGCGTATGCACATGCTTTATTAATAGATAGAAAAAAATTAAATGAAGCACAAGAAAACAATGATGTAGTAGCAGCACAAGAAGTATTAAAAAATACGTTTCATACTGATGTAAGAGCCATTGTAGCTGAAGCTAGGTTGAGAGTTGGAGCAGCTTTGGCGCCATTACAATTTTATAGGGAAGAAAAACTAAGAGCAGAATTAATTAAAGAAAGAGGAGTGAAGAGTAAAGCAACTGGATTATAATTACTATGAGTGAAATACGTGTAATAGCTATATTTGATGTTGGTAAAACCAATAAAAAACTATTTTTAATTAATGAGCTGTATAATATTGTTTATGAAAAAACAATGCAGTTTGAAGAAGTACTTGATGAAGATGGTGATGTTTGTGAAAATATTGAAGCTTTAACTACTTGGGGCAAAAATGCAATTGCCACACTTATAGAAAATGGAGGGTTTGAAATTGTAGCTATAAACTTTTCTGCCTATGGTGCAAGCTTTGTTTATGTTGATGACGAAGGTAAAACACTAACACCTTTATATAATTATCTAAAACCTTATCCACAAGAGTTGCAAAATAAGTTTTACAATCAATATGGAGGTAAAACTGAGTTGCCTATGCTTACAGCTTCGCCTGTTTTAGGCAACTTAAATTCAGGTGTGCAGCTGTACAGATTAAAATATATGCAACCTGCTATTTTTAAAAAAGTAAAATATGCTTTGCATTTGCCACAGTATTTAAGTTATTTAATTACTGGCAAAGCCTATAGCGATATTACAAGTATTGGTTGCCATACCCATCTGTGGAATTTTAGTAATAATAATTATCATTCTTGGGTTTCTAGTGAATCAATTGATAAAATACTACCTCCAATATTTTCATCGGCTGAAGTGATAGTCGCTAAAGCATTTTGGAAAAATTTTAAAGTAGGCGTGGGTTTACATGATTCATCAGCAGCACTAATACCTTATTTGGCTAGTTTTTCAGAACCTTTTATTTTAATTTCTACAGGCACATGGTGTATTTCATTAAATCCATTTAACAAACAACCTTTAACTGAGGATGAATTAAATAATGATTGCCTATGTTATATGAGTTATACAGGCAATGCTGTAAAAGCCAGCCGACTATTTGCAGGCAATGAGCATGAAATTGAAACTAACCGTTTGGCAAAGCATTATAATGTGCCTAAGGACAGTTATAAAACAATTGGTTATGATGTTAATATTATAAACAAGCTTGTAGATAGTAATAAATTGCAAACTCAAATACAATTTGCCAATAGGGATTTAAATAATTTTGAAAATTACGCTATTGCTTATCATAGATTAATGTTGGATATTATGTGGCAACAGCTAGCCTCAACAAAACGTGTACTTCAAAATGAAAAAGTAAATCGTTTGTTTGTAGATGGTGGTTTTAGTAAAAATGAAATTTATATGCACTTGTTGGCCGAAGCTTTTCCAGAAATGGAAGTGTATGCATCATCCGTAGCACAAGCTACAGCTATAGGAGCGGCTTTGGCCATACACAAGCATTGGAATACTAAGCCGCTACCCGGTAATATTATTGAGTTAAAACTTTATACAAAGCCAGCATTGCCTTAGGCTTACTTTAAGTTTATAAGCCAATCAAAATTAATTTCGTTGTAATTATTTACAAATGCAATTACATTATCAAAGCTATCAAATTCTTGTTTTGAATGATGCTCACCAGATATTACAATACATTTCATTCCTGCATTAGCAGCACTTTCAACTCCTTTAGGTACATCTTCAAAAACAATACAATCTTGTGGTAGAGTATGTAAAGTGGATGCACATTTTAAATATGTTTCAGCATTGGGTTTGCTTTCAACAACATCATCTGCACATACAATAGCGTCAAAATAATGTTGTAAGTTTAAATTGTTTAGTACAAAATCTATATTAAATTTTATTGCAGCCGAACCAATAGCTGTTTTTATTTTGGTATCTTTTGTTTTTTGCAAAAATTTTCCTAATCCATCAATTTCTTTTAAATAGGGCAGGTATGTGCTTTGATAAGCTTTCTCTTTTTCAATACTCATTGCATTTTTTTCTTCATCAGTAAACCTACCTGGAAAAGTTCTTTCCAAAAGTTCATTGTTTTTTCCATAGCATTGATGTTTTGTTTCTTCCAACGATATGGTAGCACCAAGGTTGTTTAATATTTTGTGCCATGCAATAATATGGTATTGCATATCATTTATCATAGTGCCATTTAAATCAAAAAGAAAAGCTTTAGGCATATATTATTTTTTTAACAAAATATGCAGCCATAGGCTGCATATTTTAAAAGTACTGCAAATATAAATAAACCAGCTTACCAAAATTTAGCGTATAACACTGTTAATATTAGTAAGGTAATTACAATTAGTAAAATAATAGAAGGTTTTAATTTATACATTTCTTTATCTGACACAAATGCGTTTGGATTTATTTTTGGTCCCTTTAAGCTAATAGCTATCATAACTAAAACTGTAAAAAAGAATGACCATCCCATATTAATTAAGAAAGGAATTTCAACTAATGTTTTTACAACGCCGCCATCTAGTTTTTGATATTCGTAAGCAGTGTACAACCAAGTTTCTTTTCCAAAAATATCTACAGCGTAGCTGTTAAAGAAGATGGCTAATACAAAGCCGGTAATCAATCCTGCAATGGCAGCCATACCTGTTGTTCTTTTCCAAAACATACCTAGTATAAACATGGCAAATACACCCGGGCTGATAAAGCCTGTATATTTTTGAATAAAAGTAAAACCACCTTCGCCACCAATGCCTAATAAATCACTCCAAGTAAACATTAATGATAAAAGAATAGCAGCTAAAACAGTTGCTCTACCCAACCATACTTGCTTAGTTTCATCAGCCTCTTTATTAATATATTTTTTGTAAATATCTAATGTGAAAATTGTAGATATGCTATTTAGTTTTCCAGCAAGAGAGGCTACAATAGCTGCCGTTAAAGCCGCTATAGATAAGCCTTTTAGGCCAGCGGGCAAAAAGCCAAGAATGGCTGAGTAAGCACTATCTTTTACTCCATTAAAATTGGCAAGCTGTCCGTTTTTGTGTAATACAAATGCAGCAATACCTGGTAACATAACAATAACTGGCATTAATAATTTTAAAAAACCTGCAAATAAAATACCAGTTCTAGCCGTTTGTAAATTAGCACCTAAAGCTCTTTGCGTAATGTATTGATTGCATCCCCAATAGTTTAAGTTTACAATCCATTGCCCTGCAAAATACATGGCAATGCCCGGCAATACTACATATTTTTGAATGGCTAAATTATTGGGTGTATCAATTACACCTACAGCATTTTCTGGCTTTGGTAATATCATATGAAAGTGCTCTGGTGCTTGTTGTGTAAGCATTTTAAAACCTTCAATAGCACCATTACCGTCACTTACCATATTTAAAGCCATGTATGCTGTGGCCAAACCTCCAATAATTAAAACGGCTACTTGTATAACATCGGTATAGCCAATTACCTTCATACCGCCAAGTGTAATAATTAAAGCACAAACAGCTAGCGCCACCATTATTATATGTAAGTATTCGCCACCCACTAATCCATTTATGGCTACTGCACCCAAATACAAAATAGAAGTCAGGTTTACAAACACATAAAGAAATAACCAAAATATTGCCATAATTAAAGCCACAGTACCATTGTACCGTTGCGTTAAAAATTGTGGCATGGTAAATATTTTATTTTTTAGGTAGATGGGAATAAACCACACAGCAATAATAATTAATGCTATTGCTGCAATCCATTCATAAGCAGCAACCGCAATACCTACAAAAAAACCTTCACCACTCATGCCAATAAACTGCTCAGCAGATATGTTAGAAGCAATTAATGAAGCACCTATAGCCCACCATGTAAGAGAGCCTTCTGCCAAAAAGAAATCTTTTGTATTAGCCGAAGCACCTTTCTTTTTTTTATTATAAATGTAGTAACCATAAGAGCCTACTAATAAAAAATAAAATAGTATTACAATGTAATCTGAAAAAACTAATGAATTATTCATGTGCAGTAATCGTTTTAAAGTTTAGGTGTAAAATTTTATTTGTAAGATGCATCGCTGTATCTTAATTCTTTTTTTAATGAATGTATAGATGTATTTTTATCAATCAATACCGTTTCTATATTCGCCATATCTGCAAAGTCTAACAATGTAGAAGTTGATAAATTTTGACTATAGCATGTGTGATGTGCCCCACCTGCATAAATCCAAGCAGCACAAGCGGTTTGCATGTTAGGTAAAGGTTTCCAAAGTACCCTTGCTACAGGAAGTTTGGGTAATTTGTTTTTAATTTTTACGGCCTCTACTTCATTTATTAATAATCTAAATCTATTACCCATATCTACAATTGAGGCATTTAATGCAGTGCCTGCGGCTGTGTTAAAAACTAGTCTTACAGGATCTGCCTTGCCCCCAATACCTAAAGGATGTATTTCACAATTTGGTTTTGCCTCTGCAATGCTAGGGCAAATTTCAAGCATATGTGAGCCTAACACCATTTCATTATTAGGTTCAAAATGATAGGTGTAATCTTCCATAAATGAATTACCTCCTGGCAAACCTGTAGCCATTACTTTCATAGCTCTTACTAATGCTGCTGTTTTCCAATCGCCTTCTCCACCAAAGCCATAGCCATCTGTCATAAGGCGTTGTGTAGGCAAGCCGGGTAACTGTACCATGCCATGCAAGTCTTCAAAAGTATCAGTAAAACCTTTGTAGTTTCCGTCTTTTAAAAACTTGCGTAAACCCAACTCAATTTTTGCAGATTCTCTTAAAGAGTTGTGTTGCGTATTTCCTTTTTTTAATGTAGTTGCAAGATGATATGCAGAAGCATAGTCATCACAAAGTTTTGTAATAGCTGTTTCTTTTACGTTGTTTATATAACCAACTAAGTCGCCAATACCATGTGTATTTACACTGTAACCAAATTTTAATTCTGCTTCAACTTTATCTCCATCTGTTACAGCCACGTAACGCATATTATCGCCAAAGCGTACAAATTTTGCACCTTGCAAATCATTCCAACCCATAGCCGCTCTTGTCCATTCGGCAATTTGATTAGTTACTTCTGTACTCTGCCAGTGTCCTACTACTACTTTTCTATTCATTCTCATTCTGCTCATCATAAAACCAAATTCTCTATCGCCATGTGCACTTTGATTAAGATTCATAAAATCCATATCAATACTATCCCAAGGAATATCTCTATTAAATTGTGTGTGTAAATGCAGCAATGGTTTTTGTAAAATTTTTAATCCATTAATCCACATTTTAGCAGGGGAGAAGGTATGCATCCATGTAATTACACCAATACAATTGGAAGAAAAATTTACTTCTTGTATAAGATTGTAAATCTCTTCTGGTGATTTTAAAATAGGCTTAAATACTACTTTAACGGGAATAGTTGGCGAATCATTAAAATGCTTAGCTACAATTGTAGAATGTTTTGCCACTTGCCTTAATGTTTCTTCGCCATATAAATTTTGACTACCCGTTAAAAACCAAATCTCTAATTTTTTAGTTGTGTACATTTTTATTTTTTTAATATCGGATAATAATTTTGTAAAGAGTACTACTGTATTATTTTACCGAAAACTTATACAATGTTATTTGGCTATATGTATCTCCAGGTTTTAAAATAGTATTGGGAAACGGAGGCTGGTTGGGACTATCTGGAAAGTGTTGTGTTTCTAAACAAAGCCCTGCATGTAGTACATACTTTTTATTGTTTTTTGTATGTGCTAATGTACCATCTAAAAAATTGCCACTATAAAATTGAATGCCGGGTTCAGTTGTAAATATCTCCATGTATCTACCACTAGCTGCATGATACAATGAGCCACATTTTTCAAGTGAAGTGTTACTTTTATTAATTACCCAGTTATGATCATACCCACCTTTAACATCATTAATTTCTTTTCCAATCAATTTTGGAGATGTAAAATCCATAGGAGTATTTTGTACAACGGGTAGTTTTCCTGTTGGGATTAATACATCATTTACGGCTGTAAATGTAGTGGCATTTAGTTGTAACTCATGGTTAAGAATTGTACTATCGTTACCAGCAGATAAATTAAAATAACAGTGATTAGTTAGGTTGATAGGAGTAGCTTTATCTGTTGTAGCCTTATATTCTATTTTTAATGCATTATCATTGGTTAAAGAATATATAACGGTAACGGTTAAGTTTCCTGGATAACCTTCTTCTCCATCTTTACTTATATAGGTTAGCTTTAAACTACTATCGCCTGTTTGTTTTTCTGCTTTCCATATAACTTTGTCAAAGCCTTTAATGCCGCCATGTAAAGATTGCCCATTATTGTTTTGTGCTAATGTGTATTGGTTTCCCTCTAAAGTAAACTTGCCATTGGCAATTCTGTTGCCATATCTACCAATTAAGCAACCAAAGTATGGATTGTTTTTTTGCAAAAATCCAGATAGAGAATCATACCCTAAAATAACATCCCCTTTATTGCCTTTATTATCTGGCGTAATTATTTTTGTAACAGTACCCCCGTAATTTATAATGCTCACTTCCATTCCAGCCTTATTTGTAATGGTGTACTCGGTAATAATAGTACTATCTATTTTTCCGTATTCTTTTTCAGTAATGGTTGTATTCATTTTTTTGGTGTCTACATTATTATTGCAAGCCATAGCCAATGCTACAATTGTAAAAGTTAAATATTTTCTCATTTTGTTTTTAGTTTGTTTTATTATTTATTGACCGTAATAAGAATCGGGTCCATGTTTTCTTTCAAAATGTTTTTTTATCAATGCTTCTTTTAGTCTTGGAGCATTAGGGTTTGCTTGCTCTGTTAATAAAGCCATCTTTGCAATACACTCTAGCACCGCACTATTATGTACAGCCTTTGCGGCATTTTTACCCCAAGTAAATGGGGCATGATTGCCTACTAGAACCATTTCAACTTCTTTATAATCTAACTTTTTTTGGTTAAAGCAATTTATTATTTGAAAGCCGGTTTCGTATTCATAATTACCTTTTATCATTTCGTCGTTCATTGGAGGAGCACAGGGTATATCAACTGTATTATAATCAGCATGGGTGGTACCAAAAATTGGGATATCTCTTTGTGATTGAGCCCAAGCTGTAGCATAGGTACTATGAGTGTGAACAATACCTCCAATAGCTTGCCATTGCTTATACAAAACTGCATGAGTAAGAGTATCAGAAGATGGTCTTAAATCTCCTTCAACAACTTTACCATCAAAATCTACAATCACCATTTTTTGTGGCGATAAATCTTCATAAGCAACTCCGCTAGGTTTAATAGCAAATACACCTAAGCTTCTATCTGCGGCACTTACATTGCCAAATGTAAACAATACCAACCCTAATTTAGGCAATTGCATATTGGCTTCGTAAGCTTCTTGTTGTATGTGTTGATATTTATTCATGATTAGTTTTCAATTTTTTTGCCTAAGTTTTTATACAGCTGATATCGCTTTTCATAATAGGCAATTTTTTCTTTTTCTGGTTCATATTGTTTTTCAAAACCTTGCCCCATGGCACTCATAGCATCTTCAACTTTAGTATAAATACCTGCAGCAGTAGCTGCAAACATAGCTGCCCCATTGGCACAAGTTTGTTCACTGCTATGTACTTTAATAGGCATGTTTAAAATAGTAGACATCGTTTGCATTACATAGTTAGATTTTTTGGCAACACCACCTAATGCAATAATCCCTTTAATAGTTATCCCTTCTGCAATAAATCTTTCAATAATAGCTTTACTTCCAAAGCAAGTGGCTTCTACTAATGACTTAAATATTCGTGGGGCATTACTGCCTAAATTAATATTGCATATAGCACCCTTTAGGGCTTGATTAGCATCAGGCGTTCTTCGTCCATTCATCCAATCTACAGCTAGCTCATCATTATCATCCAATTCAATTTTTGCCGCTTCTGTAGCCAATGCAGAAATTATTTTTTGGCTAATTTTTTCTCTTTCATTTTCATCTTCTATAAACTGTGTAATGGGCCAAGCTATTAAATTTTTAAACCATGCATAGGTGTCGCCAAAGGCAGATTGACCTGCTTCTAATCCAATCATACCGGGTATTACAGAGCCATCTACCTGTCCACAAATACCTTTTACTAATGTATCTTTTACTTCATCAATTGGTGCTACTACAATATCGCAAGTGGCAGTACCCATTACTTTGCTTAAATAATAAGGTTCAATTTGGCCACCTACAGCACCCATGTGGCAATCAAAAGCACCTACACCAATTACTACGTCATTTGGCAAGCCCAATTTTTTCGCCCATTCGTTACTGATAGTACCAGCAGAAGCATCTGCAGTATAAGTTTTTGTAAATAAGTTATCTGTAATACCATCTAATAGGGGGTCAAGTTGTTTGAAAAAATCATTTGGAGGTAAGCCTCCAAACTCTTCTGCCCATAAAGCTTTATGCCCAGCACTACAAACACCTCTTTTTAGTTGTGTAACATCATTGCCGCCTGTAAGCACAAAAGGAATCCAGTCGCAATGTTCAACAAATGAGACTAGGTTGTTTTTTACTTGCTCATCTTCTCTAATAATATGTAATAGTTTAGCCCAAAACCACTCTGAGGAATAAATACCACCCACATATTTTAAATAGTTGGGAGTAAATTTTGTGGCATGTATATTAATTTCTTCCGCTTCTTTTATGGCTGTATGGTCTTTCCATAAAATAAACATGGCATTAGGGTTATGTTCAAATTGTGGCAACATGGCAAGGGGTTTGCCTTGTGCATTTACCGCAATAGGTGTAGAGCCTGTAGTGTCAATTGAAATGCCTTTTACGTTTGCGGCAATGTCTTGCCCTGCTGTAGTTATACAATTTTTTATTGTGTACTCTAAGCCTTCTAAATAATCTAATGGATGTTGACGAAATTGATTTTTTGGTGCATCACAATATTTACCATCTTTCCATCTTGGATAATAAAAAACAGATGAAGCAACTTCCTTTCCATTAATAGAACTTACTAAAACAGAACGAACAGAATCGCTACCAAAATCAATACCAATAACATATTTTTCCATGTACAAAAATATTTTTAAGATTAAACTGTATTAGGGTTGGGAATAATATTTAAAACAGTATGAAAATTAGCTTCGTACTTTTTTTTATTCAACTTGTAATAAAACGCTCCTTTTTTTGAATTTGTTTTTTCTTTATGATTTTGCTTAACTAGTAAGCCTGTTGATAATACTTTACGACTAAAATTTCTTTTATCAATATTAGAATCATATACATTTTCGTAAAGGTTTTGTAATTGAGGCAGTGTAAATTTATCTGCCAATAGCTCAAATAAAATAGGGTGAAATGCAGCTTTATATTGCAGCCTTAATTTTGCTTTATCAACCATTTTATTATGATCAAAAATAAGTGTAGGTATTTTTTTTAAGGGAAACCATTCGGCATGATATTCATTAGTGAGTTGTTTTTCATAAGTGCTTATATCTATTAATGAAAAATAGGCTACAGAAATGGTTCTTTCCAGAGGGTCTCTTTTGGGGTTACTAAAACTGTGTAGTTCTTCTAAATATATATTGCTTAGGCCAGTTAATTTTTGCAGAACTCTTGCAGCTGCTGTTGATAAGTCTTCATCCGATTGAATAAAACCACCCATTAAACTCCATTTGCCTTTGCTTGGCTGCATGGCTCGTTGAATCAATAATATTTTTAACTCATTACCATCAAATCCAAAAATAATGCAGTCTACCGCTACCAACATTTTTATTTGTTTGGGATAATTTGGCATAAGAGTGGCAAAGCGATTTTATAATTAAATAAATATTCTTAAAATTGAAGGTAAATAATAATTGTAAAATTGACAATTAAAATATTTTTTATACCTTGCTACCAATTGAAATAACAGTATAACTAATTGCTAATTATCGAAATTGCCATTTGAAAAAGTATTTCATTATATTACTAAGCCTTTTTTTGCTGCAACCATCTGTAGCACAGGTACGTAGTGTAGTTAATTTTAATGCACAATGGAAATTTTATTTGGGAGATGATAGCCTTGCTAGTACCATTAATTTTAATGATGCTTTGTGGCGAAAATTAAATGTACCACATGACTGGAGCATAGAACAACAATTTGCACCAACAGCTAAAGCTACCACTCAAGGTGGTGCATTACCAGGAGGAATTGGGTGGTACCGAAAAATATTTACTATTGAACCTTCAGCAAAAAATAAAAATATTTTTATTGAATTTGATGGTATTTATAGGAATAGCGAAGTATGGATTAATGGTCATTATTTAGGAAAAAGACCAAATGGCTATATTTCGTTTAGATACGATATTACACCTTATGTAAAATTTGATAATACCCAAAATGTAATTGCGGTAAAAGTAGATAATTCACAACAGCCTAATTCCAGATGGTACACTGGTAGCGGAATTTACAGAGATGTGCAATTAGTTTTTGAAAATAGATATGCAGCTGTAAAACAATGGGGAGCATTTGTAACTACATCTAATATTACTGCCAAAGAAGCCACTGTAAATGTTAATACAACTTTAGTTAGTTCAATAAAAGGATGGAAATCGTTTAATCTTTTTTTTGATATTTACGATGCTAATAATAAACTAGTTTCTGGTGGAGAAAAAATAACAAACGGCCGATTGAAATTTTCTGGCAATAAAGTTCAACATGCTTTTTCAACAAATATTTTTAATCCAAAGCTTTGGTCTGTACAAAATCCATATTTATACAAATTAGTAATACGGGTAGTTGGTAACGGAAAAATTATTGACGAGTACAAAACCACTTTTGGCATACGGTCTTTTTACTTTGATGCTCAAAAAGGATTTTTTTTAAACAATGCTCCTTTAAAAATAAAAGGTGTTTGTATGCACCACGACCTTGGTGCTTTAGGCTCAGCATTCAATACCAGAGCGGCTGAAAGGCAATTGCAAATTTTAAAAAACATGGGTTGTAATGCTATTCGTACAGCACATAATCCTCCAGCATCAGCTTTTTTAGATCTATGTGATAAAATGGGTTTTTTAGTGATGGATGAGGCATTTGATATGTGGAAGAAAAAGAAAAACAAATTTGATTATTCACAAGATTTTGATGTATGGCATAAACAAGACTTGGCGGACATGATTCAAAGAGATAGAAATCATCCTTCAATTATTATGTGGAGTATTGGTAATGAAATAAGAGAGCAGTTTGATAGTAGTGGTATTTCAATAGCAAAAGAGTTAGTAGATATTGTTAAAAGTATTGATGATACTAGGCCTGTTACATGTGCTTTAACAGAAAACAACCCTGACAAAAATTTTATTTATCAATCGCAAGCTTTAGACATTTTAAGCTTTAATTATAAGCAATTTGATTATGCCCAGTTGCCTATAAGATTTCCTAATCAAAAATTTATTGCCGCCGAAACCGCATCTGCCTTAGCAACAAGAGGCGTTTACGATTCGCCATCAGATAGTATGAATGTATGGCCTCCAGATTCAAAAATGTTTTCTGGCGGTAACAAAGATTTTACTTGTAATGCCTACGACAATACTTATGCCTACTGGGGTACAACGCATGAAAAAGCTTGGCTAGCGGTAAAGCAAAACAAGTTTATGGCAGGCTGTTTTGTATGGAGTGGGTTCGATTTTTTAGGAGAGCCAGTACCTTACCCAACATGGCCTGCAAGAAGTGCTTATTATGGTATTATAGATTTAGCAGGTTTTCCAAAAGATGTTTACTATATGTATCAAAGTGAGTGGACTAAAAAACCAGTACTACATGTTTTTCCTCATTGGAATTGGACACAAGGACAAATAGTAGATGTATGGGCATATTATAATAATGCGGATGAGGTTGAATTGTTTTTAAATGGGAAGTCATTAGGAGTAAGAAAAAAGAAACAAGATGAATTACATGTAAAATGGGAAGTGCCATTTGAAGCAGGCGTATTAAAAGCTGT
Organism: Ferruginibacter sp.; assembly: GCA_017988335.1. GTDB lineage: Bacteria > Bacteroidota > Bacteroidia > Chitinophagales > Chitinophagaceae > Ferruginibacter. Next base: position 17,030 of record JAGNRZ010000052.1, read on the forward strand.
ATCTAAAAATAATAATAAAGTTGTTTTAGTAAAAGAAATTAAAACAGCTGGAGAGCCTTATGCAGTAGAGTTAATTGCAGATAGGAGCAAAATAAAAGCAGATGGAAATGATTTATGTTACATTACAGCAAACATTGTAGATAAGCAAGGCAATATTGTAC